>DASQRM010000104.1:0-37167 GCA_035642895.1 Streptosporangiaceae bacterium | reverse complement strand
CGGTCGTGGCGGCCGGCGCCTGGCTCCGGGATCACAACTCGGGCGGCACGATCGTCGCCACCCCCATGAATCACGGGATCACCGAGCGCTCGGTACTCGCCCTGGGGGACTACACCGGCCTGATGTACTACTCCCCGGGCGTGTCGTTCACCAAGGCGCGATCGCTGCCGCCGGCCGGGGTCAGGCCGCTGATCGACTCGCAGGAAATCCTGGAGCACCCGGCCAGTTGCGCTGCGCAGCAGGCCATCGCCCGTGAGGACGTCCGGTTCGTGGTGATCTACCGCAAGACCGGCCCTGACCCCCAGGCCGACCTGGCGGGCTTTCAGGCCCACCCGGCCCGGTACCGCCCGGTATTCGAGAACCGGTCCGTGGTCATCTACGCCCCCCAGGCCGGCCCCTGCGCCGGTTAGGCCGCGGCTTCGCCCGCCGGGTCGCGTAGCCTACTTGTAGTTGAAGCCAGCTTTATGTCAGGGAGGGCCCGGGTGCGCACCACGGACTTGCTCACGGTCGGCGAGATAGCCCGGCGCAGCGGCTTCGCCGAGTCCGCGATCCGCTACTACGAGGGCCTCGGCCTGCTGGCCGCGGACCGGACCGCGGGTAACCAGCGCCGCTTCGAGCGAAGCACGCTGCGCCGGCTGGCCTTCATCCGGGCGGCCCGCAACGTCGGGCTCAGCCTGACCGAGGTGGCCGCGGCGCTGTCGTCGCTGCCCGCGGGGCGGACCCCCACCCGTGCGGACTGGTCCCGGCTGTCCCGGGGCTGGCGGCACCGGCTGGACGAGCAGATCGAGGCGCTCACCGCGCTGCGCGATGGGCTGGACTCCTGCATCGGCTGCGGCTGCCTGTCGCTGCAGCGCTGCGCGATCTCCAACCCCGCCGACACCGCCCGGGCTGGCGGCCCCGGCGCCGCCTACCTGCCCCCCGGCCTGCGCCGCGACGACTCCCGCCTGGCCAGCGCGCGCTGATCTCCCGAGGCGGGCGCCCATGTCCCGGGCCTTCCTGATGGTGGTCAATGTGTGGTGCCAGCTGGCAGAAATTGACCGTGATCATGAGCTGCCGCCCGGGCGGAGCTGGCTGAGGGTCCAGCCGGACCCCGTCGGGTCGAGCGGGCGGGTGACCTCCGTGAATACCTCGGCGGCGCGCCGGTAGGACAGCCGGGCCCGCCCGGTGAGCGGGCATACGTCCGCCGCGGGAGTCCCGGCCGGCGTCCGGCGGCTGGTCAGGAAGACCGGCCCCTCCGGGCGGCCCGCGGTCAGCCAGCCCAGTAGTTCGGTGCTGGCGGCACCCCAGCCGATCCACTGGTCTGGCCCGGACGGGCGGCGGCGGCCGCGGCGGCGGACCAGGTCCAGGGAGCCGACATTCAGGCCGAGCACCTCGTCGGCGGGAGCGGCGCTGTCGTGCAGCACCCGCCACAGCGCGTGCTCGCGCAAGGTCGGTGCGGCCTGGAACAGCCGGGTCAGCTCGCCGCCGGTGAGCACCGGCTGCGGCGGCGGGGGACCGGCCAGGTGGCGGAGGCCCGCGGTCGGGTCGCGGGTGATCCACCGCTGGTCCTGCCACCAGGCCACGGCGCTGCGCAGTGCGGAGAGCTCGCGGTTCACCGTGCGGACGTCCGTTCCGGCGGCCCGGTCGCGCAGCGCGGCGGCCAGGGCCGGCCCGGTCCCCGGGTCGTCGAGCCGGGCCAGCGGGACGAAGGGCGGCGCCGCGCCGCGGCGGCCCGCCCCCCGGGGTGCGGGCCGGCCGACCAGCGGCCAGGACCAGGAAGCCAGCGAAATGCGGTACACCCGGCGGGACGCGGCACCGAGAGCCGCCTGGCCGAGGAACCGCTCCACCGCGGCCGCATACTCCACCGGCGCCGGACTGGACATGGTTAATGGTAACACTGGCCGCCGACCACATTTACTGCGGTAACTTCCCGCTGTCCCTGCATAACCGCCAATTTATTATCGCTTCATAACGCCAACCATCCTGGCCTTAATAATTGGAAGATGGCAAGGTGGGGAGGGTGCGAAGGCGATCTCTCACGGCATTCACCCACCGCAGTAAATCAACGGCCGCAGGCCATTCAATTATCGCGGTAAATGCCGTGGGGCGAGGGAATGGGGCCAGGGCCCGGACCGGGCCCGCACGACCGGCGCCCGCGGATCCGGCCCGGCCGCGGCGGCGGGTGCGCGTGCTCCGGGACCGCGACTTCGCCCATTTCTTCGCCGGGTACGCCACCTCGCTCCTGGGTACCTCGATGTCCGCGCTGGCGGTGTCCTTCGCCGTGCTGGACAGCGGCGGCACGGCCAGCGATCTCGGCGTGGTCCTCGCGGCCGGGATCGTCCCGCAGGTGCTGTTCATGCTGGGCGGCGGGGTCCTCGCCGACCGGCTCGGCCGGCGGCCGGTCATGCTCGGCGCCGACGCCGCCCGCTGCGCGGCGCAGGCCGCGCTGGCTGGGGCCGTGCTGGCCGGGCGGCCGGCGTTGTGGGTATTCATCCTGCTCGCGCTGGCCCGGGGGACCGGCGACGCGGTCTTCACCCCGGCGCTCAGCGGGCTGACCGTCGAACTGGCCCCGCCAGACGATCTGGTCAACGCCAACGCGCTGCTCAGCGCGGCCCGGTCCGCGGCTGTGGTGATCGGCCCCAGCCTGGCCGGCATCCTGGTCGCGCTGGCCGGGCCCGGCACCGTCATCGCGCTCGACGCGGGCTCCTACGCGGTCAGCGTGCTGGCCCTGGCGTCACTCCGGCTGCCCGCCGCCGCGATACGCGCCGGGCACTCCTACCTCGAAGACCTGCGAGAGGGCTGGGCCGAGTTCCGCGGGCGGCCCTGGCTGGTGATCACGACGGTCCAGTTCACCCTGTTCAACCTGCTGACCTGGGGGCCGTACCTTTTGCTCGGCCCGGTGCTGAGCCGGGACTACCTCGGCGGGGCGGGGGCATGGGGCGCGATCATGGCCTGCTACGGCGGCGGGTCGGTGCTGGGGGCCGTGGCGGCCCTGGGCCGGAACCCGCACCGTCCCATCATCGCGGCCACGGTGGCGACGTTCGGCTATGGGGCGCCCTGCGCGCTGCTCGCGCTGCGCGCCCCGGTGGCGGCGGTCGCCGCCGGGGCCCTGGTCGCGGGGGCCGGGTCGGCCCTGGGCGGCACGTTCGCGGCGGCTGCCGAACAGCAGCAGCTACCCCCGGGCGTGCTGAGCCGGGTGAGCGCCTTCCAGGCCGTCGCCGCGTTCGCCTTCGGCCCGGTCGCCTTCGCCGCCGCCGGGCCCGCCGCCGCCGTGGTCGGGGCCCGGGCCCTGCTCGGGTTCGGGGCCGCCTGGTCCACGCTGAGCGCCGCGGTCGTCCTGGCCCTGCCCGCGGTGCGCGCCGTCACCGCGCCACCCCCGGCTCGTGGTGGCGGCCTGGGCGAATGAAACTCCCAGGGAACGGGCCCGGAACGCCACGGCCGCGGTTGCTTCCGCTGCCCGGGGCCGGCGCTGGGTTAGCCGACGGTGGCCTGGCGGGCCCGGAAGGCCGCGGCCTTCACCCGGTTCTGGCAGGTCGTGGAGCAGAACCGGCGGGTCCCGTTGCGTGAGGTGTCCACGTAGACCCGGTCGCAGCGCGGCGCCGTGCATACCCCGATCCGGCCGTGCAGTTCACTGCCCAGCACCACGGCCAGTCCGGTCGCGCAGCCGGCCGCCCAGCCGATCGCCGCGTCCTCCTCGGTCCCGTGAAAGTGCAGGTGCCACGGTTCGCCGTCGTGTCGGTCCAGCTGGGGATGGGCACCAGTGGCCGCAAGCAGCTCGTTGACCTGCCGGGCCGCAGCGTCCACGTCGCCCGCGGCGACGGCGCTGAATACCACCCGGAACGCCATCGCGAAGCGGCGCAAATCCGTGGCCTCGGCCAGGGTGACGTCCCGGGTCCCCGGGCTGCCTGTGCGCAGCGCCGCGGTGGCGGCCGCGGGCAGCCCGGCCTCGTCCAGTGGCGGGTACGGATGGCCGTGTTCCTCGCCCGGCGTGAGCATGTTGACCAGGCTCACCGCCACCGTCACCACGATGTCCATGTGACTGTTGAAATTCACTTGACCAGTTATACCTCGCGTCCTACGTTGTGACTGGCGAAAGCATAGTCGTCAGTGACGAGGAGGCGGGCGTGCCCGAGCAGAACCAGGACGTACTGGACCGCGAGACCGCGCAGCGCTGGATCACCCGGTGGGAGATCCAGCAGCAGGGGTACCTGCCCGACCGGGAGGACCGCTTCACCGCCCTCATCGACGCCGTCGAGGAGGCCGCCGGGCGCCGCGACCCGCTCATCCTGGACCTGGGCTGCGGTCCCGGGTCGCTGTCGGTCCGGCTGCTGGACCGGATGCCCGCGGCCCGCGTCATCGCCATCGACACCGACCCGGTGCTGCTGGCGCTCGGCCGCACCGCGTACGGGGACCGGGACGGGCTGCGGTTCGCCGATGTGGACCTGCGCTCGGACGGCTGGACCGGGGCGCTGGGCCTGGGCCGGCCCGCTGACGCGGCGGTAAGCACCACGGCACTGCACTGGCTGCGGCCCGAGGCCCTGCACGTCATGTACGCGCGGCTGGCCACCGTGCTGCGGCCCGGCGGCTTGCTGCTCGACGGGGATCATCTGAAGGACGACGCGACGGCGGTACCCACCCTGGCCCGGCTGGGGCAGGCGCTGATCGAGCGCGAGGAGCAGCGCCGCTTCCCGGACGGCCTGCCGGAAAGCTGGGCGGGCTGGTGGGACGGGATCAAGGAGGATCCGGCGCTGGCCGCCCCGGTGGCCGAACGTGAGCAGCGCCGGCTGAGCGAGGATCACCACGGGTCGGAGTCCGTGCAACTGGCCACGCACGTGGACGGGCTGCGCGCCGCGGGCTTCGCGGAGATCGGCACCCTCTGGCAGCGCGGCGAGAACCGCATCCTGGCCGGCGTTCTCGCCTCCTGACGGCCCGGGCGGGTCCCGGACCGGCCGCCCGGGCGGGACCCGTGCTCGTGGAAACTGGGATCTGCCGCTAGGTTCGTGTTGACGCTGCGCGGGCCGCAGACCCGCTTCACTGTGGAGGCGCGCCATGGAAACGCCACTCAGCCCGCTCGAGTTCGCCCGCCGCACCCGCCGGCTGCACGGGCACCGCGAAGGTGTCGTGGACGGGGATCTGCGCCTGACCTATGAGCAGTTCTTCGATCGCTGCGACCGGTGGTCATCCGCGCTGCAGCAGCTCGGCGTGGCCCCCGGGGACCGGGTGGCGACGATCGCGCCGAATACCCACGCCCAGCTGGAGGCGTTCTACGCGGTGCCGCAGATCGGCGCCGTGCTCGTGCCGATCAACTACCGGCTCACCCCTGAGGACTTCGTCTACATTATCAACCACTCCGGGGCCAGCGTGGTCTGCGTCGACGCGGACTACCTGGACGCCGTGGATTCGGTCCGCGACCAGCTCCCCGGTGTCCGGCACTTCGTGGCGTTCGAGGGCGCCCGGGACGGCTGGCTCGACTACGAGGCGGCTGTCGCCGCCGCGAGCCCCGGCTTCACCCGCGCGGACGTGGACGAGCGGGACCTCCTCACGATCAACTACACCAGCGGGACCACGGCGCGGCCCAAAGGCGTGATGATCACCCACCGCAACGCGATGATGAACTCGATCGGCACCCTGCTGCACCTGCCGATCCCGGTGGGCGAGCGCTATCTGTGGACGCTGCCGATGTTCCACGCGAACGGCTGGACATATACCTGGACCGTCACCGGCGCCGCGGCGACGCATGTCTGCCTGCGCAAGGTCGAGCCGGGCGCGGTATTCCAGCTCATCCGCCAGGAGCGGGTCGGCAGCCTGTGCGCGGCCCCGACCGTGCTGATCTCGCTGGCGAACGCGTCGGCTGAGGTGCGCGGGGCGGTACCGCCCGGTGTCCACGTGGTGACGGCTGGCGCGCCGCCGGCCGCCGCGACCATCGAGCGGCTAGAGGAACAGTTCGGCTGGGAGGTCACCCAGGTCTACGGCCTCACCGAGACGGCCCCGTTCATCACGGTCTGCGCCCCGCTTCCCGAGCATGAGAAGCTCACCCCGGCCGACCGGGCTGTGCAGAAGGCGCGGACCGGGGTCGAGCTGCTCACCTCAGGTGAACTGCGCGTGATCGAGGCGGACGGCGAGGAGGTCGCCGCGGACGGGCAGACGCTGGGCGAGATCGTGGTCCGCGGGAACGTCGTCATGTCCGGGTACTACCACGACCCGGAGGCCACCGACCGGGCCATGGGCGACGGCTGGTTCCACACCGGCGACGCCGCCGTGGTCCACCCGGACGGCTACGTCGAGATCCGCGACCGGATCAAGGACGTGATCATCAGCGGCGGCGAGAACATCTCGTCCGTCGAGGTGGAGGGCACGCTGCTGCGCCACCCGGCGGTCCAGGAGGCCGCGATCGTGGGACTGCCGGACGAGCGGTGGGGGGAGACCCCGCAGGCTTTCATCGTGCTGCGGGATGGCCAGACCGCGACCGAAGACGAGATCATCGCGTTCGCCCGGGAGCGGCTGGCTCACTTCAAGGCCCCACGCGGGGTGACGTTCGTCACCGAGCTGCCCAAGACCGCCACCGGGAAGATCCAGAAGTACGTCCTCCGCTCCGGCGCCCCCAACCTGACCCGCCAGTAGCCGGGCCCGCCAGGAACCAGGCCGGCCAGGAACCGGGCCAGCCACTCTCAGACGGCGAACTCCCGCAGGCCTGTCGCGATGTCCGGGGTCGTCAGCCTCCCCCTGACCAGGTCGTACATGAACTGGAACGCCGCTTCCTCATCGAGCGGCTCAGCCAGCGGGTGACCGTTCACGCCGAGGAAGAACCACGTCGCGTTCCAGGTGAGCCGCTTGTTCCCGTCCACCAGCGCGTAGCTGCGGCCCAGCGATTCCATCAGCGCCGCCGCCTTGTCCCAGATGCCGGGGAACAGCTCCCGGCCGTCTTCGGCCTGCTGCGGCCGGGCCAGGGCCGCCTGCAGGTCGGCGAAGTCACGGACCCGGGCCGGCTCGCCGGTGACCAGGCGGGTCACCTCCAGCGCGTCGTCGACGGTCAGGAACTTGGTGACCGGATCAGACATGGAACCAGTCATGGGATCGTCACAAAGCCAGGCGCTGGTTCAGGGCCCTGCTGATCCGGACTACCCGGGTCAGGACGTCGTGGCGCAGCTGGTCCTCAGCCGGTACCGGGCCGGCCTGAGCGTCGCGGGGGTATTCCCGCCCGCCGTTGCTCCCCTTCTCGGCATCCGTCTGGAGCTGCCCGAATTCGTGGTCCGGCAGCGATTCGTGGAGCGTCTTCTTATCCACACAGAGCATCATGGCATCAGTCGGGGCATCCCGGCAGGTCGGCCGGGAGTGGGCTGAATCACCAGGAAACGGTCAGTGCTCGCCCGGTCAGGCGCCGCCGGGGTCGGGCACCGCCCGCCGCGGGTCGAGCAGACCCGGGTCGGACGCCATGAACACGTCGGAGTCCCCGAGGCGCCACCCGGCTGCGAACAGCGGGCGCACTGCGGGATGCGGCCCGGGCAGGCAGACCTGGGCCCGGCCGTCCGGGGCCTTCAGGCTGGCCAGCACGGCCAGTACCGCGTCCCCGGCCGGGACGTCCGGTGCGGTCGCGAGGTGGACCAGGCCGTACTCCGCCCCGTGCCCGGCGGCCGTGCCCACCGCGGCCAGCTCACCGTGCCAGAAGGCCCGCACCGGCTGCCCGTGCGGCCGGGCCGCCCAGGCCCGGTGATCGGCGGACCGGTCCACCCCGGTCCAGCGCTGCTCCGCCGCCGCCACCTCCGCCACCTCCTTGGCCACGGGCGCCGCCACCTCCGCCACTGGCGCCCCGGCCGCGCCTGCCTCAACCGCGGGGGCCGGCGCCACCGTCCAGCCGTCCGGCGCCCGCACCGCGGCCACATCGCCGGTCAGGTACAGCAGCGGCCACCACGCGTCCAGGCCGAACCGGGTGTACAGCGGCAGCGCGTGCGCATGCTGGCTGCTGAACGTCATCCGGCGCGGCACGGCCCCGTCTGGCCACAGCTGGCTGAGGATCGCCCGGCCGCAGCCCCGCCCGTGCGTCCCCGGGTGCACGAACAGGTCACACAGCATGCTGACCGCGGCCGGGCCCTCGCCGATCAGCCGGCTGGCACCGAAGCCCGTGATGGCCCCGTCCCGCCCGGCGACCAGCAGCGTGCCGTGCTCCAGCAGGTACGCCAGGTAGGCGGGATCCGATCCGGCCCACTCCTCGTCCTGGCCGGTGGCCACCGCAACCGTCGCGATGGCCGGGAAATCGCCCGGGGTGGCGGGTCGGACCGTGATGGTGCTCATGCCTTGGTCTCCGTCATGACGTGGGCAGCGGTTGTCGTTGCGGATTCTGTCAAAGACCTCAGCCGGCCAGCTCGCGGATGCGGCGGCCGATGAAGTCGCGCTCGGGCGCGGCCGGAGCCAGTTCCAGCGCCGCCTGGTAGGCGCGGGCCGCCTCAGCGCGGCGGCCCAGGCGGCAGAGCAGCTCGGCGCGGGCGATGTGCAGCTGCGGCCAGCGGGCCAGCCGCCGGTCGGCGGCCGCCTCGTCGAGCAGGTCCAGCCCGGCCGCCGGGCCCTGCGCCATGGCCACCGCGGCCGCCCGGTTCGCGGCCACCACCGGCGTCGGCTCGTGGCGGAGCAGTTCGCCGTACAGCGCGGCGATTTCCGGCCAGTCAGTGTCCGCGGCGGAGCGGGCACCGGAATGGCACCCGGCGATCGCGGCCTGCAGCTGGTAGGGCCCGGGCCGCCGGTCGCGCAGGGCCTGGGCCAGCAGGGCCTCGCCCTCGGCGATCTTCGCCCGGTCCCAGCGCGAGCGATCCTGATCCGCCAGCAGCACCAGGTCTCCGGCCGGGCTGACCCGTGCGCCGCGGCGCGCGTCCGTCAGGAGCAGCAACGACAGGAGGCCGGTCACCTCGGCCTCGCCGGGGACCAGCGCGGCCAGCGCCCGGGCCAGCCTGATCGCCTGGTCACACAGGTCGCCTCGGACCAGGGCGTCACCGGCCGAGGGTTTGTGGCCCGCGGTGAACACCAGGTAGACGACGCGCAGGACGCCGCCGAGCCGCCCGGCCCGCTCCGCGGCCGGGGGGAGGGCCAGTGAGATGCCCGCCTGCCGGATCTTGCGTTTCGCGCGGACCAGCCGCTGGGCCATGGTCGGCTCCGGGACCAGGAACGCGGCGGCGATCTCCGCGGTGGGCAGCCCGCATACCGAGCGCAGGGTCAGCGGCACCCGGACCGCGGGGTCCAGGGCCGGGTGGCAGCAGGCCAGGATGAGGCCCAGCTCGTCGTCCGCGGTGGAGGCCAGCTCGTCCGGGGCCGCGGCGTCCCGCATGGCTGCGGCTTCTTTCTCCGCGCGGCGGCTTTCCCGGCGCAGCCGGTCGACGGCCTTGTGCCGGGCCACGCCGATCAGCCAGGCCCGCGGATGCTCCGGGACGCCGCCCGCGGGCCACTGGGTGAGGGCCGCGGCGCAGGCCTCCTGCACCGCGTCCTCCGCGATCTCGAGGTCACCCACCAGGCGGGCGACGGTCGCGACCGCCGCCCACCAGTGGGCCCGGAACACCTCCTCCTGCGTCTGGCTCAGCCCGGCACCTCCCGGGCCGGGATCTGCACGACCGGCCGCACCTCGACCGACCCGTTGAACGCGGTCGGCACGGTCGCCGCCCAGCGCAGGGCCTCGTCCAGGCCCGCGCACTCGATCAGCGTGTAGCCGCCGAACTGCTCCTTGATCTCGGCGGCCGGCCCGTCGGTAAGCAGCGTGTCGCCGTCGCGCACCCGGACAGTGGTGGCGGCGGCCGGCGGCTGCAGCGGGCCGCAGTCGATCAGCACCCCGGCCGTGGCCATCGCCTCGGTGGCGGTCGCCCACTCGCCGATCATTTTCTGCCCCTCGGGCGTCTCGGGGCCGGGCAGCGGCTCATCCGGCCCGTACAGCAGGAATAGGTAGCGCATGACGTCCTCCTGGTTCGCAGCGTCGCTGGCTTGTACCAGTGAGTCGAACGGCGGCCGCCTGGATCGACAGTGCTGGGAGACCGGCCCGGGCCGCGTCAGGTTAGTCGTCCAGCACGTGGACGAACTTCGATCAAGGGATGCGCTGGTCGACGGGGATTTCCGTCTCTGCCCGGTGCCTATCCTGGTAGCCAGTCCAGAGCTTGGCTGCATTGTGGAGCCTAACGGGGTGAGGGCTACTGGCCAATCTTGGCGCGGAAGATCTCGTCCATGACCTGGCCTACTTCGGCAATGGTGTCACGGAGCTGGTGGACGTAGACGTTCGCAAGCCAAAGACGTTGCAAGCCAAAGATCGCGGCGGCTGCCTGGCTCCGGTCATCGAGGTCGCCGAGCGATACGGCGTCGCCCGGCAGACCGTGCACCGCTGGATTGCCCAGTACCGGGCTGAGGGCCTGGATGGCCTGGCTGATCGGCTTGCCCCTGCTCGCGGCGGCAGCCGGTGCCTGGCGCGGCCAGCGCGGCCGGTGCTGCTCAGTACGATCCGGTGTGGATCAGGTATCCGAAGTACTTGCCGGTCACCGGGCGGATCGGGTCACCTGTGAATCCATAGCCAGGGTTCGCCTGGTTGTAGGCCGCGGCATCGCTCACGATTTTCTGGACGATCTGGGCGGGGGTCAGGCCCGCACACGGGCCGGAGGCGATGCACAGCGCCACCGTCCCGGCGACGGCCGGGGACGCGAAGCTGGTTCCAGAAAACCCGAATCCATAAAGGCCTCTAGGGCCTGTCGACACGACGCAGACGCCGGGAGCATCGACTGTGTGCGCCTGGTCGGCGGCCAGGGTGGCGAAGTTGCTGAAGAAGGCGTAGGTGTCGTCCGCCTGACCTGACACACATGTCGACGGACCCAGCCCACCGGGCTGACCGTCGCTGTCACCCATCGCCGTGGCCGCCAAGACCTCGTCGTAGGCCGCGGGGATGGTGTTTTGGAAGTCCGTGCCGTCATTCATGGCAGCGACGACGTAAGTGACTCCGGCCGCCGTCGAGGCGCAGATCGCCTGGTGGAGAACGTCCTTCTTGGTGTTCCCGCAGTTCCCGTCGTCGGAGCCCTGACCCCCGAGGCTCATGTTCGCGACCGCGATGTCGTTGGCCGGATCGGCATCGGTCCGGGTGGCTGTCACCCAGTCCACACCGCAGAGCACCCCCGATTTACTACCGCTTCCCTGCTTGTTCAGCACCCGGACCGCGTACAGGTTCGCGCCGGGGGCTGTGCCGGCGACGCCGAAGGCGTTGTCCTTGGCCCCGATGATCCCGGCAACTACGCTTCCGTGCCCGTTGGGGTCGTCGAAGCCCTTGCCGCTGGTGCAGTCGGCGCCGCCGACCACGTTCAGATCGGGATGGGTGAAGTCGATACCGGTGTCCAGCACCGCGACGTTCACGTTGACCGAGCCGGTTCCATCACCCGACCTGGTGCTGCTGTTTTCAGCATCGACACGCAACGCCCAGTTCGGAACACACTGAGTGCCGCTCTGAAAGTAGGCGGTGCACTCGGCGAAATCGGCGGCATGCACCGGGGTGTCCGGCTCGACGAACGAGACCCGCGAGTCGGACCGGATCGCCGACAGGACAGGCGGCGACAGCGGCGCGGCGAATCCCCTCAGCGCAGACCGGTAGACGAAAGTGGGTGTGAACCCCAGCGTCTTGCCCAGCTGGCCGGCCACCAGCGAAGGGGCGCCGACTGTGCCCTTGAAGACCACGATGTAGGGCTGAGCTGGCCGCCGTGGTGTGGGTGCCGCAGGCGGTGAGCGACACGGCGGCAGCGGCAGCCAGTGCCGCGAGCGCGCGGAACTTGATCATGGGTCCCTTTCATGTGGGGCGGGGCGTTGCATAGACGCTCAGCTAGGCGTGCCAGATGACCCCGCGGGCCGCGCCGGTCATCAACGGCGTCTCTTCTGCCGAGCGCGTTGCCGCCGCCGGTATGCATGGCCGTCGATCGCTAGCGGCCGGGACGCCCTGCTCGGGCGGTTCTTTTGCTGTTCCTGGCCCCGGCGCGCGGGGTTCTAACTCACGCGGCCCGCCCCGGCCAGGTCCGGTCAGCCGTTGTGCAGGCTGAACCAGTTGCGGATCTGGTTGCCTGCACCCTCGTTGAGACCGGTCGTGCAGGACCAGTTGGAACGGATGTGCGTGGGGTCATCCATGTTGGCGGACTCGATGAGCTGCCCGGGGATCATCTTGGTGACGATCATCCCGATCCGGTGGTCGGCCAGGTAGCGCAGCCACACCGGGACTGACTTCGGCGCGTCGTCCCAGCAGGCCCAGCCTGCGTTGGTCCGCGCGTAGTCGGCCCACTCCCCCTCGACGACCGGGGCGAGGTTGTGCACCGCGAGGTACCCGAACAGCCCGTACCAGTCGGCGGGGGTATGCGGTCCCGCTGGCCGGTGTTCGGCATACTCCAGCGGCCCATCGTGGCTGATCCGGTAGGCCCACGCCTCCTTAAGGCTGCCGCCGACGTGCGGTCCCTCGACCCACAGCAGGTTCCGCGCGCCGTCGCGGTGGCGGACACGGTCGGCGAGCTGCTGCATCCCGTAGAACGCCACGCCGTTGCGGACCCCGCCGTTGCGCCACCGCCACCAGGTGGAGACGAACGCCGGCTCGTTGAATAGGTCGAACACGACGCGGGGGTCGGTCTTGTAGTGCGACGTGAGGGAATCCCAGAACGCGAAGCTGCGGCGGGTTGGCATGAACTCCTGCCCGTTGTGCGCAGGGGTGAGCTGGGTCTGGTCATTCAGCACGACCACCAGGCCGAGGGACTCGGCGTAGGCGACCTCCGACTGGATCGCGGCGAGAAACGGCCGGTTAACCGTCCCGTCCGCCGCGACGAGGTAGTCCTGCTCAATCTGGAGGCGGACCGTGTTGGAGCACCACAGGCCCGCCGCGGCGGCAGTAACGGCGTTGTCGGCGTCTACGGTGCCGGCCATCGCCGCCCGGCTGCGGATCTGGGAGGCGGTGAGCGGGTGCGCCAGGCCGGTGACGTTGATGCCGTAGGGGACGTACCGCTGGCCCGCCGAGTTGAAGATCGCGGCGCGGTTACTGTGGAACGGCCCGGCGATGTGGTGGCAGGACGCCGTCGCGGCCTGGGCCGTTGGCGGGGAGGCCGCGTACGTGGCCACGGAGAGCAAGCCGGCGGAGGAGAGCACCACCGCTGCCGCTGCCGCGAGACGGCGCGGCAAGCTCGCGCGGTCGGGTGGGGGAGTGGCCTGCATGGATTCCGGCGAACCATCCGACGAAGAGGGCAATTGAGGCTGCTACCTGCACAACGTAGCGCAGATCGGGTGAGAGCAGGCGGAACGGGACACCGGAACGCGCAGCGATGGCGGCCTGACCACTACCGAGCGGCAGGAGCTGGCGCAGTTGCGGCGGGAGAACCGCAGGCTGCGTGAGGATGTGGAGATTCTGAAGCGGGCCACGGCTTTCTTCGCGGAGGGGACCCGGTGAACGTCTACCCGTTCATCGAGGCGGAGAAGCGCTGCAGGCGCAACGTCACGCTGAGCTGTGCCGCCGCGGGCAGCGGCATGGCCGCAAGCGGGTGGCCCGGCTGATGCGCCAGGCCGGGCTTCAAGGCCGGGCCGCGAGACGCTGGAAGAAGACCACCATCGCGGACCCAGCGGCCGCAGCCTGGGCGGACCGGATTCGCCGCGATTTCACCACTGACGCTAGCCGCCTCAACTCCCGGTGGTGCGGGGACATCACCTATATCCGCACCTGGGAGGGATGGCTGTTCCTGGCCACTGTCATCGACATCGCCTCGCGCCGCGCCGTCGGCTACGCGATGGCTGATCACCTGCGCACCGGGCTGATCGCTGGTGCGCTCGGCAACGCTGTCACCGCCCGGGACCCGGACCCAGGCGTGGTCTTCCACTCCGACCGCGGCTGCAGTACACCTCCGCCGAGTTCGCTGACCTGGCCACCGATTACCAGGTGGTGCTGTCCCTCGGCCGGACCGGCCAGTGCTGGGACAACGCCCTCGCCGAAAGCTTCTTCGCCTCCCTCAAAGGCGAGCTCATCGACCTGCAGGCCTGGCCCACCCGGCCGGCGCCCGCCGGGCCATCGTCGAATACATCGGCTGGTAGAACGGCACCCGCCTGCACAGCACCCTCGGCTACCTCAGCCCCGCCGAATACGAAGCCACCACCGGAAAGGAGAACCTCGGCCAAGTAGCCTGTGCGCGGTCCAGTTAGTGCGAGTGTCGGTGAGACCGAAGGCTTCCCACTCATAGCCTCCGATCGCAGTCAGCGTCGAGCGAAGCCGGGCCCTTCATGGCCTCCCATGTGCTGACCAGGCTGACATCCACCGGCCACGGGTCCTACGGGACCTTCCAGTGCAGGCCACCGAGCCTTAGGACCTGCGGGATGAACGAGTCGGTGAGCTGGAGCGCGGGCTGCCGCTTGCCGCCGACGCTGAACTGCACGGTGCCGCAGGCGGCCGGGCCTTGCGCGACCGCGAGCGGCGGGCCGCCGACCCTGGCGCGGAACGTCAGCCGGATCCCGCCGCCCAGGGACGCCGGGCAGGGGGCGGCCGGCCCGATCGTGGACAGCTGGAGACTGTCGACGAGCACCGCGAGCCGCCGGACGACCGCTAGGTCGGCGATCGTGACCGGCACGGGCGGGCGCCGGGCGTGCGAGCCCAGGCTGGGCAGCTGGGTGATCGTGACCACGCGGGCGGCGGGCGGCACCCGGTCGGAGCCCGGCCGGGGCGGCTGCCAGCTCACCTGGGCGTCCACCCGGATCGCGGTCTGCCCGTTACCTGCCCCGGTCACCTCGACCACCATGTCCCGGGAGGTCAGCACGCCGGGAACCGGCGACAGCGAGAACGTGCGGTCCCACGACGGCGGCCCGAAATCTTCGTCTCCGGGCGTGAACCGGCGGGGCAGATGCACCTGCTCCCAAGCCAGGACCGCCTGCGGCTGGCCGGGCACCCGCCAGAAGGAGACGTTGTCCACCCGCGAGGTGGAGACGACGGTAGTGATCGGGACCTTGAGCGCATCCGGCGCCTTCTGCAACCGCTGCGCGCCTGGGGGCACGACGAACGCCCTCAGAATGGCCGCCGCGTCGGCGACGGCACGCTCCCGCGGCCCGGGCGACGCCGCCTTAACCTGTCCCGTGGTCGTGTTCGCAGCGGCGCAGCCCGCCACCGCCAACCCCGCGCAGGCCGCCATGAGGAGCGTCATGCCCGGCGCGCACCGCACATGTGGTCGCATACCTCTTGGACGCCCACCGGGGCACCGCGGTTCCGCCCTCCGGCAGCAGGTCAATAGAGGTGTCGCGGCGTCTCCATGGGGAGTGACGCGCAACAGAGCGGGGAGTGATGGCTCCTCATCCGCCAGCATCCAGACAAGAAGGCGGATCCAGTGGATAGATGATCGCCTAGTTGTTGGCCCCGCACCCGCTCATCGGCTATGACGGGACGCTCACCGGCGGACAACCCACTGCCTAGGTCGCGCCGGATCACGTCGCGCATCAGTCGGCGGACATGCGCCGCGGATCAGTCGTCGGATCACACGTTCCAAGCCAACCGGGCTATCCCGCTTGATGCTTGACAGGGCGCGCCCGGGGAGGCTTCATCGTGGTTCGTAGCGCATGACGAAGTGTAGTGAAGGACCCTCGCCGCAGTCGGCGCCTCCGCGCCGCCCGGGACGCTGGCACACTGGGGTGATGGTGGTACTACCCGGGGCTGGTCACCCGGCTCCGGCCACGAACGGCATTGGCAGCGCCCCCCCTGTCCCGGGCCCGGCCCGGAAGCCCGGCGCCGCTACCGTCCGCGAACCCGGTCCCGCTGGCCTGTCTGAGCCCTGCGTGGTGCTCAAGCTGGGCGAGATCGTGCTGAAGGGCGGCAACCGGCACCACTTCGAGCGCATCCTGCAGGAGAACATCCGCCGGGCCGTCCGGGAACTTGGCGTCGGCGTGCGGCTCTGGAACCGCAACGGGGTCATGGTGCTCCGCCTGACCGGCGAGTACGGGCCTGGCGGGCACGGGCCTGGCGGGCACGGGGCTGGCAGGCAGGGATCTGTCGAGCACGGGGCGGCGGCCGGGCCGGCCGCGGAGGCGGCCATGGACCGGGTGGCCGAGCGGGTCAGCTCGGTGATGGGCATCGCCCGGGTGTGCCGGGCCGCCCGGGTGGCCAAGGACCCCGCCGCGGCCATCGACACCGCGGTCGCGATGGCGGCCGGCCGGACGGGGTCGTTCGCGGTCCGAGCCCGCCGCCGCGACAAGCGCTTCCCGCTGACCTCCGCCGACCTGAACCGGGAGATCGGCGCCCGCGTCCAGCGGGCCTACGGCTACCCGGTCGACCTGTCTCATCCCGACCTGACCATCGTCGTCGAGGTGGACCAGAGCGAGGTGTTCGTCTACACCAACGGCGGCCCGGGCCAGGGAGGGCTGCCGGTCGGGATGAGCGGGCGCGCGCTGGTGCTCATGTCCGGCGGGATCGACTCCCCGGTCGCCGCGTACCGGATGATGCGCCGCGGGCTGCGCTGCGACTTCCTGCACTTCTCCGGGATGCCGCTGACCGGTCCCGAATCCGTGTACAAGGCGTACGGGCTGATGTATCAGCTGAACCAGTTCCAGGGCGATTCGCGGCTGTACGTGGTCGCGTTCGGCCAGGCCCAGCGGCGGCTGGCGTCCTCGGGTGCGGGTCGGCTCCAGATCGTGGCCCAGCGCCGGCTGATGCTCAAGACCGGGGAGATACTGGCCCGCCGCCTCGGTGCGGCCGCGCTGGTCACCGGCGACTCGCTCGGCCAGGTCAGCAGCCAGACCCTGGCCAACCTCACCGCGCTGGACGACGCCGTGTCGCTGCCGATCCTGCGGCCGCTGATCGGCCACGACAAGATCGAGATCATCGACGAGGCGCGCCGGATCGCTACCCTGCCCCTGTCCGAACTGCCCGATCAGGACTGCTGCACGCTGCTGACCCCGCGCCAGGTCGAAACGCGGGCCCGCATCGAGGACCTGCGCCGGATCGAGGCCCGGCTGGACGCGGGTGACCTCGCTGAGGAACTGGCCATGATCGCGGAGGAATACCGGCCCGATCACTCCTGACCGACTGGCGGCGCAAGCCCCGGCCTTCAGACTGAGGTCTGGCCGGCCAGGTGCGTGCTGGTTCTTTACTTACTTCGTGATGGTGTCTGGCGGTGCTCTGCGGCATGATGCGGCGAGGTAGGGAGGCGCCCATAGGCGCTCCAGGTGCGTCCGCACGCTGTGCCTCTGGCGCAGTTTCCTGGCCGAGACGCCTTTTCAGCGAGTTCACCAGGCTGGAGACAGCGACCTTGGGCGGGTACCCGGCCAGCTGGTGCATATGGTCGTCTTCCCTGTTGCACTCGACGAGGTCCGCGCCGACGTCATCGCAGACCTCCCCGGACACCTCGGCCAGGTACCGGATCATTTGTCGGGTCGCCACTTCCTGCTGGTGTTTTTAATCATGGTGACCAGGTGCACGTGGAGGGTGGAAACTAGGTGCCCGCCTCGCCTGTAGTCGCACGGATCTGTCATAGGCCGGTGGTGAGATGGGTCTATGTTCGTCCGGTATCGCTACCGCGCTTACCCGACTGCTGGCCAGGCTGAGATGCTGGCCCGCACGTTCGGGTGCGCTCGCGTGGTGTTCAACGACGCGCTCCGGCTGCGAGATGCTGCGCACGAGGCCGGGGAGAAGATCTCCGGCACCGAGGTGCAGCGCAGGGTGGTCACGCTGGCGAAGGCCACCCCGGAAAGGGAATGGCTGTCCGGGGTCGCGTCAGTGGCTCTCGTGCAGGCGTGCCAGGACGCGCGGCGTGCGTACCGGAACTGGTTCGACTCGATGTCCGGCAAGCGGAAGGGCCGCAGGGTAGGCCATCCGCGATTCCGGCCACCTCAGACGGCGAGATCATCCCGAACCCGCCCTTCCTGCGGGCAAAAGAACGGCACCTTGCCAGGGCACAGCGAGCGCTGTGCCGCAAGAAGGGGTCAGCGAACCGGGCGAAAGCCCGGCATCGCGTAGCTGTCCTGCACCGCAAGGTAAGGGAAACCCGGCTCGACCACGCGCACAAGATAGCTCTCCGGCTGATCCGCGAAAACCAAGCGGTCTACGCCGAAGACCTTGCCGTCTGCGGGCTCGCCCGGACCCGGCTCGCAAAGTCCGTCCACGACGCCGGGTGGTCGCGGCTCCTGCGGTTAATGGAGGAGAAGGCGGAGCACTACGGCCGCACGTTCTGCAGGATCGGCCGTTTCGCGCCGTCCAGCCAGGTCTGCTCAGAGTGCGGGGTCAAGGATGGCCCTAAGCCGCTGAGTGTCCGCAACTGGACGTGCGCGGCGTGCGGGGCGCTCCACGACCGGGACGTCAATGCCGCGCGGAACATCCTGGCCGCCGGGCAGGCGGACAGGCTAAACGCCTGTGGAGGGAATGTAAGTCCCGGAGCTTTCCGGGCAACTCCCTGCGAAGCAGGAACCCGCCGAGGTGCTGCATGAGCAGCACGGTAGGAATCCCCGCCGTTCACAGCGGGGAGGATGTCAATTCGTCAGGATCCGCAACGACGACGACGACGACTACTACGATCGACGACGAAAGACCAGGCGCGGGGCCAGTGCCCCGCGCCTGGTCAACGAGCGGCCTGCTAGCCGACCGGGGCGGGCTCGGCACCGCGGTCAGCGGCCGGGCTGGCGTCCCGCGGCGGGGTCAGTGTCCGGCCCATCAGCGGCGGCAGGTGTGCGGCCACGCTAGCCAGCTCGCGGATGTCGGAGTCGAGCAGAGCCTGGTCGCCGTCGCACATCGCCAGCTCCGGTTCCGGGTGCACGTCCACGATGATGCCGTCCGCACCGACCGCGATGGCGGCCCGGGTCAGCGGCAGCACCAGGTCACGGCGCCCGCCGGAATGCGACGGGTCGACGATGACCGGCAGGTGGCTCAGCCGCTGGGCCACCGGGACGGCGCTGATGTCCAGCGTGTTCCGGGTCGCGGTCTCGAACGTGCGGATGCCCCGCTCGCACAGCACGATGTCGAGGTTGCCGCGCTGGGCGATGTACTCCGCCGCCATCAGCCACTCCTCGATGGTGGCGCTGAAGCCGCGCTTGAGCAGTACCGGCTTGCGGGCCTCGCCGACCGCCTGGAGCAACGCGAAGTTCTGCATGTTCCTAGTGCCGACCTGCAGCATGTCGGCGTAGGAGGAGACCAGGTCCACGCTGCGGGGGTCGATGACCTCGGTGACGACCGGCAGGCCCGTCTCCTCGCGCACGTCGGCGAGGATCTTCAGGCCCTCCTCGCCCAGTCCCTGGTACGCGTACGGCGAGGTCCGCGGCTTGAACGCGCCGCCGCGCAGTAGCGAGGCGCCCGCGGCCTTGGCCATCCGGGCCGCGGTCAGGGTCTGCTCCGGGGTCTCCACCGCGCACGGGCCCGCGATCACGGTCATCGTGTCCGGGCCGATGGGTACCCCGCCGACCTCGACGACCGAGCGGTGCGGATGGTGCTCCCGGCTGACCAGCTTGTAGGGCACCGAAATCCGGACCACGTCGAGCACTCCCGGCCTGCTCCTCAGGTTGAGCGAGCCGAACTGATCCACGTCACCGACCAGGCCGACAATGGTGCGCGAGACGCCCCGGGTCACGAAGGCCTCACCGCCCGCATCGCGCACCACATCGACGATTCCGTCCACGTCCGCCTGCGTAGCCTCCGGGGCCATGACCACAACCATTGGGTCCTCTTCTCTCGGTGCTGCTGCTGGGTGGTTCCGGTGCCGGGGCCGGGGCCGTTCACGCAGAAAGCCCCGGGCCTGGTGGCCCGGGGCTTCCTGGAAATCGCTCGCGTCAGCGCAGAGTCTGGCGGGCGACCGTCCGATTGCCGGGCCGGTAGCCATACCAAAACCAAAACTGCTGACGCATGGAAGGCAGCTTAGCGCATCCATAGTGGGCGGGGGCGGCGGGTGCCCGGGATACCCCCACGTGCGATGGTAGAAGCCGCGGATCAGCCAGGAGGGCAAGCATGGGTCAGCCGGCCAGCGGCCGCGTCCAGATGGAACGTGAACTGCCGCCGGGTCAGGTGGTACGTCCGGACTGGCCCGCGCAGCACTACGGCCCGGTGCCCAGGTTCCGGCCGGACACCTGGAACTTCACGGTGCTGGGCGCCACCGAATCCGGCCTGCAGCACCGCTGGGACTGGGCCGGGATCACCCGGCTGCCCCGCTGCGCCGTCACCGCCGACCTGCACTGCGTGACCAAGTGCACCATCCCGCGGATCGCCTGGGAGGGCATCGCGGCGGCCGAGGTGCTGTCCGCGGCGCCCCCGGCGGGCGCGGTCACCCACGTGATGGTGTGGGCTGAGTACGGGTACAGCGCCAACATCGGCATCGGCGATTTCGCGGCCGGCACCACGCTGTTCGCCACCGCGGTGGCGGGGGTCCCGCTCACCCCGGAGCACGGCTACCCGATCCGGCTGGTCGTGCCGCACCTGTACGGCTGGAAGAGCGTGAAGTGGGTCCGCGCCGTGGAGTACCTCACCGAGAACCGGCGTGGTTTCTGGGAGGAGCGCGGCTACCACAACTCCGCGGACCCCTGGCATGAAGAGCGCTTCTCCCACCAGGAATAGCCCGGTTACCGAGTAGCCCGGTTACCGAGTAGCCCGGCTATGGGGCGCGCAGACGCTGGAGCGTGGCCACGTCAGCGGCGCGGGCCGTAGTCCGGCCGCTCGGGGACAGCTCAGGCACGTGTCGTCCGGGCGTACAGGGCGTCGCTCTTGCCGTCTTTGTACACCCGGGTGAAGTGGTTCCAGAAGTATGAGTGGAGGGCGGGTGTCCAGGCGATGCGCCGCGAGTTGAACCGCAGGGACAGCCACACATACTGGGCATGCCGGAACGCGCTTTGCCAGGTGTTGTTGACCGCCGGGAACCGGGCCGCCCCGGAGTCCGCGTCCCGGCCGTGGCCCAGCGCGTAGTCCGTGCCGATCGCGTCGACCATCTCCGTGCAGCCGGGCACGCTGGAGTAGAAACGGTCCGCGGCGATGAGAAAGGACGCCTGGTCGCTGAGGACACACGCGCCGTGAGGCACGATGTGCTCCACGGCCCGCAGTGCGGCCGGGGTGACCCGCGGCGTCACGTTCAGGTCCGACTGCCCCTGCTGCACGGCCAGGATCACCACGCCGACGGCGGCCAGGCCCACCACGGCCCACTGCGCCCAGGAGCCGGGGCTCCGCTGGCTCGCGGGTGCCTCGATGCCGCCGGTCGTCACGGCGCCCGCCAGCCGCCCGGCGGCCAGCCCGATGGACAGGCCCAGGAACGGCGCCAGGAACGCGGGGAAGTGCAGGAAGAACTGGGCGTACCAGAGGAACGCCGCCACCACCAGGGTGCAGGTCGCGACCGCGAACCAGTCCAGGCTGGTCAGCGGCTGCCCGCTGATCCGCCAGGCCGCGATGAACGCCGCCACCACGAAGACCACGATGATCAGCGCGGCGATGAGCGTCCCGGTTTCGCCGAGGTGCAGCAACTGGCCGATCCCGCTCATCAGCCGCAGCCGCTTGTGCACCGGGGTCCGGGTGGGCACGACCCGGAACACCTGGGCCGCGAAGAAGCTGTTGTAGAACCGGCGCGGGGCGGTCGCGGCGAACGGGATAACCGGGACGCAGAAGCCGATCGCCACCCCGGCCACGAAGCGTGCGGCCCGGCGGATCTCCCGGGCCAGCAGCACCGCGATCACCACGACCGGGATGATGGCCCACACTTCAACCGCGCCCGCGAAACCGAACGCCACCCCGCCCCACAGCAGCCGCCGGCTGCTGCGGGCCAGCTGGTCACGGTCCAGCACGGTCACCGCACCGACCAGGCAGAACAGGGTCAGCCAGGGCTCGAGCAGCACGGTGTGCGCGGCGACCAGGCTGCCCGGGAAAATGGCCAGCACGCCGCAGGCCAGGGCCACGGCGAGCGGGCCGCGATGCCGGGCCAGCAGGCCGACCAGCACGATCCCCGCGGAACTCGCCACGACGGTCAGGATGCGCCCGGCCGCCATGCCCCAGGCCGTGCTGGTGACCTGGGCCAGCAGCGCGGCCGGGCTCATCAGCAGCGTGATGCCCGGTGGCTGCACGATGATGAAGTCGCGATACGGCAGTGCGCCGTGTACCAGGCGCAGGGCGCTTCCGAAATACGGCCCGTCGTCATACTGCGTGACGCCGAGCAGGTATCCGGGGCGGCTCAGCAGGAAGAGGCGCAGCCCCAGGCCGATCACGGTGAAGCCGGTGATGACCAGGGCGACGGAGGATGGCCAGCCGCGGCGTCCGGCCGGCCCGGGAGGCCCGGTGGTATCGCGGCTCGACGACCCGTCGGCGGCCGGCGTCACCCTGGTTCCGCTCACTGCTGGCCACTTCCTGCACGAGTGATGAACAGGCGGCCACAGTATCGCAACGCACCACGAGCCGGTCCAGATCGGCGGACACTACCCCCGGCCGGCCGGGGCCGGAGTTCCGGCCGGTGCTGCCATTCCGGCCGGTGCTGCAATTCCGGCCGGTGCTGCCATTCCGGCCGGTGCCGGAGCCTAGGAATGACTGGCCAGCTGGGTGGGCTTGGTCACGGCCACCAGGGTGACATGCCGCCGCACCCGGACCTTGACCATCGGGATCGCCTGGCCACGGAACATGTAACGGTCCCCGAGCTCGCGGGCCAGCCGGGTGTGCGTGATCTCCGCGTGGAAGCCTTCCGGGGTCAGTGCCCAGGTCAGGCCTAGGGTCAAGCGTCCCAGGACGGTCGGATCGAAATCGTGGACCCACAGGGCAATGGGCTGGCCCGGCAGTTTCCGCACGATCTGCTGGGACGCGGCCCTCGTCGCGGCCATGGCCGGGTCACTGGTTATCCTGCGAACGGTGTGTCCCTGCAGCGACAGGGCCAGGATCGCGCCTACCGTGAGCAGTGCTGTGGCCGCGAGACCCGCCAGCAGCCCGGCACCCGGGACCGCCCGCCCGGCCAGCCGAGTCGTGGCCAGCCGGCGCAGGACCAGGCGCCCGGTGAGCACGGCCCAGCTGCCTACCACCAGCCAGCTCAGCACGCCGATAGGGAACAGCACCAGGATCAGGTAGCCCAGCGTGTCCAGGCTGCCGTGTTCCAGCGGGATCCCGGAATACGTCACCAGCGACCCGAGGCTGGTGACCAGGGTCACGATGGCCAGGGCCGCGAGCGGCCGGCACCGGAGCGGGAACACCGCCATGACCGCGGCCACAGCCAGTAGGACCAGCACCGCCACCACGAACCCGGCCGACCGCTGGCTGATCACCTGGTAGATCGTCGTGTGCTGCGTCGACGACTTCCACCAGATCGGCACCGGCTGCACCGCGGCGGACAGGGCCTTGAGGCTGAATGCCCCGCCGGTCCGCGGCCCGGTCGTGGCGCCGCTGCTGCGCAGCAGCAGGCCGAGGTTCCCGTCCGGGGAGGTGAACTGCTGGATGAGCGGGGCGCTCCAGCACGCGGCCCCCGCGAGCAGGCCGGCCAGCGCCCACCAGTAGCGCAGCCGGCCGCGGATGCTGTCCGCCAGGCCGATGATGAGGGCCAGGATGGCCAGCACGCCGGACGGCACGGTGAACATCAGATGGGCCTGGGCCGCGATCGACGCGGTGATGACCAGCGCCGGCCACCAGCCCCGGTGCCCGGACATGACCGCCCAGGCGGCCGCGAGCGCCGCGATGAAGAACACCATCCCGAACCAGGGATTCCAGCTCGGGGTGACGGCGATGCCCGGTATCCACAGCATCAGGCCGACGATGAGCCCGCTCGCGCACAGCCCGCCGGCCGCGCCGAGTACCGACCAGGCCGCCTCGACCGCGAGCGAGCAGGCCACCAGGCAGAAGAGGGCGGCGCCCCACAGCACCCCGTGCGTCGGGTCGAGATGGACCGGGATGGCCAGCAGCCAGTACTGGAGCGGGCCCGGGTCGAATACCCCATTGGCCAGCCGGGTGGCCTGGCCGACCATCGGGCCCTGGGCCGTCAGCGAGTCCCACGATCGGAGCGCGATGGCCGCCTCGTCGCCGACCGGCCGCCAGCCGCTCCCGATTTGATGCGCCGGGCCGAGAACGAAAGGCAGCCACGCAGCCAGGTGCGCGACGGCGCGAAGCGCGGCCATCCGGCCGGGACGGCGGAACACGGTCGCTCGGCGGATTCTCAGCAGGGCCTTCTTCGGCTCAGGCCCCTTCACACAGAAGCGGCGCAATCACGGGGGGCGCGCGGTCATATTAGTGCATTGACGACATTTGCCCGAACCGAAGCAGCGCTAATTAGGGTCATACCCACTATGGTCAGGTTTCTGACCACGGAAAACAATAAAAAGATCAACGTAAGGCAATAGCTAAGTAAAGCCGGGTTGAGTGGAGGGCGGGGCGGAAACCCGGGTGGGAGAGGTGAGGCGGCCCGGGGTGTGGCCAGGTGGCCAGCGCCACCGGCTTAGACGTGCGGCAGACCCACGTAGATGGTGATCGTGCTGCCCTGCGGGGCCTGGCCGCTGGGGCTGTAGTTGAACACCATGTCCAGCGGCCCGACCTGGTCCACCTTGACCTGGAATCCCGCCTGGGTCAGGGCCTGAGTGGCCTGGGAGACCTGCTGGCCATCCACGTTGGGCACATCGGCCATCTGCGGCCCATTGGAATAGTTAATGGTGATCACTTCATGGGCAGTGAAGGAACTGCCCGGCGGGACCGACTGCTGGGTGATCGTGCCCGCGGGCTGATCACTCTTCGCGTCCGCGACCTCGTTCAGGTTGACGCCGTTGGCCTGTGCCCACTGCTCGGCCACCGCCTTCTGCTGGCCCACGAAGCTGGGCACCGGCTGGCCGCTGCTGACCGTCAGCGAGACGGGCCGGTTCTGCGGCCACGACACGCCTGACACTGGTGTGGTGCTGATCACGATCCCGCTCGCGATGGTCGTGGACGTCTCGTCGACCACCTTGCCCGGGATCAGGCCCGCGTGGCGCAGTGCGGCCTGCGCGGTGGCCAGCGGGCTCCCGGTCACCTGGGGGACCGGGATCATGTGCGGTCCCGCGGAGACGATGAGCAGCACGGTGCCGCCCTTGCTCACCCGGGAGCCGATCGCGGGCTCAGTGGCGATGACCTTGCCCTTGGCCACCTGGGCGCTGAACTGGGGTTTGCCCATCTTCGCCGTCAGGCCCTGGTTGCGGACTTCCACCCCGGCGGTGCTCGCGGCCAGGCCGCCCACCGAGGGCACCGTGGTGTACCTGCCCGCCGCCTGCCACCAGATGAGCAGGCCGATCAGGAGTACCGCGGCCAGCCCGCCCAGCACGTAGTAGAGCCGGCGGCTGAACAGCCAGCGCTGCAGGCCGGGCTCGCGGGGGCCACCATGCCCGCTGCGGTCCCGGCGCCGGCCGTAGTCCGTGACCGCGCCGGGGGCCACCACCAGGGTGTGGTTCGCGTCTTCGGCCCGGCGGGCCAGGCCCGGGTTCCCGTCGGCCGGCGGCATGGCGAATCCGGTTGCGGAGAACCCCGAGGTGGACGAGCCCGCGCCCGATGGGCCTGAGGTCGGGAAGGCCGCACCTACTCCGGTCGGGGCGGCGGCAGGCGGGCCGCCGTTCGCGGCCGCGGGATCCGCCGGGGCCCGCAGGCCGGGAATCAGGTCGTCCACGTACTGCGACGGCGGGGGCTGCGCCGGCCAGCCATCCGGCTGGTAGCCATCTGGCTGGTAACTGGCCGGCTGGTAGCTCCCCGGGGCACCGGGGGCCCCGTAGGCAGGCGCCCCGTAACCGGGGGCATCGTAGGCGGGGTCCTGGTAGCCCTGGCTCCGGTACGCCGGATCCCGGTAGCCGGGGTCCGGGTATCCCGGGTCCGGGTACCCGGGGGCCGGCTGGCCGGCCGCTGGTGCGGCTGGGGGAGCGGGCGGGAGACTCAGGCGGACCTCGTTGAGGCTGCGCATGAACTGCCCGCCGTCCGCGGGGCGGAGGTCGGGATTCCGGCTGGTAGCCCGGAGGACCAGGTCGTCCAGGGCGGGGGGGATGCCGTTCACCAGCTGCGAGGGCACCGGCACGGCCTCGTTGACGTGCTTGTAGGCCACCGCCAGCGGCGTGTCCGCGGTGTGCGGCTGCTGGCCGGTGAGCATCTCGAACAGCATGATGCCCGCGGCGTAGACATCCGTCCGCGCGTCCGCAACGCCCTGGGATACCTGCTCCGGCGCCAGGTAGGCGGCGGTGCCGATCAGCATGCCGGTCTTGGTATGGCTGGTGCCCGCGAGCATCCGGGCCAGGCCGAAGTCCGCGACCTTGACCGCGTGTTCCCCAGTCAGCAGGACGTTCTCGGGCTTGACGTCCCGGTGGGCCAGCCCGGCGGCGTGCGCGGCACCGAGGCCCCCCAGCACGCCCTCCATGATGTCCAGGGCCTCGCGGGGGCCGAGGCTGCCCTGCTCATTCAGCAGGTCGCGCAGCGTGCGGCCGGGCACGTACTCCATGGCCAGGTAGAGCGTGCGCCCGTCGGCGCCCTGGTCGTACACGCCGACCACGTTGGGGTGCGAAAGGCGGGCCACCGACCGGGCCTCACCGACGAACCGGCGGACGAAATCCTCGTCGTTGGCCAGTTCCGCATGCATGATCTTCAGCGCTACGGTGCGGTCCAGCCGGGTATCGGTGCCCAGATAGACGGTGGCCATCCCGCCCGTGGCAATAAGGGACTCAACCCGGTACCGGCCATCCAGGAGCCGGCCGACGGGTGGGCGCGCCAGCGTCGTGTCCATCGGCTCGATTGTATGGCCGCCTATCCCTCCGGGCGCTGAGAACACCTGCACGGTGTCGCGCGGTGACCGGGCGTAACAAAGTTAGCGGGGTTATCCCGTCTAGCTGCGGGTTTCTCCGGCCAGGCTGTGATCACTGCTTGGCCGGGACGCGGTGGCCCCGTTAGGGCCCGGGCGGAAAGCGGCACGTGCCCGTCCGCAAACCGGGTCCGGGGGCCGCCCCATCACCCCCGTCTGGGCCAGATCAGGCCCGCGCACCTCTAGCCTAGGTGCTCGTGCAGATCGACCGGATAGTGATCGTCGGCGGCGGGCTGGCCGGCTCGCGCGCCGCAGCCGAGCTCCGGGCCGAGGGGTATCCCGGCCAGATCACCATGCTCGGCGCGGAGCCCCATCCGCCTTACGACCGCCCGCCGCTGTCCAAGAAGCTGATGATGGGCGAGCTGGACTCGACCTCGCTGGACACCGACGCGGCCGCTCTCCGGCTGGACCTGCGGCTCGACGAGGCCGCCACCGGCCTGGCCGGGCGGACGGTCCGCAGCGAGCGCGGCGAGTACCGCTTCGACCGCCTGATCGTGGCGACGGGGGCCGCGCCGGTGCGGCTGCCCGGCCCCGGCCGCCAGCATGTCCTGCGCACCCTAGACGACGCCCTGGACATCCGGGCCCGGCTGCAGCCGGGGACCCGGCTGGCCATCGTGGGGGCCGGCTGGATCGGGGCGGAACTCGCCACAGCCGCCGTGGCCCGCGGGTGCGACGTCACCGTCCTGGAGGCGGCCGCGACCCCCGCGGCCGCGGCCCTGGGCGAGGTGGCCGGGGCGGCGATGGTGCCCTGGTACGCCGCAGCCGGCGTGGACCTGCGGCTCGGCCAGCCGGTGGAATCGGTCCAGGAGGGCGGCCTGGCCCTGCCCGGCGGCGAGTGGCTGGACGCCGACCTGATCGTGACCGCGGTCGGGGTCCGCCCCTGCACGGGTTGGCTGGACGGATCCGGCGTGGACCTGGGCAACGGGATCGTCGTCGACAGCCGCCTGCGGGCCTCCGTGCCCGGGGTTTACGCGGCCGGCGACTGCGCCGCGTTCTGGTCCGGCCGCTACGGCCGGCGGCTGCGGGTGGAGCACTGGGATACCGCCCTGCACTCGCCGACGGTGGCCGCGGCCAATGCGCTCGGCGCCGAGCAGGACTACGACCCGGTGCCCTATTTCTGGTCTGAGCAATTCGGCCGGATGGTCCAGTACGTGGGCCACCATGAACGCGAGGACCATCTCGTCTGGCGCGGTGATCCGGCTGAGGAGCGCTGGGCGGCGTGCTGGGTGGCCGGGACGGCGGGCCCTGAATCGGCTGGGCCTGACCGGCTGGTCGCTGTTCTCACGGTGGGGCGGCCCCGGGACATGCTGCAGGGACGCAGGCTCATGCAAGCGGGCCAGACCGTGGATATCACCCGGCTGGCCGACCCCGATGTGCCGGTACGGGACACGGCCATGACGTGATCACCGGCGGCCTCAATCCTGGAAGAGAACTGACGAGACTGGCGTGTCCGGGTTTGACCCGGGCCGCAGCGTGGGAAATTCGGAAACGTGGCACAGATTGACCCCCCGGCCGACGCGCTCGTCGGCGACTGGCTCACACTCCCTGAAGCCGCTGACCGGCTCGGTATCCCGCCGGGCAGGCTCAAGCAGCTGTTCCGTGACCGCAAGCTGCTGGCTGTCCAGCGGCCGGACGGCACGACCGCGGTCCCCGCTGCCTTCGTCGATGGCGGCACCATCATCAAGGGGCTGCATGGCACCCTCACCGTGCTGTACGACTGCGGGTTCGACGACCCGGAGGCGCTGCGCTGGCTGTTCACGGCCGACGACTCGCTGCCCGGGACGCCGATCCAGGCGATGATCGAGAATCGCCGCACCGAGGTGAACCGGCGGGCCCAGGCCCTCGCGTTCTGAGGGCCGGGCGCCGCGTCTCCTGCGCGGTGTCCCGGCCCGGAGCGCGGTAAGCCGCTGACGGGCCGGGCGAGAACGGCCCGACGCGGAGCAGGGCCGGCCACGAACGGGCCGTTAGCTGGGTTTGTGCGCTTTTGATCCGGTCGGCCCGCGGCGGTCTGCTGGGCACGCGGGGCCGCCGCCGGTCGCGCCGCGACGGGCCGGCCCCCGGCGGACTAGCCTGGGGACATGCCATCCGGGGTCCTGCACCGTGCGCCAGCCATCCGTGACCTGCTGGCCTCGGGCGGTGAGTCGTACTCGTTCGAGTTCATGCCGCCCAAGACCGAGGACGCCGAGCGGCGGCTGTGGCGGGCGATCCGGCAATTGGAGCCGCTGCGTCCCACGTTCGTCTCGGTCACCTATGGGGCGGGCGGTTCGACCAGGGACCGGACCGTCCGGATGACCGGGCGGATCGCCGCGGAAACGACGCTCACCCCGGTGGGGCATTTCACGGCGGTCGACCACTCCGTGGCCGAACTGCGCCGCGTCATCGGCTCGTACGCGGCGGTCGGCGTGCGCAACGTGCTGGCGTTGCGCGGCGACCCTGCGGGCGACCCCAACGCCGAGTGGGTCAGGCACCCGCAGGGCGTGGAGTACGCGGAGGACCTGGTCCGGCTGGTCCGGGCCTCGGGTGACTTCTGCGTGGGCGTGGGCGCGTTCCCCGAAGGGCACCCGCGTTCCCCCGACCTCGACTCCGATACCGAGTACTTCGTGCGCAAGTGCCGGGCGGGTGCCGATTTCGCGATCACCCAGATGTTCTTCTACGTGGAGGACTACCTGCGGCTGCGGGACCGGGTGGCGGCCGCCGGCTGCGAGGTGCCGATCATTCCGGGGATCATGCCGATCACCAGCCTGCGCACGCTGGAGCGGATCGTCGTGCTGTCCGGCGCCCGGTTCCCGGGGGCGCTGGGGGACCAGGTGCGGGCGGCCGAGGGCGACGGTGCGGCGGTGCGGGAGATCGGCGTCCAGTACGCCGCGGCCATGTGCGAGCGCTTGCTGGCCGAGGGCACCCCGGGGCTGCACTTTTACACGCTCAACGGCTCCCGCGCGACCGTGGAGATCTACGAGCGTCTCGGGCTGGCCGGGCGCGCCGCGGGCGGCAGCGTGCGTCCCGCCCGGGTCCGGCTGGCCGCGGAAGGCTGACCCGCCGGTCCCGGGGTGAGCGGCCGGACGCCAGCAGCCCGGCGTTAGCGACCTGACCCGGGCGGTCGGCCCGGCCGCAGCGGCAGCGGCAGCGTCGCGCCCATCAGCGCATACGGCGGGTCGGTTCCGGGGAACCGGTATCCGGTCACCAGGTCGTTGAAGCCCAGGCCCCGGTAGAGACGGCGGGCCCGGCTGTCGGTGTCCTGGGTGGACAGCAGCGCCGTGCGTTCCAGCCGGGAGTGGACCAGCCCGGGCACCATGGCCCGGCCGATCCCGCGCCCCTGGTAGGCGGGATGAACGTGCACCTCAGCCACCTCGAACGAGTCGGCCAGCCAGGCCTGGGCGAGGTCACGGCCGCCTGCCGAGGTCAGCGCGCTGCGCACCAGGTCGTGCCACCACTGGCCGTTGGTGCCGTGGAAGCCATAGGCGAAGCCGAGGACCGTGAGCCGGTTGCGGCCCGAGTGCGTCCGCAGTTCGGCAGGCGCGTGCCCGGGATCGTCCGGGAGGGTCATGACCACGCAGCGGAACGAGGGGAAGCCCGCGTGCCGTTCCATGATCGCCTGGCGCCCGGGCAGCTGCTGCTGCGGGGGCCGCATGGCCGCCGCATAGACGTTGGTCAGGACGCCAAGTTCCGCGAGAAAGCGTGCTTTGCCGAATTCCAGCAGCTCTGGGCCAGCTCGCACCCGCGCAAGCGTACGCGAGCGCGCCCGCCGTCCGGGCGCCGCAGCGTTTTGTCGGACCCGCTCGCTACTTTCGAACTCAGATACAACTAGCTGGACAACGAAGCGAACCTATGTTCGAATAACTAGCGGGACCGCCGGGACGTCCCCCCTCATCCTGGGCGGCCGGGCCGGGGTCGGGCGGCGTGCGGCGAAACACCCGCCTGATCCTGGCTCCGCGACGGAAGGAAGGCCATGAGTACGGTCATGTCAGTACGACCAGGCCAGCCACGCTGCCGTATAGCGCCTGCGGCGCTGAATCTCATTGAATCGGCCCGCCGTGGGCTGGCTGACGCCGCGAGCGAAGCCAGTCCGGGCACGCGGTACGTGGGAGCGCACCTCGCTGCGCTGCGGGCCGCGGCCGCGATCGTGGCGGTGAAGATGGGCCCGGGGCAGAGCCCCCGGCGAAAAGCCCCGCACAGCGTCTGGGAGTTGCTGCCGCGGGTGGAGCCCGCGCTGTCGGAATGGGCGGCGTTCTTTGCCGCGGGAGCAGGCAAGCGGGCCGCCGCGGAAGCGGGGCTGCTTCGGGCGGTGTCCGCCCGGGAAGCTGATGATCTGCTCAGGGACGCTGAAACGTTCCTGAATCTGGCCGAGGAAGCGCTCGGGCTGCCGGGCCAGCCGGCTCTGCCCCTCCGCCCGGCCGGCTAGGCGCCGCCCGGTCGTCCCGGTGCCCCAGTGCCCCGCTGGGCCGCTGGCGGGCACGAGTCCGAGGACGCCAGCGGCCTGCCAGCCAATGGCCGGCAGGCCGCCCAAGGGGGCCAACCTGGGTCAGAAGGCCTCGACTGCGCCTCGAGCCTCGGAGTCGAGGACACCCCAGCTGATCAGCTCTTCGGTGAGGTCAATCGGCGACTTGTCGTAGATGACCGCGAGTGACCGCAGGTCCTCCTGCCGGATGGACAGCACCCGGCCGTTGTAGTCGCCGCGCTGGCTCTGGATCGTGGCCACGTACCGCGCCAGGGGTCCAGCCTTGTCCTTGGGGAGCTGGGCCATCCGCTCCAGGTCGATGACCAGCTTCGGCGATGGCGCCAGCGGGGCGGGCGCCGAATCGCCGGGCAGCAGCTCGGATACGGGCACGCCGTAGAACTCGGCTAGCTCGGCGAGCTTCTGCACGGTCACCGAGCGGTCGCCGCGCTCGTACGAGCCCACGACCACGGCTTTCCACCGGCCGCGTGACTTTTCCTCCACTCCATGCAGGGACAGTCCCTGCTGAGTACGGATGGCACGCAAGCGTGCGCCGAGAGTCTTGGCGTATTCAGATGGCATGTCGTCGGCCCCCCGGCCAGATCGTCGCTTTCAGTAACGGTTACGGACAGTGACGGTAGGCCGCAAGCGCGACCAGGTCAAGCCGAATAGCAAAAAGCGGGTCAACTTACGCGTCTCGTCGCCTGCACCCAGGCCGGTACTGATCGCCCAGACGTCTAGACACAAATCCCGCAAAGTCCACTGGGACAGGCATTCTGGCTGTTCTGGCGGCCGCACCCGGCTGGCTTTCGCGAGTATCGCTCATCCGTCTTCTCAGTGTGACACGAATCACTCATCGTCACCCAATCCACGCCGCAGCCGGGGGACTCACTTTCCGGGCCGGCGCCAGCCCGGGGCGCCACCGGTTCCCCCGGGCCGGCGCCAGCCCGGGGCGCCACCTGTTCCCCGGCCGGTGTGAGTCCCGGCCGCCACGCCGTGGCGTCCCACGTCACGGCTCTCCCTCCTGGTACCGTAGGCCGGACAGATCATCCTTTAAGACCCGTCCCGTGAGGCGGGAAAGGAGGTCCGTGGCATGCATGCACTGCATCCTGCCCGGAATCAGGCTGCGGGGGTGGACGGCGCGGCGGGTGGCGGCCCAGCCAGGCCCGACCCCCCGGATCCGAAGACGGCGGTCCCGAAGACGGTCCTGGAGCCCGCCGAGATCGGCCGGGCGCTCACCCGCATCGCGCACGAGATCCTCGAACGTACCGACGGCGCAGCCGACGTGCTGTTGCTGGGCATCCCCACCCGCGGCGTCCCGCTGTCCCGGCGCCTGGCCGAGCGCATCGAGCAGGTCGAGGGACGTCCGGTACCCCACGGGTCACTGGACATCACCATGTACCGGGACGATCTCCGGCTGCGGCCGGCCCGGGCGCTCGGCCGTACCGAAGTGCCTCCCGAGGGCATCGACGGGGCGGTTGTGGTGATCGTCGATGACGTGCTCTACTCCGGCCGGACCGTGCGGGCGGCCCTCGACGCGCTCAACGACCTCGGCCGGCCCCGGGCGGTCCAGCTGGCCGTCCTGATCGACCGTGGGCACCGCGAGCTCCCGGTTCGGCCGGATTACGTCGGCAAGAACCTGCCCACCTCCAAGCAGGAGGTCGTGCGGGTGCTCCTGACCGAGGTGGATGGCCAGGATGCGGTGATCATCGGGCAGGCCGGGGGCGGCGCGTGAACCGCCACCTGATCTCCGCGGCCGACCTGAGCCGGGACGATGCGCTGCTCATCCTGGACACCGCCGACGAGCTGGCCCGGATGGCCGACCGGCCCATCAAGAAGCTCCCGACGCTGCGCGGGCGCACGGTGGTCAACCTCTTCTTCGAAGACTCCACCCGGACCAGGATCTCGTTCGAGGCCGCGGCCAAGCGGCTGTCCGCAGACGTGATCAACTTCTCGGCCAAAGGGTCCAGCGTGGCCAAGGGCGAGAGCCTGAAGGACACGGCGCTGACCCTGGAGGCCATGGGCGCGGACGCCGTCGTGATCAGGCACAGTGCCTCGGGCGCGCCGCACCGGCTCGCGGGCTGGGTGCGCGGGACCGTGGTCAACGCGGGCGACGGCGCGCACGAGCATCCCACCCAGGCCCTGCTGGATGCGTTCACCATCCGGCGCAAGTTCGGCCGCCCCGGCGGTGAGGCCCTCGACGGGCTGCGGGTCACCATCGTGGGCGACATCCTGCACAGCCGGGTGGCCCGGTCCAACGTGCTGCTGCTGAGCACCCTGGGAGCCGAGGTCACCCTGGTCGCGCCCCCGACGCTGTTCCCGGTGGCTGTCGGCGCCTGGCCGTGTTCCGTCGGCTACGACCTCGACGCCGCGATCCCCAAGAGTGACGTGGTCATGATGCTGCGGGTGCAGCAGGAGCGGATGAACGCCGCGTACTTCCCGAGCGTGCGGGAGTACAGCCGGCGCTACGGGCTCGACGGCACCCGGATGGCGCAGCTGCCCGACCAGGCCATCGTGATGCACCCGGGCCCGATGAACCGGGGGGTCGAGATCGCCGCCGACGTGGCGGACTCGGCCCGGTCCACCATCGTGGAGCAGGTGGCCAACGGGGTCAGCGTGCGGATGGCCGTGCTGTACCTGCTGCTCGGCGGGGCCGAGGTGCAGCCATGACCCGGTCCGCGGGCCGGCCGGAAGCCGAGCGCAGGCAGGTACGAAGGAGAGCGGCATGAGCACGAGCCAGGGGGTCTGGCTGATCAGGGGCGCGCGGCCGCTGGACGGCGGCCCCGCCGACATCGTGATCCGCGACGGCCTGATCGACAGCATCGGCGACGGCCCCGCGCCGCCCGGGGCCCAGGTGCTGGACGCGGCGGGCCTCATCGCCCTGCCGGGTCTGGTGGACCTGCATACCCACCTGCGCGAGCCGGGCCGAGAGGATGCCGAGACCGTGGCGTCCGGTACCCAGGCGGCGGCGCTGGGCGGGTTCACCGCCGTGCACGCGATGGCCAACACCGACCCGGTGGCGGACACGGCGGGCGTGGTGGAGCAGATCTGGCGGCTCGGGCGGCAGGCGGGGCACTGCGACGTGCACCCGGTCGGCGCGGTCACCCTGGGCCTGGGCGGAACGCGCCTGGCCGAACTGGGTGCGATGGCCGATTCCGCGGCGCGGGTCCGGGTGTTCTCCGACGACGGGCGGTGCGTGTCCGACGCCGTGCTGATGCGCCGGGCCCTGGAGTACGTGAAGGCGTTCGACGGGGTGATCGCGCAGCACGCGCAGGAACCCAGGCTCACCGAGGGCGCGCAGCTGAACGAGGGGGAGATGTCCGGTCGCCTCGGGCTGACCGGCTGGCCGGCCGTGGCCGAGGAGGCCGTCATCGCCCGCGACTGCCTGCTCACCGCGCACGTCGGCTCGGCCCTGCACGTCTGTCACGTGTCCACGGCCGGATCGGTGGAGATCATCCGCTGGGCGAAGAGCAAGGGCTGGCGGGTCAGCGCCGAGGTGACCCCGCACCACCTGCTGCTGACCGATTCCCTGGCGGCCGGCTATGACCCCGTCTATAAGGTCAACCCGCCGCTGCGCACCCCGGCGGACGTGGCGGCGCTGCGCGAGGGCCTGGCCGACGGCACCATCGACTGCGTGGCCACCGACCACGCGCCTCATCCGGTGGAGGACAAGGAAACCGAGTGGGACACGGCCGCGTTCGGCATGACCGGCCTGGAAACGGCGCTGCGCGTGGTGCAGGAGGCCATGGTCGACACCGGCCTGCTCGACTGGGCCGGGGTAGCTGACCGGATGGCCCGGCGCCCGGCCCGCATCGGCCGGCTGCCCGGCCCGGAGCGCGCGCTGGCCGCGGGGCTGCCCGCCAGCCTGACGCTCTACGACCCGTCGGCGCGCGACACGGTGGACCCGCGCGCGCACGCCTCCCGGAGCCGGAACAGCCCGTTCCGGGGGATGAAACTGCCGGGCCGGGTGGTCGCCACGTTCCTGCGCGGGACGCCCACCGTCCTCGACGGGAAGCTCGCCTGATGGCCGGGTCCCTGAGTGCAGGGTCCACGGGGGCGGGCGGCCCCGCGATCCTGGTCCTGGAGGACGGCACCACCTTCCGCGGGACCGCGTTCGGCGCGGACGGCGAGACCTTCGGCGAGATGGTCTTCAACACCGGCATGACCGGCTACCAGGAGACGCTGACCGACCCGTCTTACGCCCGCCAGATCGTGGCGATGACCGCCCCGCACATCGGCAACACCGGGATAAACGACGAGGACCCCGAGTCGCGGCGGATCTGGGTGAGCGGGTACGTGGTCCGCGAGCCGGCCCGGCTGGCCTCGAACTGGCGGTCGCAGCGGAGTCTGGACGAGGAACTGCGCGCCCAGGGCATCACCGCGATCGCGATCACCGGTACCCGGGCGCTGACCCGGCACCTGCGCGAACGCGGGGCAATGCGGGCCGGCATCGCCACCGGCTCCGCGGACCCCAACGCGCTCCGCGAGCGGGTCCTGGGCAGCCCGCAGATGATCGGCGCCGACCTGGCCCGGGAGGTGTCCACCGAGGCCGCCTACACGGTTTCCCCGCCAGACGGGGTATCGGTCCGCTACCAGGTCGCGGCCGTGGACCTGGGCATCAAGACCGCCACGCCGCAGGCCATGGCCCGGCGGGGCTGCCAGGTCACCGTGCTCCCGGCGGCCAGTACCACCGAGGACATCCTCGCCCTCGGGCCGGATGGCGTGTTCTTCTCCAACGGGCCCGGCGACCCGGCCGCGGCCGGCTACGCGGTGGACGCGGTCCGCGGCGTGCTCGCCCACGGCGTCCCGGTCTTCGGCATCTGCCTGGGCAGCCAGGTCCTGGGTCGCGCGCTCGGCCTGGGCACCTACAAACTCCGCTTCGGGCACCGCGGGGTGAACCAGCCGGTCAAGGACCTCGCGACCGGGCAGGTGCACATCACCAGCCACAACCACGGCTTTGCGGTGGCCATGCCTGCCGCCGCGGGAGGCCGGCCCGGCCAGCGCGCCGCCGAAGGCTGGCCCGGGCAGCAGGGCGCCGAGCACGGCAGCACCGGGCCGGGCGCGACGTTCGCCACCGATTTCGGCCCGGCCCAGATCACCCACGTCAACCTCAACGACGGCGTGGTCGAGGGCCTGAGGCTGCTGGACCGGCCGGCCTTCAGCGTCCAGTACCACCCCGAGGCCGCGCCGGGCCCGCACGACGCGTCCGGGCTGTTCGACGAGTTCTGCGCGCTGATGGACGGCGCCAGGGGAGGTGCGCATGCCCAGGCGTGAGGACCTGCGCTCGGTACTCGTCATCGGGTCCGGGCCGATCGTGATCGGGCAGGCCTGCGAGTTCGACTACTCGGGCACCCAGGCCTGCCGGGTGCTGAGCCAGGAGGGCATCCGGGTCAGCCTGGTCAACTCCAACCCGGCCACGATCATGACCGACCCGGAGTTCGCCGACGCCACCTACGTCGAGCCGATCACCCAGGAGGTGCTGGAGAAGGTCATCGCCAAGGAGCGGCCCGACGCCGTGCTGCCCACGCTCGGCGGGCAGACCGCGCTGAACGCGGCCGTCGAGCTGCACGAGGCGGGCATTCTGGCCAAGTACGGCGTCGAGCTGATCGGGGCCGGTATCGAGACCATCAGGGCCGGTGAGGACCGGAAGCGGTTCAAGGACATCGTCACCGGGCTCGGCGGCGAGGTGCCGCGCAGCCACATCTGCCACACCATGGACGAGTGCCTGGCCGCCGCGGCCGATCTCGGCTATCCGGTGGTCATCCGGCCGTCCTTCACCCTGGGCGGGTCGGGCTCGGGCATCGCGCGCGCCGAGGGCGACCTGCGCCGCCTCGCCGGGGCCGGGCTGGACGCCAGCCCGGTGACCGAGGTGCTGCTAGAGGAGTCCATCCTCGGCTGGAAGGAGTTCGAGCTCGAGCTGATGCGCGACCGTCACGACAACGTGGTGGTGGTCTGCTCGATCGAGAACATCGACCCCATGGGCGTGCACACCGGGGACTCGGTCACCGTGGCCCCGGCGATGACCCTGACCGACCGCGA
>DASQRM010000103.1:0-2972 GCA_035642895.1 Streptosporangiaceae bacterium | reverse complement strand
GGGTGGACGGTGGGACAACTCGCCGCCCAGAGCGGTTTGTCCAAGGGCATGCTGTCGAAGATCGAGAACGCCCAGGCGTCGCCCAGCCTGGCCACGCTGGCCCGGCTTTCCGAGGCGCTCCAGGTCCCGGTGACCGCGTTTTTCCGCGGCCTGAACGAAGAGCAGGACGTCATGTTCGTCAAGGCGGGCCGGGGCCTCGACATCGAGCACAAGGGCTCGGGAGTCGGCCACCGCTACGAATCGCTCGGCATCATGCGCGCGCCTAGCAACACCCTCGAGCCGCTGCGGGTCACCCTGACCGAACGGAGCAACACCTTCCCGCTCTACCAGCACGCGGGCACCGAATTGATCTACATGCTGTCGGGCCGGATGGAGTACGGCTACGGCAGTTCCCGCTACCTGCTGGAGTCCGGCGACGTGCTGCAGTTCATCGGCGGCGTCCCGCACGGCCCCGCGGCCCTGGTGGAGCTGCCGATCCAGTTCCTCTCGATCAAGTCGATAACGCCCTCGACCTGACGCGGGCAGGCGTCCGCGGTCGCCTTGTTTCCTGGCAGTGAACAAAGTTTTCTTGATGACCTGGGACGGTGCCGTTCGGGCCTGGACAAGCACCGACGGTGCCAGGTAGGCATGTGGGTGGAGTGGGCCCAGTGCAGAGGGCCAGTGAGAGCGTCACGGAATTAGCCCTGGTAAGGGCCCGAGGAGCCATGATCACCCGGACACCGGATCCCGCGGTGCCGTACTTCGAGGTCGCCGATCCGGCCTTTTGCGTCACCTCGGCCGAGGTCCGGCGGGCACGGGAGGCCGGCTGGTACGCGCGGACCAGCTACGGCGTGGCGGTGCTGCGGTACGACCAGGTGTCCCGGCTGATCAGGCACCCGGCCCTGCGCCAGGGCAGCAGGTTGTGGCCCGCCCACCACGGGATCACCTCCGGGCCGTTCGCGGACTGGTGGGCTAGCTGGGTTCTCAACCTGGAGGGCGAGGCGCATCACAGGATGCGCCGCCTGCTCAGCCCGGCTTTCTCCCGCCGGATGGTCGAGGCCCTGCGTCCCCGGTTCGGCGATCTGGCCGGGGAGCTGGCGGATTCGTTCGCGGGAGCCGGGCGGTGCGAGTTCATGGCCGATTTCGCCGAGCCCTACGCGGCCCGGGTCATCGCGATCATGCTCGGCATCGCCGAGGAGGAGTGGCCCACGATCGCGGCCGAGTCGGCGACGGTAGGGCTGGCCATGGGGGTGCGGATCCGCGAGCATCTGCCCCGGATCGAGGCGGCGCTCGCCGCGCTCTACGACTACGCCGACGCGGTGATCGCCGCGCGGCGGCGCGATCCGCGCGACGACCTGGTGACTAGCCTGGTGAAGTCCCAGGCAGACGAGGGCGGCGTGGCAGGAGACGGCCTGACCGGGACCGGCCTGACCGGGGCCGAGCTGCGGGACGCGCTCGTGCTGCTGATCTTCGGCGGTTTCGACACCACCAGGAACCAGCTCGGCCTGGCCATGCAGGTCTTCCTGGAGCACACCGGTCAGTGGCAGCTGCTCGGCGAGCATCCCGAGCTCGGGGCCGCCGCGGTCGAGGAGGTCATGCGGGTCCGGCCCACTACGACCTGGGTGACCCGGGAAGCCCTGGCCGACTTCACCTTCGACGGTCTCGACATCAAGGCCGGGACCACGATCCACCTGTTCTGCGAATCGGCGGGAACGGACGTCGCGCAGGCAGGCAGCGGGGAATTCGACATCACCGCGACCGGGCGGCCGCCCCATTTCGGGTTCGGCGGCGGGATTCACTACTGCCTCGGGCACTACGTGGCGCGGGCCGACATGGCCACGGCCCTGACCGTGCTGGCCGGCCGGCTCGGTGACCCGCGTCCCGCGGGAGAGGCAGTCTGGCTTCCCGACAGCGGAAATACCGGGCCCGTTCGGCTGCCCATCTCCTTCACCGGCCGGCCAGCCTAGTCCGCACGGCCTCGAGCACGGCCCTTCTTACGCTATGGAACTGGGGTTTCACGCGTAAGAGCGCACTGGATCCGGGGTTTCATGGCGTTCCAGCGGGCGGGCGCGGCGGCGGGCGGGCGCGGGGTTGCAGGCTGGCGGGCGTGGGGGTGGCGCGGGGTTTCACGGAGATGAACGGGATTGAGGTGGGGGTTACTCGGGGTGGAGTTGCCACCTTTGCAGGTTCCTGGCCTGCAGTCTGACCCGACGCCGCCATCTGGGCATGTAGAACAGGAACCAGAAGCCCATCACGACCGGCAGCAGCGCCAGGATCCTGATACCGGCCACGGCCGTCAGGATCAGGATCGGGAGGATCAGGCCCAGCGCGGTGGCGAGCACGTTGATGCGCGTCCGGCGCATGTCGCGCATGATCCCCCAGTACTCCTCGGCCGGGATCTGGCCCGTGTTCCAGCGACGATGGCAGGTGGGGCATTCCCACCGCTCACCGTACGGAACGTATCCGATCCCGCCGCAGTCACAGCGGACGGTGATCAAGGCACCGCGCACGCTCGCATTGTAGATCTTCCCGGACGGCCGGGACAGGCCCCGGCGAGGGCCGGAAGCCAGCCGGCCCTGAGACCGTGCATAGGGGCACGGCGGGGCAGCGCGCGGTAGCCGGACAGATACGCAGGCACGATGGATATAGACACGGCCGGCCGTTCGGTGCTACACAGAGTTTACCTGTGGTGGACGGAGGTGCCCCGGATGGCTGAGGCTCTCGTTGAAGAACGGCACCTGCTCAAATCGTTGCGCTGGTGGGACGGGTTCGTCATAGCCCTCTGCAACCCGGGCTTCCTGATCGCGTCCCTCGGGTTCTCGATGGGTGCGCTCGGTACCTGGGGCGCGGTGGCGCTGTGGGCCATCTCGGCCGCGGTCGGCATGCTCCAGGCCTGGATCTACGCCGAGACCGCGTCCATGTTCCCGGACAAGCCAGGCGGCATCTCGCTGTACGCGCATGAGGGCTGGCGCGGACGGTTCTCGCTGGTCGGC
>DASQRM010000102.1:0-50787 GCA_035642895.1 Streptosporangiaceae bacterium | reverse complement strand
ACGCCCGAGGAAGACGATCAGGTCGGCAGCCGTCGCGGGAGGCCCGGCAGCCGGCGCGGGAGACCGCTGGGCAATACCTGGTGGTCGACGCTGGGCACAGGGCTAGCCGGACCGGCCTGAGCGCCCTGTTCTGGGTAACTGGCCGGGTCCCGCGGCAGCAGCGGTTCGGTGATCCCGCCGAAGCCCGGGATGTACTCGGGATCTCCGATCAGCTCGGACTCGGGAATCCTGCGAGTACGCCACCTGGACGGCACGAACATCGGGACGATCATCGCCAGGCCGGCCGCCCCGAGGATCCCATGAAAGAGCATGGCCTCGAAACCTGCCCCATATGGATGGGACTTCAGCGGGATCAGTTGCACCGCGTGCCGGACGCTGACCAGGTACAGCACCGTCAAGCCGAGTAGCAGCAGCCCGGGGAGCCCGGCGGCGAGGGGCGAGATCCGCGGCGCGGCGATCAGGATCCCGGCCAGCAGGCCGGTGCCCGCCACGGCAGCCAGCCCGGCGAGCATGTGGTGATCGGAAAGCAGAGAGCCACCGCCGGCCGGCATCTGGGACAGGGGGGTGGTGAGCGCCGTCAGCCGCAGGTATCCCCACGCGCCGACGAAGAACAGCACTCCGGCCATGACAACCGCCAGGAGGATCCCGATGAGATGTCGCATAGGTTCACCTTCCGCTCGACACCTGCTCCCCCCAATAAAGACCGCCAACAGCGCCGAGGTGCTACGCCTCCAGTCAGCAGCTGGCCATTCCATGGCACCACAAAATTCAGCCGGCAGCGTAGCGACCAGCCAAGGTCGCCTCATTCACCCGGCCACCCGACGTCCTGAGCAGGGTAAATAGCGCCATCACCGGGTCCTGGCTGTCAGGCTATCCGCGCTAACTGTTGGCGCTGAGCAGCACTATTCGCCCAGGATTGCGTCAGTGAGCGAACGCCAAGCGTCAGTCCACACCTACGGTCCCGGCCGTCTCTCTCGCGACCGCGACGAAACGCTGCACGGCGGGGCTGCTGTCGTCAGCGCGCCAGGCCACGCACAGCGGGGTGGCCGGCACACCACTGCTCGGGACGAACGTGATACCCGGCCGCGCGTGGTGCGTCTCGGCCGACGCGGGGCAGAGGCTGACCCCACGGCCTGCGACCACGTGTTCGCGCCACTCGTCGATGGTCCGGGCGGTGGCCCCGATGACTGGCGGCGCTCCGCTCGGGCGTGGGCTGAGAAGCCAGTCGTCCCGCCAGGCCGTGGGGTGGCAGCCGTCGGTCGCGGCCGCGGCGGCGATCCAGGGCAGCGCCTCGGTATCGCTCAGGAGCAGGCGGTCCCGGCCAGCGAGCGGATGGCCAGAAGGCAGCACCCACACCCGGGGTTCCTCGGCCAGGGTGGCGAGCTTGATGCCGGCCGCGCGGATCGGCGGGCGGACGAAGGCCACATCGGTGCTGCGGTCCAGCAGGCCGCCCGCCGGATGGGTGAGCTCGAACGAGTTCAGCCGGACATCGGCCCCGGGTTCCTCACGCTGGAACGCCGCGAGGATCTGCGTCGGGAGGTCGCCGCCGGCCGCGACGCTCAGGCCCACGGGCAGCACGCCCCCGATCGCGTGGGCCGAGTTGCGGGCAGCAGACGCGGCCCGGTCCAGTTCGGCCAGGGTGGAACGCGCTCCGTCCAGGAAGCTGGCCCCCGCGGCGGTGACCGACGCGCCGCGGCTGCTGCGCTCCAGGAGCTGGACACCCAGGATCGTTTCGAGCTGCTGGATCTGGGTGCTCAGCACCTGCTGGGTGATGTGCACCCGCCGGGCCGCGGCGGTGAAGCTGCCTTCCTCGGCGACCGCGACGAAATAACGCAGGTGCCGGACCTCAATGTCCATCGCGGCCGATCGTACCGGCCGGGAACCGGATCGGGCCGCCCGGCGTCCGCGCCCCGCTTCGCGGGCAGGACCAAGGAATGTGAGCTGCGCGAGGCCGGTGATGGACCAGCACGGCCTATCCCTGGCCCCGGGCGGGCGCGGGCCACGGGCCACGACGACATCGGGGAGAACTCATGACCACCGACCAGGCCAACCAGGCCGCCACCGCAGGTGGCGAGGGTCCGCTGGCCCGTCTGCTGGAAACCCGGGGCGGGACCGCGGCCCCGGAGGCCCCGTTCGTCATCGAGCACCGCGAAGCCCTGATCTACATGCTGTGCGAGGCGGCCGAACTCGAGCACGGGATCATGTGCCAGTACCTGTTCGCCGCGTTCTCGCTCAAAGAATCCGAGGACGAGGGGCTGACCCCGGACGAGCTGGCCGCCGTCACGCGCTGGCAGCGGCAGATCCTGAGCGTGGCCGCGGGAGAGATGCTGCATCTGGCCCTGGTGCACAACCTGCTCTCGGCGATCGGCATGGCCCCGCACCTGTCCCGGCCGAACCTGCCCGCCCCGGCCGGGCACTACCCCGCCGGGGTACAGCTGGCCCTGTTGCCGTTCGGTGACCAGGCCCTGCGGCATTTCATGTACCTGGAGCGCCCGGAGGGCATGGATCTGCAGGACGCCGAGGGCCTGGCCGCCATGCAGACCGCCATGCCGAGCGTGAGCCCGCGTGACATCGTCCCTACGCCCCAGGACTTCGCCACCGTCGGGCACCTGTACCGCTCGATCGAGGCCGGCTTCCGGCACCTGACCGGGAAGTACGGGGAGGACTGGCTGTTCACCGGCCCGCCCCGCGCGCAGGCCACCCCGGCGCTGTTCGGCTGGCCCAACCTCCTGCCGGTCACCGGGCTGGACAGCGCCTGCGCGGCGGTCGAGGAAATCGTGGAGCAGGGCGAGGGCCCACAGGGGCACTGGCGCGACGCGCACTTCGGCCAGTTCGTCGCGATCCTGGACGAGTACCAGCAGATGCGGGAGGCCAACCCCGGATTCGAGCCGGCCCGGCCGGTGATGGCCGCGAACGTCCGCCCGCACGACCGGGCCGACGCGGTGCCCGTGATCGCCGACCCGCTGACCGCGCGGGTCACCGACCTGTTCAACGTCAATTACGAGATCCTGCTCCAGCTGTTCGGGCGGTTCTTCGCGCACACCACCGAGACCGACGCCCAGCTCAAGGTCCTCGCGGACGCATCGGTGGCGCTCATGGTGCAGGTGATCAAGCCGCTCGGCAGCCTGATCACCACCCTGCCGCCCGGCCCGGCGTATCCGGGGCGCACGGCCGGGCCCAGCTTCGAGCTGTTCTACGAATCCGACTACCTGATGCCGCACCAGCACGCGGCCTGGGCGCTGCTGGCCGAGCGGCTGGACGCGGCGGCCTGGCTGTGCAGCGAACTGTGCGCCGGGCGCGGCACGGCCGTCGCGGCCCAGCTGGAACCGGTGCTCGGCGCCATCCGCCAGATCGCCGCATCACTGGCCGCACACCTGAGTGCCGGCACCCCGCAGGCCGCCCTGGCGTCGGCCGGGCCGAGGCTGCTGGCCGCCGACATCGACGCCCTGGCCATCGCGGCCACCAGGATCCTGGACGGCATGCCCGCCGGCCCGCAAACCCCGGCCGAGGCGACCCGTGCGGCCGGCGAACTGCTCAGCGCGGCCCGCAACCTCCCAGGCCCCGGCGGCCGTCCCGCGGCCGGAGAGCCCGAGGCCGCTGCAGCCGGGCGGCTGCGGGAGGCCGTGCTGGCGGCGACCCGCCTGCGAGCCGGCCTCGGCCGATCCGGCAGCTGCCCCCCAGAGCTCACTGAAGCGGTCGCGGCCCTGCAGGACGTGCTGCTCCGGGTCGCGCCCCCTAACCAGGAACCGGCGTGGCGCGACGATCTCCGGCAGGCGCAGTCCTCCCTGCCAGCCTCGATCCAGGCCGCCCGCAACGGCCCCTACCTGGTCACGAACGTGCCGACGGTCCGCAGCCACCTGGGGATCGCTACCAAGGCGGCACCACAGCTCGCGCTGTGCCGCTGCGGCGCCTCCGCGGTCAAGCCCGCCTGCGACGGGACCTGCCACGCGAACGGATTCAGCGACGCGAAAGACCCCGCCCGGGTCCCCGACCGACGCGACAACTACCCCGGCCAGCAGGTGACGGTGTTCGACAACCGCGGCATCTGCCAGCACTCCGGGTTCTGCACTGACCGTCTGCCCGTCGTTTTCCGATCAGATAACGATCCGTTCGTAGCACCCAGCGGCGGACGGATGGACGAGATCGTCAGGGCCGCCCGCGACTGCCCATCCGGGGCCCTGTCGTATGCGCTGGGCCCCACCGAGGCCCGCGCCGACGTGGACAGCCACGGTCAGCGGCCACCAGCGATCGAGATCACCGCGGACGGCCCGTACCGGGTGACCGGCGCGATCCCGCTCGAAGGCGCCGATGGGAAGCGGGTCAGGCACGCCCACGGCGCCTCGGCCGAGCACTATGCGCTGTGCCGTTGCGGGCATTCGCGGAACAAGCCGTTCTGCTCGGGCATGCACTGGTACGTGGGGTTCACCGATCCCGCCCCCCGCCCGAGCCCGACCCTGTTCGAGTACGCGGGCGGGCTGGGCCCGCTCACGCGGGCTGCCCGGCTGCTGCACGAAAAGCACATCCCGCTCGACGCGCTGCTCGCCCCGGCGTTCGCGGACATGCCGGCGGACCAGCCGCAGGCCCTGGCCGCCTGGCTGGCCGCTGCCCTCGGCGGCCCGGCCTTTGGGGGTGCGGCCCTCCGGGGCGCCGGGAAGGCTCTGCCCCAGTCCCTCCTGTCGCCCTCCGGTCAGCCGCTCACCGAGGATCAGCGGTCACGCTGGGTGTCCCTGGCCGGCCGGGCCGCCGACGAGGCCGGGTTGCCAGCCGCCCCCGGGTTCCGCTCTGCGTTCGCCTCCTGCCTGGAGTGGCTTTCCCGGGTGGCGACCCAGCCCGCCGCCGACGGCGGGCCCGGCCTGGTACCGACCTGGGACTGGGGCCCGGGCGGCCCGCCCTCCCCCGCTGAGCCCGAGGCCGGCCAGGACACCGCCGCACCGGTGACGCTGCCCGCGCCGGGCGAGCCGGTCAGCTTCGACGCCCACATCAAGCCGCTGTTCCGGGACCGGGACCGTCAGTCGATGAGCTTCGCCTTCGACCTGTCGTCCGCCGACGACGTCCGCACCCACGCCGCCGGCATTTTGCGGCGCCTCCAGGACGGAACCATGCCCTGCGACGGCGCGTGGCCCGCCGGCCAGATCGCGGTCTTCGAGCGCTGGACCGAAACCGGAATGGAACCGTAGCGCCACTAGCCGGCAGGGCAGCTCCCGGCCACTGCTACTGGCTGCTACCGCCATCGTTCCGACCGGTTGAGTGCTGCCGCTATCGTCCTACCAGCTAGCCGGTAGGAAGATTGGCGGCCAGCCGGGGCGACCTCGCGGCCCGGTTGCGCAACGGTGGGTGATACGCGGCGCGTGCCCTCGGGCGACGAACCCGTTGAACCAGCACCCCGCCGCACCGAGAGATCAGCTTCCTGGAGCGGAGGACCAACGTGCCGGTAGCTGGAAACGAGCGGGCCGAGGAGAACCGCGCCTACGTGCGCAGGCTGCTCTGGGAGCGCGAGCCGGAATTTGCCGCCGCCCTGGCATCACTCGAACGCAGCTTCTCGTATGCGCCTGTCTCGGCGAACGGAATCAGCATGATGATCGCGCATGCGCGTAGCGCCCACCGACGGGCGCAGTGCCCGCCCCGAATGGCGAGTCGGTTGTGAACGGCGGCTATTTGCCGGGTTTTTGATCACCCGGGTCGGCGATCTCGATGATGCGCAGCGGGTCATCGAGATCCGCCGAGGCGTGTTCCCACTTCGCGGCGTTCAGGGTGAGGATCGGGCAGATCGCCACGTCCGCGATCGCGGCGACGTGCGCATCCCAGGGATCAAGACCGGTTCGCGCGACGAGGTGAGCCAGCCGGGCGGCCTGCTCGGCTCCGTTTAACGGGGCAACGGTGACGACCTCGAGGAGTTCCAGGCCAGCCAGCAAGTCGTCACCTTCCTCGCCTCGGATGTCGAGTGATGCCCCGGCTATGGCCAGCGCTGGGATCACAATCGGCTGGCCGCGAGCGTCGTACTCCTGGACGAGCGCGATGATGTCCGCATCCCCGCGGGCCACCGCCGTCAGCACGCTGGTGTCCAGGATCAAGGGTGTGCGGCTTGGGGTGCTCACTGAGCGAGTTGCTGGTCGATGTGCGCCATCATGCGGGCGACCCGGTCAGGATCAGCCTGCTCACTTTTCGCTTTCCACAGGCTGCGCCGGCGCCGGTCCCGGTAGGCCTTCTCAGCCATGGCCTCGTTGAACGCGGCGGACACCGAGGTCGCGTGGCCGGATTCGACGAGGTGCTCGGCGTAGGCGCTGAGGTGCGAATCCACGGTGATGGTGAGACGGGCCTTGCGGTCACTCATACTCGAATCATACTCATGAGGACCGACATGGACGCCGGTTGTGCCAACGGCGTGGCGCCGTCGCCCGGCTGCAGGCGCCGACCACCCGCATACCGAAGTCCTTTGCAACTCAGTAGCTAAACTGGACCGCATGAACCGCGAATTCTCCGAGTGGCCATGCTCGCTGGCGCGCGCCGTCGGAGTGTTCGGTGACTCCTGGACGCTGCTCATCGTCCGCGACGGACTGCAGGGACTCACCCGCTTCGACGAGTTCCAGCGATCCCTGAACATCGCCCGGAACACGCTGTCCGACCGGCTCGGCAAGCTGGTCGACGCGGGGGCCATGACCAAGCGGTTCTACCAGGACAACCCGCCGCGGTATGAGTACCTGCTCACCGACATGGGGCGCGACTTCTTCCCGGTCCTCGCGGCCATGCTCGCCTGGGGAGACAAGTGGCTCGACGACGGAGGCGGCGCGCCAGTCGCCCTGCGCCACGACGAGGGCGACCGGGAGGGCAGCCACGAGGTCGTCCCGGAGGTCATCTGCACGGAGTGCGGCCAGCCCATCGTGCACACCGGCATCCAGTTCTGCGTCGGTCCCGGGTACCCCGACGACGTCCGGCCCGAACTCGATATGCGCGGCCGCCTGGCGCCAGCCCCCGCGCCCCGTCAGCATCGGCCCCGCCCGGCACCCCCCGCCGAACGCGCCAGCTAAACCACCCCCCGCACCCAGCAACCGCCCGCACCCCGCTACCCGCTGCCCTCTGCTCTGTGCTCTCTGCCGTCGCCCATGAGTCTTATTTTGCAACTAAGTCTTGTATCGAGACTCAATCTGTGTTCTATTGAGGCCACTTGGATGTGAGCCCGGACACTGGGCCGCATCTCACGCAGCAGCCGGGACCACGCAGCACGGACATGGGAGGAACAGCAATGCCGCTCTGGAAGATCCACCATCCGGTCGACGCGTACACGCCCGCGGACAAGAAGGAGTTCGCCGGCGCGATCACCGCGGTCTACGACGCCGTCCCCATCCCCCGCTTCTATGTCGTCGTCCTCTTCGAAGAAGTCCCAGCGGACTCGTTCTACGTGGGCGGCGATTCCCACGGCAGCTTCGTCCGGATCCAGATCGACCAGATGGCGCGGACCCTGCCCGGCCCGGTCATCCGGGAATGGTGGGTCAGGAATCTCGACCAGGTCATCGCGCCCTGGGTCAAGGATCGCGGCTACGACTGGGAGTTCACCATCACCGAGCCGCCGTTCGACCTGTGGTCGCTGCAGGGCGAGATCCCGCCGCCGTTCGAGTCCATGGCCGAGAAGCGCTGGATCAAGGAGAACAAGGCGACCCCCTACGCCCACGCGGAGAAACTCCCCGTCAACCTGGCCCTGGCCCCCGGCACGACCGGCGAATGAGCGTCGTCATTACGGTGGCACCCACCGGGCCGATCGCGTCGAAGGCGGACAACCCGGCGCTCCCCACGCAGCCGCAGGAGATCGCCGAGGCGGTCCATCAGGCCTACCTCGCCGGGGCGTCCGTCGCGCATATCCACCTGCGCGACGCCCGCGACCGGCCCACGGCGGACCTGGACATCGCCCGGCGGACGATGGACCTGATCGCGGAGCGGTGTCCCATCCTCATCCAGCTATCCACCGGGGTCGGACTCGCGGTGCCGTTCGATGAGCGCGCCGCCCTCGTCGAGCTCCGGCCCCGGATGGCCACCCTGAATCCGTGCACGATGACGTTCGGCTCCGGGGAGTTCCGCAACCCGCCGGACGATGTGGCCCGGCTGGCCTGGCGCATGCAGGAACTCGGGGTCAAGCCGGAGCTGGAGATCTACGACACCGGCCATCTCGACGCCTGCCTGCGATTGCGAGACGCCGGGCTGCTCAGTGACGGGCCGCTGCAGTTCTCGCTCGTCCTGGGGGTGGCCGGCGGGATGGCGGCCACCGCGGACAACCTCCTCACGATGGTGCGCCGCCTTCCGCCGGACTGTGTCTGGCAGGTCATCGCCATCGGCCGGGCCAACCTGGAGCTGACCGCCATCGGCCTGGCCCTGGGCGGTAACGCGCGGGCCGGACTGGAGGACGCCCTCTACCTGCGCAAGGGCGAGCTGAGTCCGGGCAACCTGCCGCTCGTGCAGCGGGCCGTGAACCTCGCGGCCGCGCTGGACCGCCCGACCGCCTCGGTGGAGGAGACCGCCGCCCTGCTCCGCCTGCCACAACCAGGGCCACCTCAATGAGCATTGGAAGATCGCCGTGCCGAACACCACACCGCAGCCTGTCCCCGCGGCCACGGACCGCAGAGCGCTGACCACCGTCATGGACGGGGCCGTCGCAGTCTTGTCCATGGGACTGGCCCCCTACAACCTCCTGGACCGCGCCCTGAGCCACGAGCTCATCGCGGGGCTCGCCTGGGCCCAGCGGGAAGGCGCCCGCGCCGTCGTCCTGCGCAGCTCCCTGCGCCACTTCTCCGCCGGGGCGGACCTGGACGCGATGGTCGCCGACGCTGACAAATCTGACCTCCTCGACTGGGGCCTGGTCGAGACGCTGCGAGCCTTTGACGAGCACCCGGCCCCCATCATCGCCAGCGTCCAGGGAGTCTGTGTCGGGGGCGGCTTCGAGCTCGCGATGGCGTGCGACCTGATCGTGGCGTCCGAGTCGGCGAAGCTGGGTTCGGTCGAGGTCACGGTGGGCCTGCACCCACTGATGGGCGCAGTGCAGCGGCTCACCCAGCGGGCCGGTGCGGCCCGGGCCAAGGAGATGACCCTGCTCGGCCGGCGTTATCCCGCCACCACTCTGGAACGCTGGAACATCATCAACTGGGTGGTGGCCGATGAGCAACTGGAGAGCGCCACGATGGTACTCGCCCAGGAACTCGCGCACGGCCCGTCGATCGCCAACGCGGCCACCAAGCGCCTGGTCTCCGTCGCGGTCAACGACGGTATCGCGGCCGCCGATGAGGCCATGGCGGAGATTCAGCGGCCGATCATGCGTTCGGCCGACTTCCGCGCCGCCGTCAGGTCTTATCACGAGAATGGTGTCGGCATGGCCGAGTTCGAGGGCCGGTGAGCGGCATGCCGCTTCCGATCGCGGGCATCCGGGTGGTGGATTTCTCGCGCGTGCTGGCCGGCCCGCACTGCGCCAAGACCCTGCTCGACCTGGGTGCCGAGGTCATCAAGCTCGAGCCGCCGGGGGGCGACCTGTCACGGAAGGCGTTCCCCAGCCAGGGGCAGGTCTCCGGTTACTACGCGCAGCAGAACGCGGGCAAGCGCAACGTGAGCATCGACCTCAACGTGCCGGGTGCCCGCGAAGCGGCACTGCGGCTCTGCGACACCGCCGACGTGATCGTGGAGAACTTCAGGCCCGGCGCGCTCGCCTCGTTCGGGCTGGGGTACGAGTCGGTCTCGGCCCGCAACCCGGGCGTGGTCTACGCCTCGGTCAGCGGCTACGGGCAGCACGGCGCGTGGCGCTCGCGGATGGCCTACGCGCCGACCGTCCAGGCTGAGACAGGGATCACCGCCAACACCGCCGATCACTTCGAGCGGACCGGCACCCTGCGCAGCGACTCGCTCTCGCACGCCGACGTCTACTCCGGCCTGCACGCCGCCATCGCCATCCTGGCCTGCCTCACCGAACGCGCTCACACCGGCCGGGGCCAGTACATCGATGTGGCCATGGCGGCCGTGATGCTTTCCATCAACGAGCGCGTGCACGCCGACCTGTCCGATGCGGAGCTGGGTGCCGAGCGGCCGATCCTGGGGGCCACGGACGGCCCGTTCTTCACCGGACCGCACGGTGAGCGATTCGCGAGCCCGATGAGCCTGGTCGGCAGCATGTCCTTCCCCTTCTACCTGGCGGCCATGCGGCGGCCCGATCTCGGCCGCGACCCGCGATTCCGCACGCCGGAGCGGCGCTTGCGCAACCTGGACGCGCTGCACCGGATCGTTCAGGAGTGGATCTGGACCTTCGCGGACATGGAGTCACTCGACGCTCAGCTGGACGAGGCAAAGATCGCCACCGGACGGGTGCGCAGCGTCAGGGAGTTCGCGGACAGCGACTGGGCACGCCAGTGGAACGCGGTGCGGGCCGTGTCCGACCGCTCCGGTGGCGAGATCACGATTCCGGGCCGCCCGTGGCACTTCGCGGACCAGGTCGCGGCCGACGAGGACCAACTGGTGGCCCGCCAGGGCGAGCACAACGCCGAGGTACTCGGTGAGCTGGGATTCTGCGCCGCCGAGATCGCGGCGCTGGAGGCCTCCGGTGCTCTAGTCCAGCCGGCCGCTGCGCCGACGATTCCGGCCGGCTAGCGCCCTCCGAGCCACACCTCGGCCAGCACCTTGGCCACGTTGTTCAGCGCGATTATGGCTGCGTCGTGGAGGCAGCCTCCGGCCCGGCTTCCCCGGCCACGGCCTTGCCGGACGCAGCCGCAGGCACCTCCGGGCGGTCCATGCTCAGCTTAGATGGCCACCAGTTCCAGCGGCCGAGCAGCACCACCGTGGAGGGCACGAGTAGCGTCCGGACCAGGAAGGTATCCATCAGGATCCCGAGTGCCAGGCTGATCGCGATGTCGCGGAACTGGCTGCCGCCCGTGCCGCTGCCGGCCACGACGCCGAACACCACGAAGGTGCCGGCCAGCACCAGGCCGGCCGAGGTAACCGTCGTTCCGGTCACGCCGATGGCCTTGGTGACCGCCTCACGCAGCGGCAGCCGGCGTGCCTCTTCCCTGATCCGGGTCATGACCAGGATGTTGTAGTCCTCGCCCAGCGCGAGCAGGAAGATGAACATCAGGAACGGCAGGAAGAAGACCAGTCCCTTGTCCCCCGCGATGTCGACGAACAGGATCACGGAGAGCCCGAGCGCGGCCAGGTAGGACAAGCCCACCGAGGCGATGAGGTAGAGCGGGGCGACCAGGCTCCGCAGCACGAGCGCGAGCAGGATCCCGATCGCGACGATCGCGATGGGGATGACCCTGGCCAGGTCGCTGTTGGACACGGCGCTGATGTCGTACAGGGCGGGCGCCTCGCCGCCTACCGCCGAGTCGGTCGCGCCTATCGACGTGCCTACCCTGCTGATCTCGGCCCGGATGGCCGGGACGGCATCCAGGGCGGCCGTGCTGCCGGGATCTCCGGCCTTCAGCCCGACGGAGAACTGCACCGTCCGCCCGTCGGCGCTGACGAAGTTCGAGGTGCTCCGGTAGAGCTGATAGATGTCGGGTGGCACCTTGCCGGCCAGGCCCGGGGGCTCCGCCGGCGGCAGGGCCTTGGCCGGGCCGAGCCCGGCGTACAGCCTGGCGTAGTCGGCGGGCGGCAGCGTCAGCCCGCTCGGGTTGAGCGGCCCGGCCACCGTGGTGAACAGGCTGCTGGCCTTGAGCTCGCTGGTCGCCTTGGCCAGGACCTGGGGATCGGTCCACACCGGCTGGCTGAATTTGAAGATCGGCGACGTCGGGTTGGCGGCCGACTCCGGGAAGTACTTGGTCAGCAGCAGCGTGCCCTTCGCGGAATCACTGCCCGCAGGCGGGGCCGTGCTGCCCCCGAAGCCAGACGCCGTGTAGCCGAGCGCGCCCAGGGCCAGGGCGCCGAAGACCAGCACGCCGATGATCAGCGTGGTCCCAGGCCGGCGCACGATCCGGCCGGCCACCCGGCCCCACACGCCAGTCCCGCCACTGCCCTGGATGCTCCACGGCAGCAGCTTGGGCCGGTGGAACAGGGCCTGGAACAGCGTCCGCTTGATCGCCAGCAATGACAGGCGGATCGACAGCAGCGCGGGCAGCAGCGTGAGGCCGGCCAGCAAGGTGACCGCGATCGCGATGGCGAACGGGATGCCGAGGTTGGAGTAGAACGGGAAGCTGGCCGCCAGCAGGGTCAGCACCGCGGCGATGACCGTCGCGCCCGAGAAGGTGATCGACTCGCCGACCCGCGTGACCGATTCGATCAGCGCGGTCCGCGCCGCCGGGCGGGGTCCGGCCAGGTCCGAGAGCATGGACCGGAACAGGCCACGCTCCGGCGCCCCGTCCATGCCGGTCACGTCGTGGCCGGCCGCCCGCAGCTCCTCCCGGACCCGGAAGACCAGGAACAGCCCGTAGTCGGTACCGGCCCCGAGCACCAGGACGATGAGCAGGAACTGGGCCAGCGGCGATACCTGCAAGCCATGCTTGGCCGCCTCGGCGACCAGCGGACCGGAGATGAGCACGGAAAACAGGGCGGGCAGGACCGTGGTGATGGCCAGCGTCAGCGACCGGAAGATGAGCACGAGCAGCAGGATGATGAAGATCAGCGACAGGTACTCCACCTTGTTGCCGGTGTTGCCGGACGCCTTCTGCTGGTCGACCTGAACGGCAATGCTGCCCGCCAGGTGGACCCGCAGCCCGGCGGGCAGCCCGGCGCTGGCGATCTTCGCGCGCATGCCGTCGATGAGATCCTGCTGATAGTTCTGGTTGCCGCTGTTGTTGGCGGCAAGGGCGAGCAACTGCACAGCCTGGCCGTTGGCGGAGCGGCCGACGTCAAGCACCTTCTCGATACCGGGCACGGTGTGGAGTTGCGACTGCAGCGAACTCACGGCGCTGATGTCCGCCGCGGTCAGCGGCCCGCTGGTAGTCGCCGCGATGACCGGGATCGGGAGCAGGTTCGCGCTGCCGAACGGCGCGGACAGGTCGATCGCGTGCTGGCTCGGCGCGCTCGCGGGCAGGAACTTGGAGTTGTTGCTCTGGGTCACGCTCGACAACGACGGCAACTGCGTCACGGCCGCGATCGCGCCGACTACCCAGATAAGCAGGACCAGCCAGCGAAGGCGTACAGCCCAACGGCCGATGGCACCGAAAATCGCGTCAACGTGCATGGGCAAAGAGCCTATGGGTTACCACCGACACGTCGATGCGCGACCCTCAGGCTGGAGCCGTCCGTATGTTCATCACGGACGGCTCCGGCCTCGCGGTCAAAGGTGGTCACGCCGCCCGACTGCGCGTTGGCGTCCTTGATCCCCATCACCTGGTGCCAGGCCGGTGCGAGCGCAGCCGGGCGGCTACTGCCGCCGCGCCGATGATGTTGAAGCCCATCCGGTTGATCAGCGCCGGGCCGTAAGGGTGGCGGAAAAAGCCGTGGCCGGGGATGGCCGGGCTGCGGTTGGGGGCATCGGGCGGGTGCTGGGTGATGCCTTAGCAGGTGCAGAGGGCCCAGACGATCTTCCCGCCGAGGCCGGCCGGGCCGTCCAGGCCGGCCGGCCCGGCCGGAGCGTAGCAACCCCACTGTGCGCTGAGGGTCTCGACGAGCAGCAGCCCGCGCCCGGCCTCGGCGTCCAGCCCGGGGTTCTGGCGGCACGGCTGGTGATGACCGCCATCCCAGACCTGGATCAGGACGCTGTGCCGGTCCGACGTGAGCCAGAACCGCACCCGGGCGGCGCGCCGGGCCTGCCCCGCCTGGCGCAGCGGCCCGGCGATCATGGCTGAAGCCCGGACCGCGTTGGTGGTGAGCTCGGAGACCAGCAGTTCGACCGTGTCGGCGAAGGCTTCCAGGTGCCATTCGCGGAGGACTTTCCTGGCCTGCAGCCGGGCGGAGCGCACCGACGCGGGCAGCGCTCGCAGCTCACGATAGCTGCGCAGCGGCCACTCATGCGTGCACGCCAGTTCTGCGGGGGGCTGGAGCGCGGGCTCAGCGGAACGTCTGGCCACCCGTCGGGAGCCGACAGCGGGTGGCCCGCTGAGCGTGTCAATCCCAGGGACGGTCATCGCTGCGCGAACCCCTCCGATCCGCTGAAGGCGCGAACCCTCGGCAGCAGCCGACCGGACCGGCTGAGCGGGGAATTGAGTGGTCACAGTGCCAGTCAAACCTCACGAAATACCCTTAATAAGGGAGCAATGGCTCACCGATGGCTCACCACGCCGGTACGCTGCGGTCTGTCGGCGGCGATCCCGGTCCGCTGACGCCGCCACCACAGCGCGCAGCTGGCGGGGAGGTGCGGGGCGTGGACTTCGGACTGCTCGGGCCGCTAGTGGTTCGTGACGGCGCCCGGCAGGTATCCGTGTCGGCGCCCCGGCAGCGGGTGTTGCTGGCGGCACTGCTGCTGAACGCCGGCCGGGTGGTCAGCCTGGACGCTCTGGGCGAGACGCTGTGGGAAGGCCAGCTGCCCGCCGGTGCGCGGGGCGCGCTGCACAGTGCCGTTCAGCGGCTTCGCTCGACGCTGGGCCCGTCCGGCGCCGACCTGGTCGAGACCCGGCCGCCTGGTTACCTGATCAAGGTCGGGGACGGCGAGTTCGATGTCCGCGAGTTCGGCGTGCTCGCCGCGCGCGGCCATGCGGCCGCCCAGGCCGGAGCCTGGGGGCACGCGGCCGGCCTGCTGCGCGAAGCGCTCGCGTTGTGGCGGGGCGACCCCCTCGCCGACGTGCCCTCGCAGCTGCTGCGCGATCGTGAGGTGCCCGCGCTCGAAGACCAGCGGCTGCAAGCGCTGGTCGCGCGGATCGACGCCGATCTGCATCTGGGGCGGCACGGCGAGGTCGTAGCCGAACTACGCCAGCTGGTCGCAGCTCATCCCTTGCAGGAGCAATTCCACGCCCAGCTGATGCTGAGCCTGTACCGCAGCGGCCGCCAGGCCGACGCCCTCGCTGCCTACCAGGACGTGCGGCGCGTGGTGGCCGACGAGCTTGGCATTGATCCCAGTCCCGAGCTCCGGCTGCTGCATCAGCGGATCCTGACGGCCGACGACGAACTCCTGCCCGCGCCGGACGGCCCGGCGCCGGAGTCCGCGCCCGTGACGCTCAGCCCGGCAGCTGAGGGCCCGGGCGACCCGGTGGCTGCGCAGCGTGTGGTGCCCAGGCACCTGCCCGCAGCAACGCGGCATTTCGCGGGCCGGGCCGGGGCGCTCAAGGCGCTCACCGAGCTGGCCGCCGAGGCGGCCGAGACGAGCCAGGCGACGGTGATCTCGGTCATCGACGGGACGGCCGGGATCGGCAAGACCACGCTGGCCCTGCATTTCGCGCACCAGGCCGCCCGGCGATTCCCGGATGGGCAGCTGTACGTGAACCTGCGCGGTTTCGACCCGGCCGGGCCGCCGGTGACTCCGGAGGAGGCGCTCAGGCTCCTCCTGGACGCCTTGTCCGTGCCCGCAGCGCGGATTCCGGCTGGGCTGGACGCGCAGGCGGGGTTGTTCCGCAGCCTGCTGGCGGGCCAGCGGATGCTGGTGCTGCTGGATAACGCACGGGACGTCGATCAGGTCCGCCCGCTACTGCCGGCCAGCCCCGGCTGCCTGGTCATCGTGACCAGCCGCAACCAGCTCACCAGCCTGGTCGCCGCCGAGGGCGCGTCCCCGCTCACCCTGGATGTGCTCACCGATGGCGAGGCGCATGAACTGCTGACCCGGCGCCTGGGCGCGCAGCGGGTCGCCGATGACCCCGGCGCCGCTGACGAGCTGATCCAGCAGTGCGCGCGGCTGCCCCTGGCGCTGAGCATCGCGGCCGCCCGCAGCGCCAGCCAGCCCGGGCTCTCTCTGGCGGCCCTGACCGCCGATCTGGGCGGTACTCGCGGGCGGCTGGACGCGCTGGACGCCGGGCACGCGGCCAGCAACGTCCGGGCCGTGCTGTCGTGGTCCTACCAGCAACTGGACGCGCCGACGGCGCGGCTGTTCCGGCTGCTCGGGCTGCATGCCGGCCCGGACGTCAGCGCCGCCGCCGCGGCCAGCATGGCCGGGCTGACGCTAGCCGAGACCCGCCGCCGGCTGAGCGAGCTGACCCAGGCGCACCTGCTGACCGAGCACGCTCCCGGCCGGTTCTCGTCCCACGACCTGCTCCGCGCGTACGCTGCCGAGCTGGCGCAGTCGGCGGACAGTGAGGCGGAACGGCACGCGGCGACCGGCCGGATGCTGGATCACTACCTGCACACAGTGCACGCGGCGTCGGTCTTCCTGGCTCCCTCCCGGCGGCCGGTCACGCTGGCTCCGCTGCAGCCCGGCGTAACACCGGAGCACATCGCCGGCATCGAGCAGGCCCAGGCCTGGTTCGAGCCCGAAGACCAGGTCCTGATGAGGGCGGTGGCGCGGGCTCTGGAAGCCGGCTTCGACGCGCACGCGTGGCAGATTACCTGGGCGCTGTCGCGGTTCCTGAATCAGAAGGGCCGCTGGCATGACTGGGCGGTCGCCGAGCAGATCGCCCTGGCCGCCGCCGAGCGGCTGGGCGACCGGGCGGCCCAGGCCGGCATCCACCAGCGATGCGGCGTCACCAGCGCCCTGCTCGGTAATTACGAGGATGCTCACGCGCACATGCGGCTCGCGCTGAGCATCTATGCCGAGCGCGGGGACCGGGCCGGCGAGGGCTACGTGCACAACGCCTACGCCGTGGTCCTCTGCCAGCAGGGGCGCGACGACGATGCCCTGGACCAGGCCGTGCAGGCGCTGGAGGCATTCGCAGGCACCGATGACCAGCCTGGCCGGGCCCTGGCCCTGAACTCGGTCGGCTTCATGTACACCCGGCTCGGGGATCACCGGCAGGCGCTGCGTTACTGCGGGCAGGCGGCCGGCGTGCTCCGCCAGGTCGGCAACCGGGAAGGGGAGGCCAGCACGCTGGACAGCCTCGGGTATGCCCACCAGCAGCTCGGCAACCACGCCGAATCAGTGACCTGGTACCAGCGGGCCCTCGACCTGTACAGCGAGATCGGCCACCACTGTGGCTATGCCGAGACTCTCGGGCGCCTCGGCGACGCGCACCAGGCCGCCGGAGATCTCGGAAAAGCCCGGACCGCCTGGAAAGACGCGCTCGCGATCCTGGATGACCTCCACCATCCGGACGCAGTCCGGATCCGCGCCAAGCTCAGCGACCCTTAGCGCCGGCCAGGATCACCAAGCCCGTCGACTGATAGGCGTCAACCGACAACGCAAAGGCCCCCGGGTCACCCGAGGGGCCCGGAACCCTGGCCCGCCTGGCCTGTCGCATGATGGCAGTAGACGAGAGGCGAGGAGAGGATCCCGCGATGCAGCCAGACGTCCGGGTTCGCCGGGTGTACGACCAGCCTGAATCCCAGGACGGAACTCGCGTGCTGGTGGACAGGATCTGGCCACGCGGGCTCCGCAAGGACGCGGCCCGGTTCGACGAATGGGCCAAGGACGTGGCGCCGTCCACCGAACTCCGCACCTGGTACGGCCATGACCCGGCGAAATTTGGCGAGTTCTGCCGCCGCTACACGGAGGAACTGGCGCAGGGCGTGCCCCGGAACGCACTGGATCACCTGGGTGCTCTGGCCGCCGCCGGCCCGGTCACGCTGCTCACCGCGACCCGCGATGTCGACCACAGCCAGGCCGCGGTCCTCGCCCAGCTGCTCCGGCAGCAGCCTTCCGGTGAGTCCGCCGAAGGCGGCGAGGCCGCCTGCTGGGCCCACCTGGTCTGCCCCGAGTGCGGCGCCATGACCACCGAAGGCCACCGTCCCGGCTGCTCATCGGCCTAACCGCCGCGGCTAGGTGAGCAGCAGGGAACGCAGGTGCCGTGCCGCTGGGGAGCCATGGGCCAGTAGTTCGTCGTGCCTTCGGCGCTCACTCCACTCCGGGCGGTGCGCCCGCAGCCGGGCGGCGAGATCGGCGACCTCGGTATAGCCCACGTAGTACGTGGACAGCTGCGCGGATGTGAGCAGCGCCCGGCGCCATTTACCAGTCGCCTCACCATCTTCCTGGAAGCCGCGCCCGGTCATCAGGGCCATGGCCTCCGCTTCCGGCAACCCCGCGCAATGCACCCGGACATCCAGGATGGTGTTGATGATCATGCGCAACCGCATCTTGAGCTGCTGCATCCGGACCGCATCGGGATTTCCCTCGCCGGGGTAACCGTGCCCGGCCATCAGTTCCTCGGCGTACACCGCCCAGCCCTCGACGAACGAGCCGGACCAGAAAGCGGCGCGGACCGGTGTGCCACCTGCGAACCGGCGGGCGTGCCCCAGCTGCAGGACGTGCCCGGGCATGGCCTCGTGCACCATGAGGTTCTGCACCATGTGCCGGTTGTACTCGCGGTAGAACGACCGGACCCGGTCGGCGGTCCAGTCCCGGGGCGTCGGCGACACCGCGACGAAGGTAGGCATCTCCGCGGTCTCCAGCGGCCCGGGCGGGTCGCAGTAGGCGATCGCCACACCGCGGTCGATCTCCGGCATCTCGATCACATCCACCGGGTCGTCGTATGCGGTCACGATCGCATGCTCGCGGACGAACGCCAGCTGGGCGTCGTAGGCCCGGCGGACCAGGCCGAGGATCGTGCTGTCATCGGGCGCGTCGGCAGCCAGCGAATCAAGCACCTGGCGCGCGAGTTCCCCGCGCCCAGAACCCTCACCAGCCAGGCCGCTGCCATTTGTTGCCCTCAGCCCCAGCCGGACCGCAGTCTCAGTGATCTGCTCGGTCGCCTCGTCCAGGTCAGCCTCCGCCCTGGCCAGGAGTTCCCCGGGCGAACCACCGGATTCCAGGGTCAGCTGGAGCTTGCGCGCGAACAGCTCCGGCCCGATCCGCGGATCCCGGAAGCCGTCACCCTGGGATCCGTCACCGCGGGAGCCGTCGGCCAGCCGCTGCTCTAGCCAGCGGCGATGCTCTGCGATCGCGTCCAGCGCCGTGGCCCGCCCGGCCGCCAGGTCTCCCGGCACCAGCTCGCCTGGTGCCCCGCTGAGCGCGCGGTCCAGTTCCGTCCCGATCAGGCGTTCTGTTCCCGCGAACTGGCTGAGCGCGGTCTCCAGGTGCACCCGTGGCAGCCGGCCGGCCGCCACGGAACGCGCCGCGGCCAGCGCTTCCGGGACAGCGGCCAGCCGCCCCGCCACGCTGCGCAGCCGGTCCGGCAGCGGCGCGAAGTCCCGGGCCAGCAGCAGGTAGATGGCCCGTCCCGGGTTGGCGAGCATCGGATTCCACTCGTGCTCGCGCAGCTCAGCCGTGGTGAACCGGCAAAGCTCCAGCTGATTAGCCAGGATCCGCGCGTCCACCCGGTACTCCGCCGGCAGCCGGTCCAGGTCCAACCTCTGTACGTCAGCCAGCCGGTCCCCGCACCACCGGGCCAGCTCGTCGTGATACTCAGCGGTGCCGATCGCCAGCCGGCCGTCGTGGGCATGGCTGCCCAGCAGGGTGGCCACCTCCGGCCGGCGCTCCAGCATGCCGTCCACGGTGGACCGGGCCAGCGCGGCGAAACCATCGTCAGCGTCAGACATGAGCCGACTATAGAGACCCACCGGGGCCGGCAATCGCCGGCGATGCGGCTAGATACACAGGTCCGGCTGTGGCGCGGCTATCCGCTTTGCCAGCTCGCGGGCCTACGGGCGGCCTCGTAGATTGCGTCCACCTGATCGGTCTGCAGCGCAGGCGACTGTTTGCATAGCCAGCGGCGCAGCGCCCGGGGGTTTGGGAGCACGGCGACGTCGGCCGGGCCGCCACGGCGGACGGTCATCTTGCGGGCGCCGACGAAGACGATCGCTGACTGGACCGGCACCTCCAGGCCGGTGGCGCGGTGCAGCAGCCGGCCGGCCCGGTCTGCCTCGCGCCGCGATTTGCGGAGATAATCGACGGGCTTGCCGCCGATAGTCAGGCCGTATTCGCCGACCCAGACAGCCGTGCCAGTGGTCTTGGTATTCACCGTCACTACCCCGAACGGCCCGATCACGACATGATCGATGTCCGCACCTCGCTGACCGACCGGCACGGCGTGCAGGACATGCCAGCCGTAGCGGGTGGCCCATCTGTTGAGCTGACGGCCGACGGCGCGCTCGCCGCGGGCCCCGGCCGCGAACTGCTGGGCTGATGTGCGAATGCCGAGCATGGCGGCTGCGCCGGTCAGCAGCGGATGCTCACGGCGCAGGGCCCGGGCCCGGGCGCTGGCCGATGCGCCCGGCGCGTTGCGGGCCAGGTCGTCCCATTCCGGGTCACGTACCACCCTGTCCTGCTCGGAAGACGGCGGGCTGGCGGCGGACTGAGCGACCGGCACCTCCCACGGATCGGTGGGGCTGACCTCAGGAGGGAGGGCCGACTCGCTAATCTGCCCGTCGCGTAACAGCTGCTGGCATTCAGCGTGGACCGCCGCCCAGAATTCATCGTGCCGGTCCGGACGGCTGAGGTGGGACCGGCCAGTGCGGGGGTCGAACCAGCCAACCGGGTCGTTGTCCGCGGAGACGTAGATGCGCAGCTGGCCGTAACGCCGCCAGACCCGTGAATGGAGTGGGGGCATGCATGCGCCTCGTAAGCGGATATCTACTGTCAGTGGAATAGTAAAACCCCTGGCGCGGTGAGGCTAGGTGAAGAGACCCATGGCCTGGGGGGTGTGACGCTGCGGGGCCAAACGGGCAACTAGGGGTGTGAGCCAGATAAAGCTATCGTCGCTGAACTCACTGCCGTCACGCCTGGCACCGCAGGGCAGCGGGCCGGCTGATCACGGCATTGCTGAGTTCGAGGCGCTGTACCGGGCGAACGTGGCGGCGGTGACGGCCTACTTCGCGCGGCGCAGTGCGGAGCCGCAGACCGTCGCCGACCTGACCGCGGACACCTTCGTCCAGGTGATCACGTCGTTCGCCACCTTCGACCCGCGCAAAGGCACGCCACGTGCCTGGGTGTTCGGCATCGCCCGGCGGATCTACGCCACGCACTGCCAAGCACACAGCCAGGAGCGGAGCAGGGTGGAGCGGCTGGCGGGCCGCCGGGAACTCGCCCCCGACGAAGTCGGGGACCTGATCGACCGGATCGACGCCGAACGAGCCGGCCGGGCGCTGGTCACGGGGCTGACCGCGCTGCCCGACACCGACCGGGCGGTGGTCGAACTGGTGGACCTGGCGGGCCTGCCACCCAAAGAAGCAGCCCAGGTGCTCGGCATCGCGCCGGGCACCCTGCGGATGCGGCTGATGCGGGCCCGGGCCCGGCTGCGCAAAGCGGCTGGCCCCGATCTGGCGCACGGCACCGATCCTGCGAGTGAGCCAGAGGTGAGGACATGACGAAGTTCGAAGATCAGCTGTACCAGCAGCTGATAACCGAGCACGGGCACCACCTGCACGCCGGGCCGCGGCCAGCGCCGGCCCGGCGCTGGGTCCGGCGGCCAGTGTGGCTGGCCACCGGCGCGGCCGGCGCGGTGGCCGCTGGCACCGTGGCGGTGATGGCCCTGGGCAGCGCACCCGCGTTGGCCGCGTACTCAGTGACCCAGCACGACAACGCCCTAACGGTGACGGTCAACCGCCCATCCGGCGTGACCGGAGCCAACGTGACCCTGCATGCGATGGGCGCCCGGGTCAGGGTGGTCCCAGTGCGGCCAGGCTGCCCGCCGATCGGGTCGCTGCCGCGCCCCACGCCGGCCCCGCACCTGAGCGTGTCGGTCAAGACCGGGGTGAACGGGCACGGGCATCGCTCCGTCACGGTCAAGCTGGGTAAGGGCGGCATCCCCGCCGGGGACACGATGATCCTGGCCTTCAGCGGTGACGCGCGCCATGGCCCAGCGCTGGGGGCAGGGGGCATAATCACCGGGCCCGTGCCCAGCTGCGTGAGCCTCCCGTCCGCGCCGTCCGGTGGGAGCGGCTCCGGCTGACCCAGGACCGCGGCCTGGACCGGCTGAGCCGGTCAGCACCAGGCTAGAGCACAGCACACCAGATTCGGGGTGGCTGCCCGGCGAGAGGCGGGCAGCCACCCGCGGGCGTCACGGCAGCGCGCCGCCGGCCCGCAGGACATGGCAGCCCCACTCGCGAAGATCGCTGTCGAGCTGGTCGTGAGAGTGCGCTAGTCCCGGGAGGCGCTCGGTGTGCTCGGCTTTCATGCCGTCCAGGACTATGGCCAGGTGCCGACGCCACTGGCCAGGCGAGGTCGGGCTGGTAATGGCCATGGTCCGGGCCACGCCGAGCAGGGCGAGGGTGACGTCGGCCACGGTCAGGTCGGCCCGGGCCTGGCCGCTGTCCTGAGCCCGGGCCAGCAGGTCGGTCATCAAGTCGCGGAATCGCTTCCGCCAGTCCGGGCAGACGGCCAAGAGCACGCCGATGGCGCGGTTGCGGGTGCCGTCGGCCAGCACGTCTTCGGTGAAACTCACCAGGCCGTGCCAGGGATCGGGGTCGGCCAGCGCGGACTCGGCGACGGCTTGCCGGCGGCTGTACCAGTCCTGGAACAGCTCATCGATGAGCTGTTCCTTGGTGAAGTTACGGTGCAGCGTGGCATTGCCGACCCCGGCGCGCCGGGCGATCTCGATCAGGCTGACGCTGAGCCCCTCGTCGGCGAAGGCCTGCGCGGCGGCGGCGAGGATCCGATCCCGGTTTTCCCGGGCATCGCTGCGCAGGCAGCGCGCAGCATCGGCTGGTGGGGTAGCCACGAGCCAAACTCTAGCTGATCCGGACAGCTTGTCCTCTAACCTGCCGTAAAGATCTTCGCAGGTTCCGTCGTGGTGCGCACGCTGAGGTCCCGCGCTATGGGTTGCACCCTTCCCACCCGGCCTGACTCTGGATCCGGGGGGGCAACCGGATTGCCCTGACCGGTTGGTGATACGTTCAGAAGAAGCGGATAGCCCTAACCGGTTGCCGCGGTGCATCTAGCCCCGTGCACCAAGGAGGTCGGTCCCCGATGGCCTTTCCGGACAATCTCCGGTCCCTCGGTGAGCTGCGCAGCCGCTACCGGCGTACGCGCCGTGGCGGCCAGGCAAGCGGCGTCGCGTTCGTCTTCCAGGGTGGCGGCAGCATGTCCGCGCCGCAGGTGGGCATGCTGCGGGCGCTGAGCGAGGCGGGCGTGCTGCCCGACCTGGTCGTCGGCTCCTCGGCCGGGGCGCTGAACGCGGTGGCGTTCGCCACTGATCCCAGCCAGGCGGGGCTGGAGCGGCTGGAAGCGGTATGGATATCGCTGCGCCGCCGGAAAGTCGCCCAGTTCTCGGCCCGGACGCTGCTCGCGGCGGCGCTCGGCCGCGGGGATGGCCTGGTGTCCAACTCCGCGCTGCGGGACCTCCTCGGCAGCGCCGCGCTTCCGGCCACGCTGGACGGCACGTCCATTCCGGCGCACGTGGTGGCGACCGACCTTCGCTCGGGCGCGGCGGTGGTCCTTTCTGGCGGCCAGACCGGGCCAGCGCTGCTGGCCTCGTGCGCGTTCCCCGGCTTGTACCCGCCGGTCGAGGTGGCCGGACGGCTGCTGATAGACGGCGGGGTGTCCGCCGACGTGCCGGTGCTGCAGGCCGAGGCGCTGGGCGCGCGGGTGATCTATGTCCTGCCCGCGGCCGGATGTGACGTCACCGCTGCACCCCCGCGCAGACCGCTGCCGCTGGCTTTCCACGCCCTGAGCCAGGTGCTGGGCTCAGTCACCGCCACGAACGTGGCGGCCGCCCGCGGGCCGGTATACGTCCTGCCCGCCCCCAGTTCCCAGACCACCAGCCCGGTCGACTTCCGCGACACCTCCCGGCTTATCGACCAGGGCCACCAGCTCACCGCCGGCTGGCTGGCCAGCCAGCAGGCGGATCGGCCTGCCCCGCCTGACCTCCCGCTCGCGCGGGTTGCCGGGGGCGAGCTGAGTCATCGGTGATGACTATTCCGGCACTCGGCCAGTTCGTTTCATACGCCCGCACGGCAGCGCCGCGCGCCCGCACCACAGCCCCGCTTGGGGACCGGACAGTACCCCGGTGGGCGATCGCCTCGGCCGGCCTGACGCCGATCCTGCTGACCGCGGGCTGGCTCGTCGCGGGCACGCTTCAGCCGGCCTCCTACAACCCCATCCGGGACACGGTGAGCGTGATGGCGGGGCACGGAGGATCCGACCGGTGGGTGATGACCGGCGCCCTGCTGCTGGTCGGCGGCTTCCATCTGGTCACCGCCGCGGGCCTGGGCGCCCTTCGGGTCCCGGCCCGGGTTCTGCTGATTCTCGCGGGGCTGTCGTCTATTGGCATCGCCGCGTCCCCGGAGCCCGCTGCCGGCTCCACTCCGCAGCACCTCGCCTGGACCTCGTTCGGGGCGGTCATCATCACGGTATGGCCGGCTTTCACGGCCAGGTCCGGATCACCTCAGCCCCTGATTCTGAGTCGCCATGGCTCGGCCGTCGTGACCGCCGTGTTTCTCGCCCTGCTGTGCTGGCTCGTGATCGAGACCCAGGGCGGCAGCAACCTGGGCATGGCCGAGCGGCTGACTTCGTCGGTGCAGACCTCGTGGCCGTTCGTCGTCGCGGTGGTGCTGTGGCGTCACGCAGCCCGGACCCGCCGGCCGGAATTCCCCGGCGAGCCACCCGAAGCCGCTGGCGCGCCGGCGCTGACGACAGAGACGCTGACGACAGAGACGCTGACGACGGAGGCGCTGACGGCGGGAGCGCTGCACTGCCAGCGCGATTTAGCATGATCGCGGGCTTGCGTGAGCAGATCGCCGGGGCCGGTTTCGCGCTTGGCTGGGGCGTGCTGAGCAACGTCCCCGCGCGGATCACGTCCCGCGGGTTCCGTGCCGCCGCTGACCGGGCCACCAGGCGCGACGGGCCGACCGTCCGCCAGTTGCGTAAGAACCTGCGCCGGGTGGTGGGGCCGGGTTGCCCCGAAGAGGAGCTGGACACCCTGGTCGGTGAGGCGATGCGGTCCTACGCCCGCTACTGGCTGGAAACCTTCCGGCTGCCGAAGCTGGACCGCGGCGAGGTGATCGCCCGGGCCAGCCGGCAGACCTTCGGGATCGAGCATCTCGACGCGGCGGTCCAGGCCGGCCGCGGGTTCATCCTGGCCCTCCCGCACACCGGCAACTACGACGTGGCGGGGCTGTGGCTCATCGACCGCTATCACCGGCCGTTCACCACCGTGGCCGAGCGCCTGCGGCCAGCCTGGCTGTTCGACCGCTTCGTCGCCTACCGGGAGAGCATCGGGATGGAAGTGCTCGCGCTGACCGGCGCCGATCAGGCGCCGACCGCGGTGCTCACCGAGCGGCTGAAGGACGGCGGCGCGGTCTGCCTGGTGGCCGACCGCGACCTGTCGCGCCACGGGGTCGAGGTCGACTTCTTCGGGGAGCGGGCCCGCCTGCCGAGTGGCCCCGCGCTGCTGTCGGCCATGACCGGAGCCGCCCTGCTGCCGGTCGGGCTCTGGTTCACGCCGGATGGCGGCTGGGGCCAGCAGATCATGCCGGCGGTCGGGTCGTCCGAGGGCCGGCTGCGCGACCGGGTTAACGGCGCCACCCAGCAACTCGCCGACGCCTTCGCCATCATGATCGCCGAGCACCCAACCGACTGGCACATGGTGCAGAAACTCTGGCTGGCGGACCTGACACCGCCGAGAGTCCCGCCCCGGCCGGGGATCAGGCCTGGTCAGTTCGCGCCCGTCATCCGCCCGTCCTCAGCAGGCGAGCGCTGACCCGGCGGTTCTGCCTGCACTGACCCGCCACCGTCGATACTATTGGCGTTTCTTTACCCGCTCAATGGGTGCTATTGGTCATGATGCCGAGGTCAGACGTGGGGTTAGGCGCAGGCCGGCTGCCGGCCGTCCGGGACAATCGGCTCCCCGGTACCCGGGGGCCGCGCATTTACGTGCACATCGGCGAACCGAAGACCGGCACGACTTTCCTGCAGGATGCGCTGTGGGCCAACCGGGCCCGGCTGGCCGCTGCGGGGCTCCAGTTGCCGGGTTACAGCGACCGCGACCATTCGAGGGCGAGCCGGGACCTTCGTGAAACCCCCAGGCCCGCTTCCGACCCGGCCGACCCATGGACCGGCGAGTGGGATGTCCTGGCGGGCCAGGCGCTGTGTGCCCGCGACCGGGCGGTCATCTCGAACGAACTGCTGGCGGCGTCCAGCCCGCAGCAGGCCGAGCGCGCCGTGTGCTCACTGCTCCGTGCGGAATTGCATGTCGTTGTCACCGTGCGCAACTTTGCTGCCTTCCTGCCGGCCGAGTGGCAGGAGGCCGTCAAGTGCCGCGGCACCGCCGGATGGGAAGCATGGCTCGACGCGGTGATCGCCGCCGAGGGGGCGGCTGACCGGCGCCGCCGGTCTTGGTTCTGGAGGGTTCACGACACCCTGGCCCTGCTGGACATGTGGTCGCGGCACATCCCGCCGGACCAGGTGCATGTCGTCACCGTGCCGCACCAGGCTTCAGGCAGCCTGCTGTGGACGCGGTTCGCCGCCGCCATGGAGATCGACCCAGGCGGCTGCGACGTGACCCGGGGGCGGCGGAATTCCTCGCTCGGATATGCGGAAACCGAATTCTTGCGCCGGATGAACGAGGCACTGCCCGCTGACATGCCTGACTGGTTCTACGCGAGGGAGATCAAGCAGATCCTCGCGCATGGTGTCCTGAGCGACCGCCCGCACCACGCCCGGCTGGTGCTGCCGCCCAGCCACGCGGCGTGGGCGGCGGAGCAAGCAGAAATCCTGGTTGCGGGCCTGCGCGACGCCAAGTACGACATCGTCGGTGATCTCGCCGACCTGCGCCCAGCCGGAGAGGCCGGTCACGCCAGCCCAGCCGATCAGCCCGCGCTGCAGCGGGCTGAGCAGCAACTCGAAGCCGCCGTGCAGGCTGCGGTGAGCCTGGCCGACCGCTACTACCAGGTGCTGTACCCAGTCCGGCAGCGACAGCCGCACCGCGGCGCGCGGCAGAGGGCCAGCGACATCAAGTGGGCGGTACTGAACGGTCCCAGGGTCAGGCGGGTGCTGCGCCGCGCAAGTCATCGTGCCGCCGTGCGGCGCCTGCGGGTGCTGATCTGGTACGTGCTGATACGCCCTGACCGCCGCGGACGGGGTTAGCGGCGGCGATGGTTGAGGGCGCTGCTAAGCGAAGAGCGCGCGGATGTCGTCCGCGTCCAGGCGGCCGCTGAACACGCCCCCGCTGTCCAGGACGCTGGTGAACAGCTCGGCCTTGCGCGCCTGCAGGGCCAGGACCTTCTCCTCGATGGTGCCGGCCGAGATCAGCCGGTAGACCATCACGTTCCGGGACTGCCCGATGCGGTGGGTCCGGTCCACGGCCTGGGCCTCGGTGGCCGGGTTCCACCACGGGTCGAGCAGGAAGCAGTAGTCGGCCTCGGTGAGGTTCAGGCCGAACCCGCCCGCCTTGAGGCTGATCAGGAAGGCCGGCGCGGTGCCGCCGGAGAACCGCGCCACCTCCGCGGCCCGGTCCCGCGTCTTGCCGTCCAGGTAGCAGTACTCCATCCCGGCCGCCTCCAGCCGTTCCCTGGCCCGGCCCAGGAACCGGGTGAACTGGCTGAACACCAGCGCCCGGTGGCCGCCGGCCGCTACGTCCTGCAGCTGGCTCAGCAGCACATCGATCTTGGCGCACGGCAGGTCCAGGTACGCGTCGTCGATGAGCGCGCCGTGCAGGCTGAGCTGGCGCAGCAGGGTCAGCGAGCTCAGGATCGTGAACCGGTTGGCGTCCAGGTCATCGATCAGGCTGAGCACCTTCTGCCGCTCCCGCTGCAGGTGGGTCTGGTACAGCTTGCGGTGCCGCGGATGCAGCTCTACCTCCAGCACCTGCTCCTGCTTGGCGGGCAGGTCCGCGGCCACCTGCTCCTTGGTGCGCCGACGGACCAGCGGCCTGATCCGGCGCCGCAACTGGGCGAGCAGGCCGGCCTGGCCATCTCGCTCGATCGGCTTCGCGTAGTACTCGCGGAACCGGCCCGGATCGGGGAACAGGCCCGGCGCGGTGATCGACAGCAGCGACCACAGCTCCATCAGGTTGTTTTCCATCGGCGTCCCGGTGATGGCGATCTTGACCGGGGCGGCCAGCCGCCGGGCGCACAAGTAGGTCTTGGACTGGTGGTTCTTGACGTTCTGGGCCTCGTCCAGGATCAGCCCGGCCCAGGTCAGCCCCGAGTACGCGGCGAAGTCCATGCGCAGCAGGGTGTAGGAGGTGACCACCGCGCCGGCGCCCGCGGCGATCTCCTCGAGGGACTGGCTACGGCGCGCGGCGGTCCCGGTGATCGCCTCCACGGGCAGGTCCGGCGCGAACCGGGCGGCTTCGGTGGCCCAGTTGGACACCACGCTGGTCGGGGCGACGATCAGGAACGGCGGAAGACCCGGGTCAGCCTCCCGGGCCTGGCAGATGAGCGCCAGGGCCTGGAGCGTCTTGCCCAGGCCCATGTCGTCGGCGAGGATGCCGCCGAGCTGGTGCTGCCACAGGAAGGCCAGCCAGCCGAACCCGTCCCGCTGGTAGGGCCGCAGCTCGGCGTTCAGGGTGCGGGGCAGCTCCGCGGCCGTCGAGGCCTCCGCTGAGAGCAGCCCGCTGACTTGCTGCTGCCAGCGGCGGGCCTGGCGGCCGACGATGCCGAGCTCGGTCAGCTCGGCCCAGAATCCGGCCTGGAACCGGCTGATCTTCAGCGTGCCGCCCGGCGCGTCCTGCAGGGCCCGGGCTTCCTCGATCAGCCGGGCCAGGGCCTGGAGTTCCGGCTTCTGCAGCGAGAAGTAGGAACCGCCTGCGAGGAGCAGATACGGCTCACCGCGGCTGAGCGCCACGAAGACGTCCGCGAACGGAACCTCCTGCCCGGCCACCGTGATGGTGATGCCCAGGCCGAACCAGTCGTGGTCATCGGGCAGCTCATCGGCGGACACGCTGATGGACAGCGAGTCGCCGGCCTCCTGGTAGTCGGCGGGATCGCCGGTGATCTCGACCGTGACGTCCGGGTGATCCGCCAGCCGCGGCAGCAGCTCGGTGCTGAACCGCATGGTGTCCAGCCCGCTGAGCCGGACCTGCGGGGCGAGCGAGGGCCGTGGCTCGTCGGACACCGGATCGGTCCGGAGCAGCCCGAAACGGCCGGGGGTCAGGCCCAGGCCGGCCACGATCGCCCGCTCGGCGGCGCGGTCACGATAGGGGGCCTCGGCGGCCGGTTCCTGCACCGGAACGCGCATCGGCGACTCCCCGACCTGGTAGGCCCAGGCGCAGCTGAGCTCGAGGTCGTGGCGGCCCGTGTAGTCGGCGTGCAGCAGCAGCGTGGGGCCGGTTATCTGGGGCGGTGTGAACGCGCCGTCTGAGGAGATGACGGTCGTCGCGGCGCGCAGCCCCGGGTAGTACGTCTCCTGGAACCGGGTCAGCTCAGCAGCCGGGATCTCGACGCGCTGCCCGGCCAGCGCCATCTCCTGCAACTGCGGCGGGACGGGCTTGACCGCCTTGGCCAGCTGGAATCGCCAGCGGATGCCTTCGCTGATGCGCTGGGTTTCGGCCCGGTCGGCGTAGACCAGGCCATGGCCCTGCGTGCCGATGAAACAGATCACGGTGACGGCCGCCGGCCCGCCGTCGACGCGGACGTGCGGGGCGATCACGAGCGGCCCGGACTGGTCGGCGCGGGTCAGGTCCAGGCAGAGTTCCGCGCGGCGGTACCCGTCCAGCGGGCCGAGGCTGCGTCCGCGGACCAGCCGCAGGCCGAGCGCGGCCGCCTCGTCCAGCAACGGCCAGAGCTGGCGCGATTCGAAGGCGGACAGGTCGATCGACTTGTCGTCGCCGTAACCGTAGCCGTAGTAGCAGGGCTGGCCGCTGCGGGCCCGGTAGACCGCGTAGATCTCCCGGAGCAGCTGCATCTGGGGGGCCGGCCAGCCGTCGTAGCCGTACTGGGAGTCCAGCTTGGCCCAGCTCAGTGAGCCGCCGACCCAGCCCTTGCGTCCCGGCCGGACCAGGCGGGCCATCAGCCGGGGCGGTGCCAGCCGGGGCGGTGCCAGCTGGCGCGGTGCCAGCTGGGCCGATCCCAGCGGGGACGGCGCGTCGCCAGCGATCAGGCCACCGGAGAACGCCGGGCGTGCATCGGGGACCAGCGTCAGCTCGATGCCGAGCATCGACGCGGCCGGCTGGCCGCCGCCGCCCGATGGGCCGCCGCCGCTGGGGGCCGTCTGCGGCTCCAGCCATGACTGCACCGACTGCTCCCAGGTCAGGGGGCGGGCCGTGGTCCCCGCAGTTCGTTTGGGACCGGTCCGGGCCAGCTGGGCCTGCGCCGCGGCCAGCACGAGCGCGACCACGTGCTTGCAGTCGAACCCGACCGGGCAGCTGCACTGGCCCTGGTCGAACTCCAGCACGGACGGCCCGGACGGATGGAAGTAGGCCACGGTCTCGTAGCACGAGCCGGCGCTGCCGCGCACGCTGCCGTACAACTCATTGAGCCCGCGATCCCAGCTCATCCGGGTGACGGCACCCTCGCGCAGGTACTGCACGCCGCGGTGGTAACTGGTCGCTCCGGCCGCGGTAACGAGCGATGTGGCATCGATGGCCGGCCAGCTCTGGTCCGGGAGCGCCACGAATTGCATGGCGGAACGCTATCCCTGCCCACCGACACATTTCGCGGCCGGTGACGACGTCCCGCATGACGCCGTCCCCTCATTCCTGGGTCGGGTCAGTGACCAGGGCGAGGAACAACGGGGTGTGCGTGGCGGTGTCCTCGAGCAAGAGCAGAAACGGCCGGTTGAAGGTCAGGGTCAACGGCGGGCCGGCGACCGCGGCGGTGCCCACCGCCACGCCGGTCGCCCTCCTCGGGGTCCTCTACTTCATCACCGACGACGAAGGACCGGGGCAGCTCATCGGCGCATACCGGGACAGCCTCCCGCCGGGGAGCTACCTCGCGCTCTCCCACGGCTGCGCCGACGAGGTGCCGACGGATGTCATCGCGGGCACCGCCGCGGCGTACGACCAGGCCACGGCCCCGCTCGTGCTCCGCAGCCGGGCCCAGATCAGCCGGTTCTTCGACGGGTTCGAGCCGGTGGACCCCGGCCTGGTCTACCTGCCGTTGTGGCGTCCGGGCGGCCCGCCCCCGGATCTGCAGGAGGCGTCGAGGACCGGCATGTTCGGCGGGGTCGGACGCAAGGGCGGCGGAGGGCCGCCCTAGGTTTCCTCGAGGCCCGGCAGTCAGGGCCGGCCCTTGACCCCGATTCCGTAAATGGCGGCCCGGTAGGTTCCGGCGCTATCCTGCGGCAGCTTGGTAAACCACACCAATACATAACGCCCGCGCGCCGGCTGACTCAGTCCCAGCCGCACGATCCCGCCCGGCCCAGCCCAGCGCGCCACCGGCCGCAGCGCCCCCAGGCTCGGCTGGCCGCCCACGCGGATCTGGAAACGCGCGCCTGCGGCCGGGCCGAGGGTGACCCGGATCCCGGTGACCGTGACCGGCCGGCCCATGTCCAGCAGCAGGCCGGTGCCGGAGTACAGGTTGCCGAACTCGGCGGTGGTGTACCAGTCGGTGCGCCACGCGGTGCCGCGCACGCCGTCGATGGCGAGGTGCGCGTCCTGCGAATGGTCCCCCGTGCCGTTGGAACCGAACGCGGCCGCGCTCGCCGGGGCCATGGTGTGCGCCCGGACCTCCTGGACCGGGGCCGGCGCCGGGGTGGGCCCCGGCGGACTGGCCGTGGCCTGCGCGGACCTCGCCGCGGCGGGGGCGCTGGACCCAGCCGTTGCACGCGCCGACCCCGCGGCGGCCGGGCTCCCCCCGGCCCCGTTCGCGGCCGGGGTGGCGCTGGCGTTACCGTCCGCGGCGACGGGGAGAGCCGGCCCGGAACCGGGGCTGCCCATGATCCGGTAGCCGACGAAGCCAAGCACGATCACGATGGCCGCCAGGCCGAACACCAGCATGAATCCTGGCCGGCGGTGCCATTGCGGCCGGGAGCGCTCAAGCAGTTCGTCGAGGCTGGTCGCGGCCACCGGCCCGGGCGCCCGGTGGGCCTGGTCGTATTCATGGATCAGCGGCTCGGCATCCGTCCCGACGACTTCGGCGATGCTGCGGATGTCCCCCCGGGCGTAGAAGTCGCCGCCGCACGCCTCGTAGTCGTCGGCCTCGATACTGCGGATGATCGGCGGCCTGATCCGGGTCTGCTCGCTGACCTGGGCCACGCTGAGACCTGACTGGTGACGGGCTTCCGCTAGGGTCTCGCCGATGCTCACGCGACACCTCCCTGCCATCGGACCCACGCGCCACCGGGAAGGCGCGGCACCTCCGGTCCATGTCATCATCATCGCCGCTCCCGCGACCGCTGAACCGCAACAGCGGCTACATCAATGCGGACTGGCGCCCAATGCGCAACGTTTGCGTCCCATTGGTACTGGACCAGGGCCTGCCAGGCCGCCACCACCCAGCGGGGCCTGGTTCTCCTGTGGCCGGCGCGGCTGGCGTTATCTGTGTGCCTCAGGCTGGGGTTTGCCGTGTACGTGATCAACTGAATGGTGACGTGATAGGCGCACCGATCGGTTGATCACGAACTCACCGCCACACAAGTGGCGCGGCTACCAGCGGCCGCAACCCCCGCGGCCGCCGGCCCGGCCCGAGCGCCATATCCGCCGGAATATCCCGCGGACCACGCCGAAGACCAGCAGGAAGATGGCCAGCTTGCCGGGCAGCGGGAACAGGCTCAGATGCAGGCTGAGGATCAGCAGCCAGGTCGTGAACGCGGCGATGAGCGCCGGGAACAGGCCCAGGCGGGCCCGGGAGCGCGGCCCGTGCTCGTGCCTGGCTCGCTCCCGCTGGGCCGCGGGAGCGGGCACCGGCGCGCGGGCCGGCGCCGCCGCGACCGGGGGAAGGTCGCGGGTGAGCGCGCTGAGCTGGCTCCGCATGGTCGCCGCGAATGCGGCCTCGATGCGCTGGTTGAACTCCTCCAGGGTCAGCCGTCCCTGGGCGTAGTGCTCGCGCAGTGCCGCGGCCACCGCCTCGCGGTCGGCGTCTCCGATGCGCAGGTCCGGTCCAGTCACCACGTGGTCCTCCGCGTTCCCCGCTGTGCCCCCGATGTACACCTGAAGATATATCTCGATATGGTCGTCGGCAAGTCATCGGCCGGACGTTGACCGTAACTTTTTAGCAATCCACGGCCTCGGCCAGATAGCGGCGGACGAGAGCGTCGGTGAACGTGACGGGGACGTCTTGGCCGGCCAGAAGAACCCGGTAGTAGATGGGGCCGACCAGCCGGTCGATGGCGAGGTCGATGTCGGTGGCCTCGGCCAGTTCGCCGCGGCGGCGGGCGCGGAGGAACGGCGCGCGATCCCGGTCGCGTTGGCGGGCCATGACCTCCGACTCGAAACGGGCCGCGACCGCCGGGTCGTGCTGCGCCTGCCCGGCCAGGGCGCGGAATACCGCGCCGGCGTCCGTCCTGCTCAGGAACGTGGCCAGCTGGCCCAGCTGATCCTGGAGGTCACGGCCGAGGTCTGCGTGGTCAGCCGGGGTGAAGAACTCAGCCGCGTCGGCGGTGAGGGCGTCAAACAGGATGTCGGTCTTGGAGGCCCACCAGCGGTAGATGGTCTGCTTCGCCACCCCGGCCCGGGCGGCTATGCCCTCGATCGTCACGCCGGCGAAACCGCGCTCGACCAGCAGGTCATCGGCCGCTTCCAGGACGGCCAGCCGGGCTTCTTCGCTGCGCCCGTGCCGGTTGCCACGGTGGCGGGCCTGGGTGCGAGCCTTCACGCGGCCCAGCGTACCGGGCCCCCTTGCCTAGACGCAACGTTGCGTCTAGGATTTCGGGCATGACCAACACTCTCGCCGCCCCTCAGGTCACGGCCACGCTCAGCCGGCTGTTCGCCGCCGCCGCCCAGGACAGCGACGCCTCGGCCATCCTGCCCGGGGGTGCGTTCGCGACCGCGTCGGCTCTCGAAAAGGCTGACGCCGCCCAGGACGTGTACATGCCCATCTCCCCCGAAGCTGGCCACCTCCTCTACGCCCTGGTCCGGGCCAGCCGCCCGGCAACCGTCGTGGAGTTCGGCACGTCATTCGGCATCTCCACCATCCACCTCGCCGCCGCGGTGACCGACAATGGCACCGGCCACGTCGTGACCACCGAGCTGAGCACCGCGAAGGTCAAGGCGGCCCGGGCCAACCTCGAGCAGGCCGGCGTCGGCGGGGTGGTGACCATCCTGGCCGGTGATGCGCGGCAGACGCTCGCCGACGTGCCCGGCCCGATCGGGCTCGTGCTGCTGGACGGGTGGAAGGACCTGTGCCTGCCGGTGCTGCGCCTGCTGGAACCCAGGCTCGCCCCGGGCGCGGTCGTCGCCGGCGACGACAGCAGCTTTGCCAGCATGGCCCCGTACCTCGAGTACGTCCGGGACCCGGCCCACGGGTACGTGAGCGTCAACTTCCCCGTCGAGGACGGCATGGAGATCAGCTCCTGGACGCGCGGCGGGTGACATCGCCGCCAGTCCCGGCTTACCGTCGTGCTGTGCACGACGCGCCGCGCCGGCCGGCTCAGGCCGTCGGTGGTGGGGGCGGGTGCCGCGGCTGGAAAGGCTCACAGACACAAGATGCTGATCGTCCTCGGGGTCTGGGTGGCGATCGCGGGCGGCGTGGCTGCGCTGGCTGGCCTGTCGGGGATTCGCCGGGTGCAGCGGCTGCGCCGTGACGGCGTGGCCGCCTGGGCCTTGCCCGTCACCGAGCCGGTACCTGAAGACCAGCTCTCATCTGGGCCTCCGCAGTGGATGCTGCTCCAGTACAGCCTGGAAGACGGGCGCGTCATCGAGCGGTCCGCCCGGGCCCGGGACGCTGCTCATCCTGATCGGGGCAGCGATGGCGATCTTCGGGCCCTGAACGACCGGCTCCACAGGCCGGCCCACGGCACACTGACCGCCCGGCTGGCCGCGGCCGCTATCCGGACGAGCGTCCGCCCGAGGACGCGTCCTGACCGGACACCACCTCCGAGTACGGCCGCGACTGCCACAACGCCCAGTCGGCGGACACATCCCCCGCCGTCCGCAACAGCAACGGCAGGTACTCCCCAGTCAGCCGCCCCACGCTGGTCTCCGCCGCGTGCACGGTCACGTTCATGGCCGCCCGCACGGCCCCCGTGCCGTCCCGGACCGGCGCCGCGATCGACCGGATGCCCGGCGCCAGTTCCTCGTCGGCCAGCGCCCAGCCCCGGGCCCGGATCGTGCACAGCTCCTCGCCGAACGCCTGCGGGTCACGGGGCAGAAAACGGGGCAGCCCGCAGCGGCTCGGCTGGGCCAGCACGTCCACCAGCTCGTCCGGGCCCAGGGCGGCCAGCAGGACCTTGCCTTGCGACGTGTACGCGGCGGGGAACCGGGTCCCGATCTCGACCCGCAGCGTGATCAGCTTGGGCACCGCGACCCGCGCGACGTACACGATGTCCGAGCCGTCGAGCTGGGACATGGACGACGACTCGCCGGTCTGGGCGACGAGCCGCTCGAGGTGCGGGCGGCCGACCTCCCACAGGCCGAGTGAGGCGACGAACGCCATCCCGAGCGACAGGACCCGCGGCGTGAGCGAGAACTGGCCCTCGCCGAGGCGCACGAAACCCAGCTCCTCCAGGGTCAGCAGCAGCCGCCGCGCCGTGGGGCGGGCCAGGCCCGAGACCTCGGCGATCTCGCTCAGGCTCATCCGCGGCCGCTCGGCACTGAAGCACTGCAGCACGTCCAGCCCGCGGGCCAGTGACTCGACGAAGTCGGGTCCTTCGCCACGACCGGCCATAACCGCATTGCCTTTCGCATCAGCCCAGCGTGCGCACGCTTGACAGCGCCGCGATTGCACGGGCATCGTACTGCCAACGCCGCTATGCGTACACTCGTCCGCGCTTGCTGGCGGCTGACGTACCGCGCCGCTGACTTAACCACGTCGCTGACCTAACTGCCCCATTGATACAACCGCCCCGCTGGCCTAACCACAGGGACACAGCATGAGCAATGACGCACCTGCAGTGCAGACCGATGTCCTCGTGGTCGGCTCGGGGCCGGGCGGCGCGGCCGCCGCGCTCTTCCTGGCCACGTACGGCACCCAGACCATGGTGGTGACGAAGTACGGGCACCTGTCCGACACCCCCCGGGCGCACATCACGAACCAGCGGACCATGGAGACACTGCGCGACATGGGCCTGGAGCAGCGGCTCATGCGCGAGGCCACGCCCTGGGAATGGATGGGCAACACCACGTTCTGCACCAGCCTGGCCGGCGACGAGCTGGGCCGGATCCCCTCCTGGGGCACCGACACGCGGCGCCACCACGACTACGAGCTGCAGAGCCCGTGCACGATGCTGGACGCCCCGCAGACCATCACCGAGCCGGTGATGATGCAGGCGGCGCAGGCCCGCGGGGCCAAGGTCCGGTTCGACACCGAGTACCTGTCCCACGTCCAGGACGACTCGGGCGTCACCACGCAGGTCCGCGACCGGCTGACCGGCACGACCTACGCGATCCGCTCGAAGTACGTGGTCGGCGCGGACGGCGCCCGCAGCAAGGTCGCCGCCGACCTGGACCTGCCGTTCGAGGGCCCGGGCGCGGTGGGCGGCGCGCTGCACATCATCTTCGAGGCCGACCTGAGCCGGTTCGTCGACTACCGGCCATCCGTCCTGTACTGGATGGTGCAGCCCGGCGCCGAGAAGGAAGGCGTCGGGCTCGGCGTGCTGAGGATGATCAAGCCCTGGCACGAGTGGATGCTCATGTGGGGTTACGAGGCCGCCGCCGGGCCGCCCGAGATCACCGACGAGTTCGCCCGCGAACTGGCCGTGCAACTGGTCGGCACCGACGACTTCGAGATGCGGGTCACCGAACGGCTGCCATGGACGGTCAACCATCACTTCGCCACGACCATCGCGGACCGGCGGGTCTTCTGCGTCGGCGATGCCGTCCACCGGCACCCCCCGACCAACGGGCTCGGCTCCAACACCTCGATCCAGGACTCCTACAACCTGGCCTGGAAGCTGCATCACGTGCTGGCGGGCCTGGCCAGCCCGGCCCTGCTCGATTCCTATAACGCCGAGCGGGCGCCGGTCGCCCGGCAGATCGTCGAGCGGGCCAACCAGAGCATCGCCGACACCGGCCGGATCGTCGCGGCCCTCGACGTGGACGACACCACCAACGTGGAGAAGCTGGACCGCCAGCTCGCGCTGCGCAAGGCGCCCGGTCCGGAGGGCGAGAAGATCCGGGAGAAGCTGCGCGAGGCCATCGCGTACAAGGCGTACGAGTTCGACGCGCACGGCGTGGAGCACAACCACCGCTACGCCTCGACGGCCGTCATCTCCGACGGCACGGCGATGCCCGCGTTCACCCGGGACCCGGAGCTGTACGCGCAGCCGACCACCTGGCCCGGCGCCAAGCTGCCGCACACCTGGGTGACCCGCGACGGACACCGCGTCTCCACGCTGGACCTGGCCGGCCACGGGACGTTCAGCGTGTGGACCGGCATCGGCGGCCAGGCCTGGCTCGATGCGGCGGAGGCCTTCAGCGCGGAGACCGGCCTGCCGGTCACCCTGGTCTCGGTCGGCCCGGGCCAGCCGTTCGAGGACCCCTACGGCACCTGGGCCGAGCTCCGCGAGATCTCCGACGGCGGCGTGCTCCTGGTCCGGCCCGACCTGTACGTCGCGGCCCGCCACGCGAGCGCGCCCGACTCTCCCGAGTCAGCCGCCCACTGGTTCCGCCAGGCCCTGACCTCGGTCCTGGGCACCCCGTTCGACGCAAAGTAATATGTGAACTACTCTAAGTAATAGATCGTTGGAGGGCTGGGCTAGCTTCGGCTGTACCTTCGTTTCTCAACTCGCGCCGGGGGGTGGGCGGGTTGGACGAACTGCACCCGGGAGATCCGCGGCGTAACTCACGCGTTCACCAGGCCATCAACAGCTCCCGACTCAGCCTCCCCGGGCACGGCCGCCGCGCGCTCGGCCTCCGCCACGGCTCCCCGGAACTCACCGGCGCCGGCCCGGCCCGCGGCGGGCCGCACTCCCGACGCGGCAGGCGGGAATGGCTCCGTGCCCCCGCGGGTGCCGAGGGCCAGCCTGGGCGGCCCGGGACGATTTCCTCCTACTGCGGGCGGGACCCTGGACGGCAAGATCGTTCTCGTGGATCCGGGACACAACGGGGGAAACGCCGGCGCACCGTCGATCATCAACCGCCTGATCTGGAATGGCCGGGAAAGCGAAACGTGTGACACGACCGGAACCCAGACCGACGGCGGCTACACCGAGGCGCGCTTCAACTGGAACGTGGCGCGCTACCTGACGGCCGATCTCCGCGCCAAGGGCGCTACGGTCGTCCTCACCCGGACGTCGAATACCGGCGTGGGTCCCTGCGTCACGCAGCGGGCCGCCGTCGGTAACGACGCTCACGCCGACGCGGGCGTCTCCATCCACGCAGACGGCGGTCCGGCCAGCGGGCGCGGGTTTGCCATCCTGGAACCGGTCGCCGATGGAATCAACAACGCCATCGTTCGCCCCTCGGCCATCCTCGGCGCCGATCTGCGGTCGGCGTTCGCCCGGGGGACCCATGAGCCGGTCAGCTCGTACGACGGGGTGGACGGAGTCCAGCCGCGTGACGATCTGGGCGGAATCAACCTGTCGACCGTCCCCAAGGTCTTCATCGAATGCGCCAACATGCGCAACGCCGCCGACGCCACTCTGCTCACTTCTCCGGCCTGGCAGGCCAGGGCCGCCCGGGCGATGGCTGCGGGCGTGACCACCTTCCTGCGGGCCCGCTGAGCAGCGGCGCGCTTACAGCCCCGGCCGCTCGCGCTGTTCCAGGGCGGCCAGCCGCAGCTCCAGCTGGTCGATCCGGTGCCGCAAGATCTCCAGCTCCGCCTGGTCCGCGATCCGGCGCTCCGCGGTCCGGCGCAGCCGCGGCGACGCCTCGGCCCGGCTGGCCACCATCGCGAGCGGGACCAGCCGCTGCGGTCCATGCGGACCCTCCACCAGCCGCGACGGGATCTGTCCCGAGCGGTACCAGGTCCGCAGCGCGGCCCGGGACGCCCCGGTCTCGGTGGCGGCCCGCTCCAGCGTCACCCAGTCCGACCCCTCCAGCTGGGCGGCCAGCTCAAGTTCGAGCTCCCAGTCATCGAGCCGGTCTTCCCATTCCACCGCCCCACCTCCCCGGCGCGCCACGTCGCTTCTCTTTGTTTCCGCAACGAGAACCATGTTATTAGCATGGTATTGACATGGTCTAGCCCTCCGGGCGACAGTGGGCGCATGTTCGAGCGATTCACTGACCAAGCCCGCCGCGTAGTCGTCCTGGCCCAGGAAGAGGCCCGCGGGCTGAACCACAACTACATCGGCACTGAGCACCTGCTGCTCGGGCTGCTGGAGCCCGGGGGCGTCGCCGCCCAGGCTCTGGACCGGTTCGGGATGACGGCGACCGGCACCCGGGAAGAGGTCAAGGCCCGGGTCAGTGTCGGCAGCGAGCCGCCCAAGGGGCGCATCCCGTTCACCCCCCGGGCGAAGAAGGTCCTCGAGCTCGCGCTGCGCGAGGCCCTCAAGCTGAGCCACAACTACATCGGCACCGAGCACATCCTGCTCGGCCTGGTCCGGGAGGCCGAAACCCAGGCAGGCACCCGGGAGGGACCGGGGGCCGCCGCGCAGATCCTGACCGAGCACGCTGGTGACCTGCTGGCGGTCCGCCAGGCGGTGCTCGACCTGCTCCCGGCGGTCGAGGCCTTGCACGGCCGCCGCTGGCTGCGGCGGCGCACCGAGGCGGCCCCGGGTGCCGGGTCGCCGGAGGCTGGTGAGCCGGGCGAGCCGACGGGGATGCCCACCACGCCGGCCGGGGACGCGAGCCTGGCCGAAGCGGCCCGGCTGGCCGGGAACGATCCGGTCGGATCACACCATCTGCTGCTCGCGGCGCTGGCGGATCCGGACAGCGCGGCCGCCAAGACCCTGACCGCGCTCGGCGTGGACCTGGACCAGGCCCGTGAGGCGCTCCGCAACGCGGAGGTTGCGGGCACCAGCGATGAGCAACTCGAGGAACGGGGCCGGCGCCACATGGTCATCCGAGTCACCGGCGAGAGCCTCACGATCGAGGCCACCGACCCGGCCATCGTCGCCCTGGCCCGCGCGGCTGTCGAGGCCCTGAGCGGCCCGGCCCAGGAGGCGGGCGTCATCCGTGGCGACCAGCCGGGCAGCGCCGGCCTGGGCCAGGTATGGCTGGCCCTGCGCGACAGCCTGGAAGACATCCGCGAGCGTGCGGCCCGCGGATCGGGTGGCCCCGGCGACCAGGAAGGCGGCCCGGAGAAGGGCCGGCCCGCCGCCTAAGCCCGGGGGACCAGGTAAAGGCGCGGGCGGCGCCCCGGGTGCCGGTGGCCCCCGGGGCGCCGGCCGGGCTGAGCCGGCCGGCCACCTAGGTGGCGCAGGGCGCGCAGGCCTGCGCTGCAGCGGCGGGGCGGGCGGTGAGCACTTCAGTCACGTAGGCGTCGATCGTCTTCTGCCCGGTCGCCCGGGCGATCGATACCCGGTGGTGGCCGTCTTCGACGAAGTGGCACGCACCGACCCGGTACACCTCGATAGCCGGGAGGGCCTCGCCCTGCCGCGCCGCGAGCGCCAGATGCACCCAGCGGGACCGCAGCCGGTTGGACGCGGGCCGGAACCGGCGGTCGAAATCCCGCCGCGTGTCGAGGGTCCCGACGATCGTGTCCAGCCGTATCGTCTCCAGGCCGAGACGGCGCTCGCCGCGCCGGCCGAGCGCGTTCACGACCCGGTCCAGGGGCAGCAACTGGCGGCGATCCAGGTCGCGGCGCAGCCAGTACCCCACCCGGCCCGCGACCTCGCGCCGCCGGGCCCGGAGGAAGTCGTTCTCGGCGTCGGCCCGGGGGAACCCGGTATCAGTGAGCATCGCTTCGCCCGGGCAGGACCCCGTTAAGCACGGTGTCGACGACGTCGCGGACGAACTGGTCGCTGAGCGGCGCGTGGCCGTGCAGCAGGCGGTGGTACACGGACCCGTACAGCAAGTCGAGCGCGACCTCGACCTTGGTGTCCGCGGGGATCTCGCCCCGCCCGATGGCCCGGCGGAAGATCACCCGGCCCTGCTCCCGGCGGGGCTCCACGAACCGCTGGCGGTACTCCGCGGCGAACACCGGGTCAGTCTGCGATTCGGTGATGAGCGCGGCGATCACGCGTCCGTACGGACGGCTGCGGGCCAGCCGGGCCCACGGGCGGAAGAGAGACAGCAGGTCGCCGCGCAGCGAGCCGGTGTCCCGCGCCTGCGGCTGGGCCGCGGCCCACTCGGTGTAGAGCGCGTCCAGGGCCAGCGTTTCCTTGGTCGCCCACCAGCGGTAGATGGTCGCCTTGCTGACCCCGGCCCGTTCCGCGACCGCGTCCATGCTGACCGCCGACAAGCCGCGGGCCAGCAGGAGTTCCGCGGCGGCCTCGAGGATGGCCTTGCGGGCCCGCTCGCTACGTGGCCGGCCGCGCTGCGGAGCCTCAGCGGTGACGTCGCTGCTCACGCGGCGTCCTTCACGGCCCGCTGCCCTGGCCCGGCCATACGCTGCAGGACCTCGAAGAGCGCGGCGATGTCCCGGTGCCCGTAGCCCAGGTCGGCCGCCGTGCCCAGCATGCTGTCGGCGACCATGGCCGCCGGGAGCGGAACGTGATACTCACGGGCGGCCTCGAGCGCGAGGCGGATGTCTTTGTGCATGAGTTCCACATCGAACCACGCCTGTTCGGGCAGATCGAGGACGAGGGGGGCCCGCGCCTTCAGCATCGGCGACCCGATCGCGCTGCCGGTCATCGCTTGCACGGCCAGCTTCGGGTCGATCCCGCCGCGCTCGGCCAGCAGGACCCCCTCGCTGAAGGCGAGCATCTGCGCGGCCAGGCTGATGTTGATGGCCAGCTTGAGCAGCAGGCCCTGCCCGTTCCCGCCGACGTGCGTGACGCTGCGGCCCAGCTGGTGCAGCATCGGCTCGACCGTGCGGAACGCGGGGTCCGGGCCTCCGGCCATGATCGCGAGAGTGCCGTCCTCGGCGGAGGGAACGCTGCCGGACACCGGCGCGTCGATCATGATCGCGCCGAGCGCGTGCACCCGTGCGGCGAGCTCGCGGCTCGCCTGCGGGCTGACCGTGCTCATGTCCACGTAGACCGCGCCTGGGCTGAGGCCGGCCAGGATCCCGTCCGGGCCGGACGTGATGGCCGTCAGGGCCGCGTCGTCGGTGACCATGCTGAACACCACCGGCGCGGCCGCGGCCACCTCCCGCGGGGTGTCACGCCAGGTCAGCCCGCGCTCGATCAGCCCGCTGGCCTTCTCCTTGGTGCGGTTGGTCCCGAACACCTGGTGGCCCTGCAGCAGGCGCCCGGCAATCGGGGCGCCCATGGACCCCAGTCCCACGAATCCGATGGTGCTCATCGTCATCTCCTCACGTCGTCGGCTCAGTTCGCCATGTCGATCCCGGTCCTGCCCTCGCCGGTGAGCGCCGGCAGGTGACGCGGGCCTGACACACAGAAACTGTACTATCAGTTTCGATAGCACCGGACATCCGGGGTCTATTCCGGAATAGACCCGGGCCCGGCCCTGTTCAGCTAGATACGAAACGGTAAGTTCAGTTTTGATAGGTAGGAGAGTTCCATGACCATCCTCACGCTGGCCCGGCCGTCCGGTAGCCGGGACGATCGCTCGTTCCTGCTGCAGCGGGCGCAGCCCGCGATGACGGGCCTGATCGACGGCTCCCTGTCCACGCTGGCCCCGATCTTCGCGGTCGCGTTCGCCACCCACCGGCCCCTCTACGCGTTCTTCGCCGGGCTGGCCACGGCCATCGGCGCCGGGGTGAGCATGGCCTTCTCCGAGGGCCTGTCCGACACCGGCGACCTGACCGGGCGCGGCAACCCGTATCTGCGCGGCTCCATCACCGGGGCCGGCACGTTCCTCGGCGGCGTCCTGCACACGCTGCCCTTCCTCATCCCGCAGTACCGGGCCGCGCTGGTCGTGGCGCTCGCGATGATCGCCTTCGAGCTGAGCACCCTGGCCTGGATCCGCTGGCGGTTCTTCGCCACTGGCTTCCTGCGGTCGTTCGTCTCGATCGCGCTTGGCGGGGCGATCATCGCCGGCGTCAGCGCCGCGCTCGGGGCGGTGGCCTGATGGCCGTCCCCTCGCCGCTCGGCCGCCGCCAGACCGTGGCCGCGCTGCTGACCCTCACCGGGCTGACCGCGGACACCACCCTGGCCGGCGGCCCTGGAGCCCGTCCGCACCGCCGGCTCGGCTCGGTGGCCGCCATGCTCGCGGGCGGCGCCGCGGGCGCGGGGATCCTGCAGTGGTCCCCGACGGCGGTGATCGCGGGCGCGGCTCTCCTGGTGACCCTGGTGGCAGGAGCGCTCGTGACTGCGATTCCGCAGGTGGGAGGCCTGTCGCAGGCCGTTAGCCGCTCCCGCTCGACTACTGTGAGTGTTTAAGGTGTCCGTTTGCGTATCCGTCGCCGGGTGGGGATTTCACCGGGTGGCCAGGGCGGACTGATTCCCGGGCTGCAGCGGGGGCGGAAAGATCGGCGTGCGCACTCCTCTGGGGAACGCGGCGAACCCTGGTCGTGGCGCGGGTCACTAAGGGGGAAGCTGATGAGGCGAACGGGCGTGCGTCTTTGCGCTGTGCTGGCCGGGGCGGGGCTGGCGGGCACCCTGGTGGCGGCCGCGCCGGCCGCGGCCCGGGTCACCGGGCCGGGAGACATCACGACCGTCGCGGGCGGCCCCGGCCGCGGGCCGGCCCTCACCGTCGCCCAGGAGGCCGGGTCGGTGGCCGCCGGCCCGGCGGGCGACGTCTACGTCGGCGACAGCCGGGGCGTGGTGCGCGGGTTGACCAGCGGGACCTCCTGGGAGACAGTGACCGCCGGCAACGCGACCCAGAACCTGCTTTCTGGCCCGAGGGACCGCGTCGCGGCCACCGTGGCCCCGCTGGACTCGGTGGACGGGCTGGCGGTGGACACCGCCGGGAACGTGGTGATCTCCGACGGGCTCGACTTCCTGGTCTGGGTGGTCGCGGCCCGGGCTGGCACGTTCTACGGCCAGCCCATGAAAGCCGGCGACATCTACTCCATCGCCGGGACCGGCACCTTCGGCTACTCCGGCGACGGCGGCCCCGCGACCTCAGCCGAACTCGGCCGGCCGGCCGGGCTGGCCTTCGACCCCTCCGGCAACCTGCTGATCGCCGATTCCGTGGACTCCGCGGTCCGGGTGGTCGCGGCCCGGGCTGGCACCTTCTACGGCCAGGCCATGAAGGCCGGCGACATCTACACCATCGCCGGGACCGGCACCGCCGGCTACTCCGGCGACGGCGGCCCGGGCACCTCAGCCGAACTGTCCGGCCCCGGCGGGGTGACCACCGACCAGGCCGGGAACGCAGTCGTCGCGGACAGCGGTAACAGCCGGATCCGGGTGGTCGCAGCGCATTCCGGCACCTTCTACGGACAGGCGATGACCGCCGGGGACATCTACACCATCGCGGGCAACGGCCAGCGCGGCCTCACCGGCGACGGCGGCCCAGCGGCCTCCGCCGAGCTTCGTTTCCCGGGCGGGCTGACCACCGACAGCGCCGGCAACCTGGTCGTGGCGGACACCGGCAACGACCGGGTCCGGGTGATCGCGGCCCGGTCCGGCATGTTCTACCGCCGGACGATGACCGGGGGGCACATCTACGCGATCGGCGGGAACACCGGACAGCCCGGGGTGGGCTCCCCGCAGGGGGTGGCGGTCGACTCGGCCGGAAACGTGATCATCGCCGACGGTGACCTGGTGCGGGTACTGGCGGAACGCCCCGGGCGCTTCTACGGCCAGCCGATGACCGCCGGCGACGGGTACACGGTGGCCGGGAACGGGCAGGTGACCTCCGGGAGCGGCGGCCGGGCCATCGACGCCCAGCTGGGAGACCCCAACGGCGTCGCGGCCAGCCCGCGGGGTGCCATCATCATCTCCGAATCAGCCACCGCCCAGATCATGGCCGTGGAGACCACCGCAGGCACCTTCTACGGCCAGGCGATGAAAGCCGGCGACATCTATACCATCGCCGGCACCGGGACCACCGGATTCTCCGGCGACGGCGGCCCCGCCACGGCCGCGAAGCTGGATGGCCCCTTCGGGCCGGCCACCGACCGGGCCGGGAACGTGGTGTTCGCGGACCGGCTGAACCAGCGGGTCCGGGTCGTGGCCCACGCCTCGGGCACGTTCTACGGCCAGGCCATGGCCGCCGGGCACATCTACACCATCGCCGGGAACGGCACATCCGGCGATGCCGGCGACGGCGGCCTGGCCACCTCGGCCGAGCTCAGCTTCCCGACCGGGGCAGGCGTGGACGCGCACGGGAACGTGCTGATCGCCGACGGATCCAACAACCAGATCCGCGCCGTGGCCGCCAGCACGGGCACGTTCTACGGCCAGGCCATGACGGCCGGGCACATCTACGCCATCGCCGGGAACGGCACATCCGGCTACTCGGGCGACGGCGGCCCGGCCACCGCCGCCGCACTGGACATCCGCGCGGCCCCGACCGTGGACAGCGCCGGGAACGTGGTCTTCGCGGACGTGTTCAACTCCGTGGTGCGGGTCGTGGCGGCCGCCTCCGGGACGTTCTACGGCGTGGCCATGAAAGCCGGGCACATCTACACCGTCGCCGGGACCGGCAACTTCGGCTTGTCCGGCAACGGCGGGCCCGCGACCTCCGCGGCCCTGGAATCGCCCCAGGCCACCGCCGTGGACCGCTCCGGGAATCTCCTCATCGCCGACTTCGACACGAACCGGATCCGGCTCGTGCCCAGCCGCCCGGGCACGTTCTACGGCCAGGCGGTGAAAGCCGGGCACATCTACACGATGGCCGGCAACGGCACGGGGGGATTCCGGGGCGATGGCTGCCTGGCCACGTCGGCCTGGCTGCTCTCTCCCGCCGGCCTGGCGGTCGGCCCGGCCGGCGGCGTGCTGATCGACGACTCGGGCAACCAGCGGATCCGTGAGGTGGCGGGGTAGGCCGCGAGCCTGCGGACGCCCGGGGCCGGTCACCACCGCACCCGCGGCGACTGGGGAAGGCCCGCCCCGGCCTACGCGCCTTACTTCGAGACCTGGACGAAAGACCAGCTCCCCGCGGTGGCCCGCGCCTTGGGGGCTCGCGACCTGACCCTGGCCTTCCTGCAGACCCCCACCCGGGGCTCATGCGCGGTGACCTGGAACGGGGACGCGAAGCAGGGAGCGTGCCCAAGATCGCCCGGGCGTACGAGTCCGTGGTCACCACCTACGGCGTGACCCCGCCTCGACATGGACGTCGAGGCCAACTCGCTGAACAAGCCGGCCGGGATCGCGCGGCGCAGCGCAGCGCTGCGGCTGCTCCAGGACTGGGCCGGCCGGACCCACCACCGCGTCCGGATCACCTTCACCCTGGGCGTCGAGCCGTGGGGCCTGCCCGCCAACTGCCTGGCCGTGCTGAAGAGTGCCGTCGCGCACGGCGTCCGGTTCACCGTGAACATCATGGCCTTCGACTACTACATCAAGGCCAGCAAGACGGGCATCGAGATGGGACTCCGCGGGGCCGAAGCCGCCCGGCACCTGCGTAGCCGACAGTGGTTACTTTTAGTACACTCAATATTACACATGGTAATGTCGAGGAGGGGCCACGGATGGCCAGGATCCTGGTGGTCGATGATGAGCCAGACGAGCGGTTCCTGCTCCGCAGGATGCTCGAGCGCGAGGGGCACGAGGTGCTGGACGCCTCCGACGGCGCCGCCGCACTGGCCATCGTCCGCGAGTCGCCCCCGGATCTGATCGTGACCGACATGATGATGCCGATCATGGACGGCGCGGAGCTCATCCGGCGCCTGCGGAGCGACTCCGCGACGGCGGGCATTCCGATCATGGCTTCGACCGGCGATCCGGGTCTCGCGGGCTCCGCTGACGTGGTCATGTCCAAGTCGGAGCCGCTGGCGGACCTCGCCGCCGTCGTGAGCGCCTGCCTCAAGGAAGGACGTGATCCGTTGAAATTGATGTCGACCGGCATCGCGGGACTGGACCTGGTGCTCAACGGCGGCCTGGAGCGCGGGTCGGTCGTGGTCCTGGCGGGGGCACCTGGCACCGGCAAGACCATCCTGGCCCAGCAGATCTGCTTCGCCAAGGCCACCACCGCGCACAAGGCCGTGTTTTACACGACCGTGTCCGAGCCGCACACCAAGCTGGTCCGGCACCTGGAGCCGTTCGCCTTCTTCGACCCGGAATCCCTGGGCGGAGCCGTCGAGTACATCCACCTGGGCGGTCTCCTGCGCCCGGCCAGCGAGAGCGGACTGGAGCCACTGGCCGCGGAGATCGTCCGGAAAGTGCTGGAGGAAGAGCCCGCCATCGTGGTGGTCGACAGCACCAAGATGCTGCGCGACTTTGCCGACGAACGTCAGTTGCGCTCCGCGCTCTACAGCCTGACGAGCCGCATTGCCCACACCGACACGGTGCTGCTGCTGGTCGGTGAGTACACGCCGCAGGAACTGGCCAGCGGCATCGAGTTTTCCCTGGCGGACGGCATTATCTACCTTGAGTATCAGCCCCGCGAGCCGGTCGACCGGCGCTCGCTGCGGGTCATGAAGGTGCGCGGGTCAAGCCAGCGGCCGGGCTGGCACACCTTCCAGATCACCTCGGCCGGCATCGAGGTCTTCCCGCGGATAGAAACCCTGATCCCAGAGGCGATTGAGGCGGCCCCTGGCCGGATTGCCACCGGGATCCCCGGCCTGGACCAGCTCATGGACGGCGGCCCGAAGGCCACCGACGCCACCCTGGTCACGGGACCCTCCGGCGTCGGCAAGACCATCTTCGGACTGCGCTGGACCGCCCATGCTCTGGAGCAAGGGCAGCACTGCCTGTACGTGACCTTCCAGGACACCCCCAAGCAGCTCACCAACATGGCCGGCACCTTCGGCTGGGACATCGGGGCCGCCCAGGTTTCTGGCCATCTCGCGATCTCCTACGTGCCAATGGGGGACCTGGACCTGGACGTCCTGGCCAGCGCCATCCGCTCGGAACTCGCCACTCATTCGGTCAGCCGCGTCGTTATCGACAGCCTCGCCGAACTGGTCTTCGCCGCCCGCGAATCGGAACGTTTCCCCGCATTCATGCGCAGCCTGGTCGGGCTCATCCGGGCGGCCGGCAGTTCATCGCTGGTCACTAGCGAAACGGCTGGCCACGGACTAGCCACCCAGTCACTGGACGGGCTGATGTTCTTGTTCGACAACGTCATCGACCTCCGGTACATCGAGGAGGAATCCGGGGTGGGCCGGACCCTGAACGTCGTCAAGATGAGGAACAGCCGGCACGAGACCACGCTGACCAGCTTCACCATCGCCGAGGACGGTGTCACGATCGGCGAGCCACTCGCCGGGGTCACCGGGCGGCTGGGCTGGAGCGCGCTGCGAACGGAGGTCCTGCCTCCCGACGCCCTCCCGGTGCCCGCAGAGCAGGCCTGAATTCCTAGCGGCCGCGGGCTCAGCGGTCCAGGATGCGCAGCCGCTGCGGGTCATAGAGCGGCGCGATCTGCAGCCGGACGGGGACGTCACCGGCCGGGGTGCGGGCCCGGAAGTCCCCGTTCTTCAGCCATCCGCCGGTCACCCCTTCGGCGCTCTCCACCTGGGCCAGCCCGACGGCCCCGCCCACGGTGTAGCCGTAGGCCGCGGCCCGGACGTAGCCCACCCACTGATCCCCCAGGAACACCGGCTCGTTGCCGAACAGGTCGGCGGCCGGGTCCTCGGAAAGCAGGCTGACCACGCGATGGCGCGGCGGGCCCTGCTCCCGGGCCATCAGGAGGGCTTTACGGCCGGTGAACCCGCCCGGCTTGCCCCAGGCCACGGCGAACCCGAGCCCCGCTTCCAGTGGGTTGTCGGTGTTGTCGATGTCCACTCCCATGTCCCGGTAGCCCTTTTCCAGCCGCAGGCTGGACATGGCGGACAGGCCGACCAGCCGGAACCCCAGGTCGGCGCCGGCGGAGACCAGGTCGTCGTACACCCCCATCGCGTACTCCGCGGGCACGTGCAGTTCCCAGCCGAGTTCGCCCACGTAGGTGACCCGGATGGCGAGCACCGGCGCGTACCCGACGTGGATCTGCCGCGCGCTGAGGTACGGGAACGACCCGTTGGACAGGTCGGCGTCGGTGAGCCGCGCGATCAGCGTCCGGGACGCCGGGCCCTGCACCGACAGCAGCGTGGTGCCCGACGTCACGTCGGTGACGGTGAGGAACTCATCTGGCCGGGTCGCCCGCCTGATCAGCGGCTCGATCCGGCGGTGGATGAGGTCGCTGGCGATGACCAGGAACTTCTCCGGCTCCAGCCAGGTGACCGTGACGTCGGCGATGATCCCGCCCGCCTCGTTCAGCCACTGGGTGTAGACCAGCCGGCCGAGCCGGGCGGTCACGTCGTTGGCCGACAGCCGGCTGAGCACCGCGGCCGCGCCCGGTCCCTGGACCAGGAACTTGGCCATCAGGCTCATGTCGAGCAGGCCGGCCGCCTCGCGCACCGCGGCGTGCTCGCGCCCCACCACCTCATGGGCTGCGGGCCGGCCCCAACCCAGGCCAGCCGAGCCCGGGCGGGGGGCCGGCTCATCCGGCCCCGACGCGTACCACTCGGCGAACTCCCAGCCCGCCGAGGTGGCGAAGTGCCCGCCCGCCGCGGCGAGGCGGTCGTGCAGCACCGAGCGGCGCACGTTCCGCCCGGTCGACGGCTTCCAGGCCGGCCAGACCGCGTCCCCGAACAGCACCCCCAGCTGTTCCACGGTCCGCTCGGCCCGGAACCGGCGGGACGTCTCGTACCCGTGCGTCCGGTCGATGGCGACGCTGGTCGCGTCAACCGGCGGCACCCCGTCCACGATCCAGTGCGCGAGCATGCTGCCGACCCCGCCCCCGGACAGGATGCCGAGCGAGTTCAGGCCGGCCGCGACGAAGTACCCGTCCAGCTCGGGGGCGGGGCCGAGCAGCGGCCGCACGTCCGCGGTGAACGACTCCGGCCCGCAGAAGAAGGTGCGCACGCCCGTCTGCGACAGCACCGGGATCCGGTCCAGCGCCGGACCGAGGAACGGTTCCATCCGCTCCCAGTCCGGACTTATCTTCCCGAACGAAAACCCGTCGGGCACCCCGTCCAGCGACCACGGGGCGGCCACCGGCTCGAACAGCCCGACCAGCATGCCGTCGCCCTCGGGCCGGTAGTAGCCGTAGTTGTCGGGGTCCTCGATGACCGGCAGGTCCGGGTCCATCCCCGGCACCGTGTCGGTGAGCAGGTAGTAATGCTCGGCCGCCTGGAGCGGAACCCCGACCCCGGCCAGGGCGCCGAACTGCCGGGCCCACATGCCCGCCGCGTTGACCACGACCTCGGTCTCGATCCGGCCCGCGCTGGTGAGCACGGCGGTCACCTGCCGCCCGCGGGTCGCCACCCCGGTGGCGGTCACCCCCTCTACGATCGCGACCCCCAGCTGGCGGGCGCCCTTGGCCAGCGAGGTGGCCACGCCCACCGGGTCGGCCCGTCCCTCGTCGGCGACGTAGAACGCGGACAGCACGTCGTCGGTGCGGGCCAGCGGCCACATGTCCGCCAGCTCCCGCGGCGAGATCTCCACGTCCTCGACCCCGAAGCCATGCATCCAGGCCGCCTCGCGGCGCAGCGCCTCCTGCCGCCGCGGGCTGGTGGCCAGGGAGATGTGCCCGACCGGGCGGAACCCGGTGGAGTGCCCGGTCTCCTGCTCCAGCCGGGCGTACAGGTCCCGCGAGTACCGGCTGAAGAACAGCGCGGTCTCGTCGGTCATCCCGGCCGAGGTGATCAGCCCGGCCGCGTGCCACGTCGTCCCGGCGGTCAGCCGGTGCTGCTCGAGCAGCACCACGTCGGTCCAGCCCAGGTGGGCGAGGTGATAGGCGATGCTGCAGCCGGTGACCCCGCCACCGACGATCACCACCTGCGCCCGGCTGGGCACCGCCCCGCCCGGGGTTGCCGTAGCGGCGGCGGTTTCCGGGTCGCCCGTGCTGACCGGGTCAATCGTCACAT
>DASQRM010000101.1:0-36411 GCA_035642895.1 Streptosporangiaceae bacterium | reverse complement strand
CTGAACCGCTCTTCCGGGCCTGAACAGTAGCTGACTCGGCAACTACGGGCTGACCAAAAATAGCATTTCGGACAAAGGTCTATAGAAGGGCGAGTAGGGGCGCACGGCGATGAGAGCGGCAGCCTTGCAGCCAGAGTTGGCGGCCACCGGCGGCGGATCGTCGCGAGCCCGGCCCAGGCCGACGTGATCGTGGCGGCCACGCGGGACGCGGTCAGTGACGCGGCGCAGCAACGCCTGGTGCGTGGGCTGGTCGCCTCGGGCCGGCCTGTCCTGGTGCTGGCCCCGGCGGGCCGCCTGCCGGTGGCCATCCCGGCCGCGGCCGGCGGTCAGGCGTTCGCCTACGGAACGGGCCTGTCGTACTGAGCTGTGTCGTACTGAGGTTTGCCGGGCAGCTTTTTGTCGTTCTGGGCACGGGTTTGCGTAACCAGCCGGCCGGATGGCGTTCGCCTGGGCCGCTTACCATCGGAAGGTGTTTGACCCCCAGCTGACCTCCCGTCCCGCTCAGCCGCACGAGGAAACCACCCCCGCCACCGGCGCTGCCCCGGCGCCGGGCCGGCCGCCGCTGCGCGGGGTGGTCGTGGACTGGGGCGGGGTGATGACCAACCCCATCGCGGAGACCGTGCGGGCCTGGATCGCCGCGGACGAGATCGAGTACTCCAGCTACCACGCGGTCATGAAGGCCTGGGTGACCGGCGCGTACGACGGGGCGGGCGAGGACAACCCGATCCACGTGCTAGAACGCGGCGAATGCAGCGACGAGGAGTTCGAGCGGATGCTCGCGGCCCAGATCGTCCGCCGGGACGGCAACCCGGTGACCGCGGCGGGGCTGCTGGACCGGATGTTCGCGGCCACCGTACTCAGCGAGCCCATGCAGGACCTGCTTCGCCGGGTCCGCGCGGCCGGCCTGAAGACGGCCATGCTCTCCAACTCCTGGGGCGTCGGTATCTACCCGGCTGACGTGCTCGCTGAGCTGTTCGACGCGGTGGTCATCTCGGCCGAGGTGGGCATGCGCAAGCCGGAGGAGCGGATCTTCCGGCACGCGGTCGGGCTGCTCGGATTGGACCCGGCCGAGTGCGTGTTCATCGACGACATCGAGGCCAATGTGCAGGCCGCGGAGGCCCTCGGGATGACCGGCGTGCTGCACACCGACGCGGCGGCCACCGCGGGCCGCCTGGCTGAGTTGCTCGGCCTTTCTTAGTACCGCGGCCACCGGTACTAAGTGATGGGCCGGCATGCCGGGGCCCGGCTGCTCTAGCCTGGCCCGGTGGCCGATCATCCGAGCCCGCCCGGCTTGACTGCCGGGGGCCTGATTCCCCCCACCCCGGGACGATCGGCGAACATGCGCGCCAACCGGCGCACCGACACCAAGCCCGAACTCGCCCTGCGCAGTGCCCTGCACCGGCAGGGCTACCGGTTCCGCAAGGACTTCCGGCTCGATCTGGACGGCGGCGCCCGGGTCCGGCCGGACATTGCGTTCACCGGGCGCCGGGTCGCGGTGTTCGTGGACGGGTGTTTCTGGCACGTATGCCCGCAGCACGGCCGGGATCCGGCGGTCAACGAGTCGTACTGGTCACCCAAGCTGCGCCGCAACGTCGAACGCGACCGGGCCGCGGATGCGGCGCTGGCCGCGGCGGGCTGGCGGGTGGTCCGGGTGTGGGAGCATCAATCCCTCGATGAGGCCGTGGCCCTGGTGGTTGCGGCCCTCGATACAACCGGGGAGAAGCATGCGTGTCTATCTGCCGGCCACGCTGCCGGTTCTGGCCGGCGCGCTGCGTTCGGCTGAGATCGGGCCGGCCCCGATGCAGGCGTTCACCGTCACGCCCGCGCTGCGCGAGTGGTACGCCCAGGCGGACCTCGAGGAACTCGAGTACGCCGCGCTGACCCATGCGGCACGGGCCTCGCTGTGGCTGCTGCTGGCCGACCCGGATGCGCCGCGACGGCGCGTCGTACTGGCCGCCGACGTGCCTGAGGAGCAGGTCAGCCGGGACGGGGGATTCGGCGGCAGTTTCGAGGAGCCGACCCGGGTGCTGCTGTCCGCGCCGGTCCCGCTGGCTCGGGTGGTCTCCGGCCACGTCGATGACCTGCTCGCCGTGCCCGATGTCAGCGCGGCGGTCGACGCACTGGGCGCCGCTGAGGCCGGGGACGACGACGCCCAGTTCCTGGTGGACGGGGCGGAGGGGCACGAGCTGATGTGGTACGCCACCCAGGAATTGCCGTTCGTGGCGGGGAACGCGGGTTAGCAGCGGGGAACGCGGGTTAGCAGAACGGCCTGGGGTGAACGGCCGGCGTCCCCGCCTACGATGGGGCCACCGCATCGTTAGAGCAGTTCGGGGAGATCCTCATGGACGCCGTCAGCAACGTTCCGCCGCCCGTCAACGAGCCGGTCCGGGCCTACGCGCCGGGCAGCGCTGAGCGCGCCGCCGTCGAAGCCAAGGTCAAGGAGCTGGCCGCCACCCCGGTCGAGCTGACCATGACGGTGGGCGGCCAGCCACGGATGGGCGGCGGTGACCGCATCGCCGTGGTCGAGCCGCACAACCACGCGCACGTGCTGGGCCACCTCGGCAACGCGACCGACGCGGATGTCACCGCCTCGGTCGAGGCGGCCGCTGCGGCCGCGCCGGGCTGGCGGGCGCGGTCCTTCGACGACCGGGCCGCGGTGTTTCTCAAAGCCGCTGAGCTGCTGGCCGGGCCGTGGCGGTCCACCATCAACGCGGCCACCATGCTCGGCCAGTCCAAGTCGGTGTACCAGGCCGAGATCGACGCGGCCTGCGAGCTGATCGACTTCTGGCGCTACAACACCCACTTCGCCCGGCGGCTGCTGGCCGAGCAGCCCTCCTCCGTCACCGGGGAGTGGGACCGGCTGGAGTACCGCCCGCTCGAGGGCTTCGTGCTGGCCATCACGCCGTTCAACTTCACCTCCATCGCCGCCAACCTGCCCACCGCCCCGGCCCTGCTGGGGAACGTGGTGCTGTGGAAGCCGTCCCCGACCCAGCAGTTCTCGGCGCACTTCACGATGCGGCTGCTCGAGGCGGCCGGGCTGCCTCCGGGCGTGATCAACCTGGTCACCGGGGACGGCCAGGCGGTATCCCAGGTGGCCCTGCCGCACCGGGACCTGGCCGGCATCCATTTCACCGGGTCCACCGGGACGTTCCAGCACCTGTGGCGCAGCGTGGGCGAGAACATCGCCGGCTATCGCGGCTACCCGCGGCTGGTCGGCGAGACCGGCGGCAAGGACTTCGTGATCGCGCACCCCTCGGCCGACCCGGAGGTGCTATCCGTGGCGCTGATCCGGGGCGCGTTCGAGTACCAGGGCCAGAAGTGCTCGGCCGCGTCCCGCGCCTACATCCCGCGCTCGGTCTGGGACCGGATGCGCGACGACTTCCTGGCCCAGGTGAACTCGCTCACCGTGGGCGACGTGGCGGCTGACCTGTCCCTGTTCATGGGTGCGGTCATCGACGCCCGGGCGTTCCGGAAGCTGTCCGACGCGCTGGCCCGGGCCCGGAGCCGGCCGTCGATCCGGGTGCTGGTCGGCGGGGACGCGGACGGAAGCCAGGGGTACTTCGTCCAGCCGACCGTGCTGGAGTGCTCCGACCCGGAGGACGAAGTGTTCCGGACCGAGTACTTCGGCCCGATCCTGGCCGTGCACGTGTTCGAGGACGCCCGGTACGACGAGGTCGTGGCCCAGGCCGCGGACGTCGCTCCCTACGCGCTGACCGGGGCGATCATCGCCCAGGACCGGGACGCCATCGCCGCCGCCACGGAAGCGCTGCGCTTCGCGGCGGGCAACTTCTACATCAACGACAAGCCCACCGGGGCCGTGGTGGGCCGGCAGCCGTTCGGCGGGGCCCGGTCCAGTGGGACCAACGACAAGGCGGGCTCGATCTTCAACCTGACCCGCTGGGTGAACGCGCGGGCGATCAAGGAGCTGTTCGCGCCGCCGACTGACTACCGCTACCCGCATATGGGCTGACAGCTTGCCGTCGTAACGGCAGCAAGATGAGTGGCCCGGCGTTCGCTGACTGGCGCGCTCTATACAGGACCGCGCCGGCCAGTCGATGAAGCCGTGCAGGTCAGCCCGTCCTCCAGCCGATTTCTGGCCCGCCGTCCAGGCCCTCTCCCGGAATATGGGGCGATGTGGGATAAAGCCCAGGTCGGCGGGTAGTGCAGGCCGGAGGATCACAAGGCGTGGGGGTATTCATGGCTAAGGAAAAATCAGCACGCCGTCTGACGGGTCTGGCCGGAACCGGCCTGCGGGAGCTTCCGGCCAACGCGGCATGGGTGCTGTCCAAAGCACTGAAACCGGCGGTATCGGCCTCGTCGGGCGCGTCCGGCGCCGCCACCTCGGTGGTCGGCAACGTCTCGGAGAGCGTGTCGGGCACTGCGTCCTCGGCCGCGGAAACGGCGGGTGCCGTAACGGCTGGGATGCGGCGCAGGACCAGGGCGGCTGGGCAGTCGGTCAGGGCCGCCTTGCCGGGCCTCGACGACAACTCGATCGACTCGCTGCTGCGGCAGGCTGACCAGGCGGCGGAAGAGGCGCGCGAGAAGGAGACGCGGGCCCTGGCCCTGGCCCAGGAGGCCAAGGACCGCGCCGACGACGCCGAGCGCACCGCCCGGGAGATGGACGAACACGTGCGCCAGGTCGATTCGGATGCGCGCGCGCAGGCGGAGGAACACCTCGAGCGCGTCCGCCTCGCGGAGGAGGCTGAGCGGCGCAAGGCGCTCGACCAGGCGGAGGAAGAGGCCGCGGCCCGCACGCGGGAAAAGGAGCAGGAGGCCGAACGCGCGCAGGAGCGTGCCCGGCAGGCCATCCAGGAGGCCAACCGGGCGGTCGCCGAGGCCAGGAAACTAGCGGGCCAGGCCTCGAAGGCAGCCCAGCAAGTCGCGTCGCAGGCCACCCAGGAGGCGGATCGACTCGCGGCTCTGGCGCATGAACCGGTGGCGGCGCGGCGACAGGTCGCCCAGGCCGGCCGGACGCGGCGCCGGGCGGCGTCCACCGCCAGCCGGCCAGCGCGGCGCCCGGACCAACGGTCGTCCCAGCCAGAGGCGCAGCCGGGTCAGGGCCGCGCGGCCGGGAACGGGGACGGTGCCACGCTGCGCACCGTCGACCAGGTGGACCGCCTCACCAAGGCAGAGCTCACCCGCCTGGCGGGACAACTCGACGTGGCTGACTCTTCCACGATGAACAAGCAGGACCTGGTGCGGGCCGTCGTCCGGGTTGGCGGCGTGCCCCTGGCCCGGCTCAACAAGGACGAGCTGTTGCGGCTGGGCCGGGGGAGCGGTGCTGAGCTCCAAACGTCGATGACGAAGCCGGAACTCATCGCGGCCATCAGCACTTCACGGCCGGCAGGTTAGCGGTCCGCCAGCGGGCCGGCCCCCAACGGGCGGCCGCTGGCCGGCCCGGTTCACAGAGAGGGACACAGACGGATGGGATTGTTCACACGCAAGAGCAAATGGGATCTCCTGCTGGAGTCCATCGAGGCGGCTTCGGCCAACGAAACAGTGCGCCTGGCCTCCAAGGTCACGCTCGGCGTCGTCAGTGGGGCTGTCGCGGCCACCGCCGCGAGCGCGGCCATTTCCGCTAAGCGCCACCAGGACGGGTCGTGAAGCTGACCACCGTGGCCGTATTCGGGGTCGGCTACGTGCTGGGGACTCGTGCGGGCCGCGAACGCTACCAGCAGATCCTCGAGCTTGCGCACAACGCGAGTGGGAAGTTCGCGGCGTCCGGTGCCCGCCGGAGCTTGGAAGAGTATGGCGCCCGGCTTGAGGCTTACGCGTCCCAGTCACGCCTGGGCCAATCGGGTCCAGGCCAGTCCAGTGCGAGCCAGTCCAGTGCGGGCCAGTCACGTGCGGGCCGGTCGCGTCGCGCGACGGGAACGGGAAGCGGTGGCGGGCCGCGGTCGTGACCGCGTGCCTCCGGCCGTGAACTGGCCGGAACGGGCACGCCGCTCGTTCCGGCTGGACCTGCCTGGCCTGGATCCAGCCCGGGGCGACCTGGTCATCGGCGCGTTCGTGCTGGCCCGGCTGCTTCGTATCCGGTTGCTGACCCTGGAGGCCCGGGTGGTCGTGCACGAAGATGATCGTGGCGGCGCTGGGCCCGAGCCGCTGGTTCTCGCCCCGGAGCCGCCGGACCGCCTGGCTCCCTACCCAGCCCGGCCGGTGCGCCCCATCCCACCGGGCCGCGGGGTCCTCCCAGACCGTGACGCGCCGGCCGGCCGGCCGGTCCCGCAGGGTCGGGCGGACCCGCCCCATCGGCTGGGGTCCATGAGGGGCGGGTCCGAACGGCTGGCCCGCGCAGTGGGGCTGGTGGAGCAAGGGGCTGACACGCTCGAGCGGATCCGGCGGGCCCAGTACCGAGGTTGATCGGGCCGGCCTGGTAAGTGAGTTGTTCCCGGCTGGAGCAGCCCTACCGGGCTGGGCGCGGCGAACTGAATGCTTAGCACGGCCGCGCCCGCGCCCGGTTCGATCAGCGACCGGGCGGGGAGGTAAGGCGGCCGCTGGGCGCGGACGAAGGTGAGCATGTCCGCCACGGCGGCCGGGTCCGCGCGGCCGGCCACGGTGATCACCGCGGACCGCAGCGGGACGCCCGCGCTCGCCCCCGGCCCGGAGTCCCCGAACGCGGTGACCTGAACCGGTTCCGACGCGGCGAGGGCGGCCAGTGTGGTGAGCAGCCGGGAGTCCACCTGGCCGGCCTGGAGTTCGCCCCGGGCGGCAGCGGAGACCCGGACGTGCGGGTTGCCCAGCAGCTGGCGGCCCGCGTACCGGCGGGCCGTGAGGTCCGCGGCGAGCGCGGCCCGGTAGGCGAGCGCACCGTCCGGGGCGACAGCGCGCACATCGATCCGGAGGCGGCCGGATCCGAAACGGGCCAGGAGGGCCGGCGCGTAGACGCTCGCCAGCCGCGCGCCGAACTGGCTGCGCACCGCGGCGGTCGCGACGAGGACATCGGAGCCGAGCGGATCGGGTGCTCCGCTCCGCAGCTCCAGCAGGTTCCCGGGCGCGATCCGCTGGGCCAGCAGCGCCGAGCACATGTCCGGGTCACAGGCCACGATCGCGTCCTGGCTGACCTGCCGGGCCACCCACGCGGCCGCCCGGGAGCGGATGGCTGACGCCTGGTGCAGCACCGCCTGTTGCCGCATAGGCGTCGACGCGGACGCGGCCGCGCCCGCGTGCGCCGCGGATGACCCGGGGCGTCCCAGGACCAAGGCCCCGGCCGCCGCGGCCAGCACGAGTCCGGCCAGCACGAGCCCAGCCCGCACCCATCCGCGGGCCGCCAGGCGGCGCAGTGGGCCCGCGGCCCACCAGGGCGCCCCCACCGAGGATGGACCGGCGAGCTCGCGGAGTAAGAGGTCGCGGGCGGTCAGGGCGACCGACTCCGCAGCAGCCGGCGCCAGTTCGGTGGGCGCAGCTGGCCCCGCGGGCCGGGCCGGGCCAGCGCTCTTGCCCTCGAGCGCCACTGCGAGACGGCAGGCTACCTCCGGGAACCGGACGTCACCCGTGACGAGCAGCGAGTCCAGGTACTCCATGGCCTGGGGATGGCCGCCCAGCAGCCGCCAGGCCCGGTCGAGTTCTTGTTCGCCGAGCGATCCGAGGGCGGGCAGTGATTTCGCCAGCTCGAAAGCGCCAGAACGGGACAGCGGGCCGAGATGGTGGAATGTGAGCGGCGGCCCGCTGGTCCGGGGCGGGCGGAATGGATGGCGGCAGGTAATGAGCAGCCTGCCGCGATGCGATTTGCTGCTCCAGGTCGCTATCAATTCAGCCAGGGCAGGATCGCGGACCGCCCAGCCACCGGAAACGGGCGACACGTTGTCATCGAAATCGTCCAGGACCAGCAGGACCGGCACCTGGCCGAGGACCAGCTCGCGCAGCAGGGCCAGCCGGTGAGCCCACGGCAGGTCGGCCCGGTCCGCCGCCCGCACCGATTGCGCCCGGCCACCGCCCTCGGCGACGGCCGGGTGACGGCGAAGAGCCGCGGCCACCCCGCCCAGCACCGTGTCGACCGACACCTGGCCGCGGATGGGCACGGTGACTCGCTCGGGCTCGAGACGGCTTATCCGCGAGACGATCTGGCTGGCCAGCGTGGACTTGCCGATTCCGCCGGCCCCGTGCAGAACCAGCCCGGCCAGCGCGGGGCCGGTCAGGTCCGCGGCCCAGCGCCGCCGTTCGGCGGAGCGGATCGGGACCGACGTGAGCGGATCGAGATCCGGTGCGGTCATGAGCGGGGCATTGCCCTTCGCGAAAGCAAGGTCATCCGGCCGCATGCGCGCTTGCGGCACCATCCGTAATCCCCCCTTGCCGGGCCAGCTTCAGCCACGATCCCGTCGTTATATAGCACTTTAGACAGCCCTAAGGGCGCCTGATCATGAATCTATTGGATCGGCCTCTTGAATAGTTATCTACTAGCCGTCATCGTTTATTCCGAATTAAAGAGGGCTACACTAAAAGCAAGTTTTGAGCTAATTGTCCATCTGAGTCCGTCTGAACCCGGAATTTCGCCCGGTACGCGCAGAGCCGGGCGGCGCAACCCGGAAGCAGGGCGCCGACACCCTCGAACGGACCAGGCGCGCCCGCCGCCGTCGCCGATCGGGCGTGCGTGCGGCCTGCCCGGGCATAGGCTGGCCGTGCCCGCCGCGAGGGGGGATACCAACCCCGGAGGTCCTCATTAGCCGTCTGGTCCTGTGGAACATCGATCTGACTCTCATCGACGTCGACCGGATCACCAGGGAGGCGTACGCCGAGGCGTTCCGGCGGGTCACCGGACGGCCGATGGTCCAGCTCCCGCAGCTTCCGGGGCGGATGGAGTCGGAGATCTTCTTTGAGGCGCTGGCCCTGAACGAGGCGGTGCCAACCGGGCTGCCCAGCCCGGCTACGGCCGGCGGCGAGGAACTGCTGGCCCGGTTCAGCTTCGAGCTGGCCAACTCCTTCGCGGCCCGCCGCAGCCAGCTGCTTGAGCAAGGCCGGCTGCTGCCCGGGGCCGCCGAGGCCGTGGCCGAGGTGGCGGCCCGGCCCGGGGTGGTCCAGACCGTGCTGACCGGGACGATCAAGCCGAACGCGGTCGAGAAGCTGCGCGCGTTCGGGCTGGAGGAGTTCTTCGACCTGGAGATCGGCGGCTACGGGTCGCAGGTGTACCCGAAGGGCGCCCAGCTGATGATGACCCGCAGCCGGGCCGCCGAGAAGTACGCCATCCGGTTCGATGAGGACTCCACCGTCTACATTGCCGACTCCATTCGTGATGTGGCGGCCGCCCAGACCGGCGGCGCGCGGTGCCTGGCCGTGGCGACCGGCCGTTCCACCATGAGTGAGCTGCGGAAGGCCGGAGCGGATGTGGTCTTCGATGATCTCTCGGATACCCGGGCCGTGCTGCGCGCGGTGGACCGGCTGACGCTGGCCGTCGCCGGCTGAGCCTCGGTGCCGGTCGGTGGACAGCCGTTCACCTGCACTGCGTAGGTTGGCCGCGTGCCTGATCATGTTGCCCGCGAGCAACGCCCCACCGGGTCCCGGCCGGTCCCGCTGATCACGATCGTCCGGGAATGGGGCCGGATCGGCTGCGTCGGGTTCGGCGGGCCGCCCGCGCACATCGCGCTGCTGCGCAAGCTGTGCGTGACGGACCGGCAGTGGCTGCCGCCGGACGACTTCGAGGACGGGCTGGCCGCCTGCAACCTGCTCCCCGGGCCTGCTTCGACCCAGCTGGCCATCTTCTGCGCCTGGCGGCTGCGCGGTCCGGCCGGCGCGATCCTCGGCGGGATCTGCTTCATCGTCCCCGGGCTGGTCATCATCCTCGGCCTCGCGGCCCTGTTCCTGGCGCACCGCCCGCCGGGGTGGATCGCGGGTGCGGCGGCCGGATCGGGTGCGGCCGTGCCCGCGGTGGCCGTGGCCGCCGCGGTGGGCCTGATCCCGGCGAGCTGGCGGCGGGCGGAGGGAGTAACCCCGGAACCCGCGCCGCACGCGGCCGCTGGATCGCGTACCTGGTGGCCGGCGCGGCGGCTGCGGCGACTGTCGGGCCGTGGCTGGTTATCGTGCTGACGGCCTGCGGACTGGCCGAGGTCTCGGCGCGGACCCGGCCCCGGTTCCGCCCGGACGGGCCCGGGTCATCCGCGCCGGAGTCGCCGGGGCCGGAGTCGCCGGGGCCGGAGTCGCCGGGGCCGGAGTCGCCGGGGCCGGGGTTGCCCGGGCAGGAGCCGTCCGGGCCGGGGTCGTCCGGGCCGGGGTCGTCCGGGCCGGGGCGGTCCGGGCTGGGCGCGGTCGTGCTGCCGCTGGCCGCCGCGGTGCCTGCCGCGGCTGGCCTGCTCGCGGTGGCCTGGGAGGGCCTCAAGGTCGGTGCTCTCTCCTACGGCGGGGGTTTCGTGATCATCCCGCTGATGCAGCACGACGCGGTGAACACCTACCACTGGATGACCGCGGGCCAGTTTCTCAGCGCCGTCGCGCTGGGCCAGATCACCCCCGGGCCGGTGGTGCAGACCGTCGCGGTGGTCGGGTAGGCGGCCGCGGGGATAGGCGGCGGGCTGCTCGCCGCGCTGGTCGCCTTCACTCCCTCGTTCCTGTTCGTGCTCGGCGGCGGCCGCTACTTCGACCGGCTCCGGGCCAGCGCGGCCGTCCAGGCGTTCCTGACCGGGGCCGGTGCTCCGGTGGGATGAGCCAGAACCGGGTCAGCGAGCGATGGACGGGCCTGCGGCGGAGTGAGCTTGACCACACCCTGGGCCGCGTGGCTCCCGTTGCGGTGCGCGGGCGAACCCTTGATGCTGGGGCCTATGCCAAGAAACGACGAGGTGGCGCGGCTACTCGGCAGCGACTACGGCGAGGTTCTGTGGGAGCCGGGCCCGGAGGTCATCGATCAGGCGCGGATCACCCAGTACCTGCGCTGGCTGGCCGAGCACCACGGCGTCGCCGCCGCCGACTACCAGGACCTCTGGGAGTGGTCGGTCGGCGAGCCGGGCGCGTTCTGGGACTCGCTGTGGGAGTACTTCGGGGTGCTCGGTCAGCGCGGTGACGGCCCCGCGCTGAGCGGGCAGCTGCCCGAGGCCACCTGGTTTCCTGGCGCCACGCTGAACTACGCGCGGAACGCGCTGCGCACGGCCCGCACCGACCCGGGCCGCGTCGCGATCATCGCCTGCGCCGAGGACGCCCCGCCGCGGACCTTTTCCTACGGCGAGCTGGCCGCCGAGGTCGGCCGGGTCCGCGGGGCGCTGCGCGCGCTCGGCGTCGGCCAGGGGGACCGGGTGGCCGCGTTCTTGCCGAACATCCCCGAGGCGCTCATCGGGCTGCTGGCCACAGCCAGCCTGGGGGCCATCTGGTCTTCCTGCTCGCCGGATTTCGGCGCGCACAGCGTCATCGACCGGTTCGCGCAGATACGCCCCACCGTCCTGTTCACCGTGGGCGGCTACCGCTACGGCGGCAAGGAATTCAGCCGGGACGAGGCGGTGGGCGAGATCGTCGCCGGACTGCCCGGGCTGGCCGCCGTGATCATGGTGGACAGCCCGGCCGCCGCTGCCCCGGACGCTGGTTCCCCGGACGCCGCGTCCCCCCGGCTGGGACCGGCCACCCGGGCCGCCGCCGGCCGGGCGGGGGTGCGCACGCTCAGCTGGGCTGACCTGCCAGCCGCGGCGGGAGACGGCCAGCCGGAGTTCGTGGAGGTCCCGTTCGATCACCCGCTGTGGGTGCTGTACTCGTCCGGCACCACCGGTCTGCCCAAAGCGATCATGCATGGTCACGGCGGCATCGTCCTCGAGCACCTCAAGGCGCTGGGCCTGCACCAGGATCTCGGTCCCGGGGACGTGTTCTTCTGGTACACCACGACCGGCTGGATGATGTGGAACTACCTGGCCAGCGGGCTGCTGGCCGGGACGACCGTGGTGCTCTACGACGGCAGCGCCACCTACCCGGGCACCGACGCGCTCTGGCAGCTCGCCGCGCAGACCGGGGTGACCTACTTCGGTACCGGCGCGCCCTACCTGCTCGCCTGCGCCAAAGCCGGGCTGGCCCCGGGCCGGGACCTGGACCTGTCGGCGCTGCGCGGCATCGGCTCCACCGGGTCACCGCTCCCACCCGAGGGCTTCCACTGGGTCTACCAGGGGGTCAGCGAGGACGCGCAGCTCGGCTCGTTCTCCGGCGGCACCGACGTGTGCACCGGATTCGTCGGGCCCAGCCCGCTGCTGCCGGTCCGGGCCGGCCTCATCGCCGGCCGGTGCCTGGGAGCCCGCGTGGAAGCCTTCGACGCCGCCGGGAAGCCGGTCACCGGGGAGGTCGGCGAGCTGGTTATCACCGGACCTATGCCGTCCATGCCGGTCGGCTTCTGGAACGATCCGGACGGAGAGAAATACCGGGCCAGCTACTTCGCCGCATACCCTGGAGTGTGGCGGCACGGTGACTGGATCATCATGCTGCCGGACGGCGGATGCGTGATCTACGGACGCTCGGACGCCACCTTGAACCGTGGTGGCGTGCGGATGGGCACCAGCGAGTTCTACCGGGTGGTGGAGCGGCTGCCGGAGGTCACCGACAGCCTGGTGGTGGACACCGGGCAGCTGGGGAGTCCGGGACGGCTGGTGCTGTACGTGGTGCTGGCCGGGGGACGCGCGCTCGACGACGACCTGATCGGCCAGCTGCGCGGGGCACTGCGCAGCGAGCTGTCCCCGCGGCACGTGCCGGACGAGATCCATCAGGTCCCGGGGATCCCGCGGACGCTGTCCGGGAAGAAACTGGAAGTTCCAGTGCGCAAGATCCTGCTCGGCACGCCGGTCGCGGAGGCGGCCGACCCGGACGCGCTGGCCAATCCCGAGGTGCTCGGCCTGTTCGCCCCCCGGGACGGGTCCCGCGTAGAGTCGGGGCCAGGCGATGCGCAGCAATCAACGGTGATTGAGGGAAACGCGTGACAACACCACAATGGCGTGGTGCGCCAGTGAGTGACAGCTCGGCCGCGGACCGGGAAACCCTGCTGGCCGAGGCGGCCCGGGCGGTTACCGCCGAGGACCTGGCCGATCTGCACGTCGGCGACCTGCTCTGCTACCTGCGGGCGTACTACCGGCACGTCCCCGTCGAGGACCTGGCCGTGGCCGGGCCCCGTCCCGTGGCCGCGGCCGCGCTGGAGCAGGCCCGGCTGGCCGTGCACCGGCCGCAGGGCCGGGCCCTGGTCCGGGTGCGGCCCGCGGGCTCGCCGGCCGCGTTCGACCCGGGCCGCCGCGTGGTCGACATCATCACCGACGACATGCCGTTCCTGGTCGATTCGGTGACCATGGAACTGGCCCGGCATGGCCTGGACAGCGACCACATCCTGCACCCCCAGCTCCTGGTCCGCCGGGACGTGGCCGGGACGCTGCACGACGTGTGCGGGACGCTGAGCGGGCGGAACGGCGACCATGAGGAGATCGCCGAGTCCTGGACCCACATCGAGATCGGGGGACCAGCCGCCGACAGCGCGTCCGGGCCCGGCCCCGACGCCAACAACGCGGCCACGCACAACTCCGCCGCCGAGCTCGAGCAGGATCTGCACCGGGTGCTGCACGACGTCCGGGTCGCCGTCGAGGACTACGCGCGGATGCAGGCCAGGGCCACCTGGCTGGCCGACCGGCTGGCCGCGGAAGGTGCCGGGGCCCCGGCCGAGACCGTGGCCCTGCTCCGCTGGCTGGCCGACAACCACTTCACCTTCCTCGGCTACCGGGAGTACGACCTGGTCGACGGGCCGGATGGAATGGCGCTGCTCGCGCTGCCCGGCACGGGCCTGGGAATCTTGCGGCACGACAAGCAGGGCTCCACGTCCTTCGCCGCGCTGCCCCCTGAGGTCCGGGCCCGGGCCCGGGACCGGCAGCGTCTCATCCTGACCAAGGCGAACTCCCGGTCCACCGTGCACCGGCCCAACTACCTGGACTACATCGCGGTCAAGCGGGTCAACGACGCAGGCGAGGTGGTCGGCGAGCACCGCTTCCTCGGGCTGTTCACCCACGCCGCGTACCACGAGAGCATCACCCGCGTCCCGGTGCTGCGGCGCAAGCTGGCCAGCGTCCTGGAGGCGGCCGGGATGACCGCGGACAGCCACGACGGCCAGGACCTGACCGAGATCCTGGAGGGGTACCCGCGCGAGGAGCTGTTCCAGATCTCCGTGCCCGAGCTGACCCCGATCGCGCTGGGCGTGCTGGCGCTGCGGGAACGCCGCCAGACCCGGCTGTTCCTGCGCCGGGATGTGTACGGCCGTTACATGTCGTGCCTGGTGTACCTGCCCCGGGACCGCTACACGACCCCGGTGCGGCTGCGCGCCCAGGAGATCCTGCGCGAGGCGTTCGACGGCGCGACCGTCGAGTACAGCGCCACCGTCGGCGACTCGGCGCTGGCCCGGCTGCACGTGGTGGTGCGGGCCGAGCGCGGCCGCCGGCTGCCCCAGGTGGACACGGCGGAACTCGAAGCCAAGCTGGCCGCCGCGGTCCGTTCGTGGGATGAGGACCTGGCCGCCGAGGCCGTGGCCCGGCTGGGCGAGGAGCAGGCCGGGGAACTGCTCAGCCGCTGGGCGCGAGCCATCCCGGAGACCTACAAGGCTGATGTGCCCGCGGCCTACGCGGTGAGCGACCTCACCCGGGTGCGCGGCATGGTCGAGTCCGGCGCCTCAGTGGCGTTCGACCTCTGGGAGGCCGAGGGTTACTCCGGCGGGGTACCCGCCGAGGACACCTCGCCGGCGGACAACCGGCCGCGCGTCTGGCGGCTGACGATCTACCGGACCGGATCGCCGATCACCCTCACCGATGTGCTGCCCCGGCTGCACCACCTGGGGGTGCAGGTGGTGGACGAGCATCCCTACGAGTTCTCCGCGCCCGGGCTGCCCACCCCGTTCTGGATCTACGACTTCGGGCTGCGCCCCAGCGGCGGCGGCACCAGCGGCGGCGGCACCGGCGAGGGGGGCACGGGCGAGGGCAGCGCCGCGTCCGCCGAGTCCCCGGCGCAGGCACCCGCGGGCGGACCGCCGCACCCCGGCCCGGTCAAGGCCCTGGTCGAGGACGCGCTCGACGCGCTGTGGCGCGGGCAGATCGAGGACGACGGCTTCAACGCCCTGGTGCTGGACGCCCACCTGAGCTGGCGCCAGATCATGGTGCTGCGCGCCTACGCCAAGTACCTGCGGCAGGCTGGCACCCGGTTCAGTCAGGCGTACATCGAGCGGGTGCTGCGCTCCAACACCACGGTGACCCGGCTGCTGGTCCGGCTGTTCGAGTCCCGGTTCGACCCGGCCCGGCACGGTGGGCAGGCGGAGCGCAGCGAGGCCATCACCGAGGAGATCCGGGGCGAGCTCGACGACGTGGCCATCCTCGATCACGACCGGGTCCTGCGGGCCTACCTGAGCCTGATCCTGGCCACCCTGCGGACCAACTACTTCGCCGACCAGGCGGCCGGCCACGCGCCCGGCCAGGGGCAGGTTCCGTACCTGGTGGTCAAGCTGGACGCGGCGGCCGTGCCCGACCTTCCCGCACCCCGGCCGACGTTCGAGCTGTTCGTGTACTCACCCCGGCTGGAAGCGGTGCACCTGAGATTCGGTGCGGTCGCCCGGGGCGGGCTCCGCTGGTCGGACCGCAGCGAGGATTTCCGCACCGAGATCCTCGGCCTGGCCAAGGCGCAGGAGGTGAAGAACTCGGTCATCGTCCCGTCCGGCGCCAAGGGTGGCTTCGTCTGCAAGCAGCTGCCTGACGCGGCAGACCGGGACGCCTACCAGGCCGAGGTGCTGGCCTGCTATCGGACCTTCATCAGCGCCATGCTGGAGGTCACCGACAACCTGCAGGCCGGCCGGGTGGTACCGCCGCCCGGCGTGATCAGGTACGACGGGGACGACCCCTACCTGGTGGTCGCGGCGGACAAGGGCACCGCGACCTTCTCCGACACTGCCAATGAGATCGCGCAGAGTCACGGGTACTGGCTGGGTGACGCGTTCGCCTCGGGAGGGTCCGAGGGCTATGACCACAAGAAGATGGCGATCACCGCCCGCGGCGCGTGGGAATCGGTCAAGTTCCACTTCGCCACCCTGGACCTCGACGTGGACACCACGGACTTCACGGTGGCCGGGATCGGGGACATGTCCGGCGATGTCTTCGGCAACGGGATGCTGCTGTCCGAGCACATCAAGCTGGTGGCGGCGTTCGACCACCGGCACATCTTCATCGACCCGTCGCCCGACCCGGCGGCCAGCTTCGCGGAGCGGCAGCGGCTCTTCGCGCTGCCCCGCTCCTCCTGGGCCGACTACGATCCCGCGGTCATCTCGGCCGGTGGTGGCGTATGGTCCCGGACCGCCAAGTCCATCCCGGTTTCGGCGGCCGCCGCCGACGCACTGGGCCTGGACCGCGACGTCCGGGCGCTCTCCCCGGATCAGCTGATCTCGGCGATCCTGGCCGCCCCGGCCGACCTGCTCTGGAACGGCGGGGTCGGCACCTACGTGAAGGCCAGTACCCAGTCGCACGCCGACGCGGGGGACCGGGCCAACGACGCGGTCCGGATCGACGCCACCGCGCTCCGGGCCAAGGTGATCGCCGAGGGCGGCAACCTGGGCCTGACCCAGGCGGCCCGGATCGAGTACGCGCTCGCCGGAGGGCTGATCAACACCGATTTCATCGATAACTCGGCCGGAGTGGACACCTCCGACCACGAAGTGAACATCAAGATCCTGCTGGCGGACAGCGTCGACCGCGGCGAGCTGGGCGCCGAGCAGCGCAACCGCCTGCTTCAGGAGATGACCGACGAGGTCGCGGCGCTGGTGCTGCAGGACAATTACCACCAGAACCGGGCGCTGGCCTCGTCGCGGGCCCAGGCCCCGGAGATGCTGCATGTGCACAGCCGGATGATGCGGAAGATGGTGCGCGACGGGCGGCTCCGCCGGAAGCTGGAGGTGCTCCCGGGGGACAAGGAGATCGCCGAGCGCCGGTCGGCCGGCCTGGGCCTGACCGGGCCCGAGTTCGCGGTCCTGCTCGCCCAGGTCAAGATCGGGGCCGAGCAGGAGATGCTGGCCTCGACGCTGCCTGATGACCCTTACCTGCAATCGGTGCTGACCGCCTACTTCCCCGAGCCGCTGCACGAAAAGTTCGCCGACCAGATGCGGGCCCACCCGCTGCGCCGGGAGATCATCACCACCAAGGTCGTCAACGACATGGTGGACCGCTCCGGGACGACCTTCCTGTTCCGGATGAACGAGGAAACCGGGGCGTCGATCCCCGACCTCACCTGCGCCTGGCTGGTGGCCCGCCGGGTGTTCGATCTGCCCGGCTTCTGGGCCCAGGTGGAGGCGCTGGACGGCCAGGTCGAGGCGGCCACCCAGCTGGCCCTGCTCCTGGAGGGACACAAGCTAGCCGAGCGTGCTACCCGGTGGCTGCTCTACAACCGCAGGCCGCCGTTCGACATCGCCGAGACCATCGACTTCTTCTCCGGCGGCGTGCTCACCGTCTCTTCGGGCCTGCCGAAGCTGCTCACCGGCCGGGACCAGTCGGGCTTCGCCGACCGGCTGGAGTCGTTCACCGCCCGGGGCGTGCCCGGCGGGCTCGCGGAGCGGGTGGCCGCCATGGTTCCGGCCTACTCCGCCTTCGACCTGGTCGAAATCGCCACCACGACCGGCCGCAGCCTGGAGGAGACCGCCGAGGTCTACTTCGACCTGGCCGAGCGGCTGCAGATCACCCGGCTGCGGGACCGGATCACGGCGCTGCCACGCGACGACCGGTGGAACACGATGGCCCGGGCCGCGCTCCGCGATGACCTGTACGCGGCGCACGCGGCCATCACCCGGGACGTGCTCCAGGTGACCGGACCGGGCAGCCCGGAGGAGCGCCTCGCCGACTGGGCCCGGCGCAACGAGTCGGCGGTACAGCGCGCCGGGCAGACCCTGACCGAGATCTGGGAGAGCGACCGGTTCACTGTCGCGATGCTGTCGGTGGCAGTGCGTGCAATCCGCACTCTGGTCGACGCCAGCTCGCTGCCGGAACATCCCTGATTTCGCATTTAGCGTAGATCCGGACCCGCCGTTGGCGGACGATCGTCCTTTCGAATGCCCGCGCTCGCGTAGGCTTTCCCGCATGGCAGGTACCGATCCCGCAAATGAAATCTCGGAACTGTCGTCGACCCTCACCAGCGTGGAGTCCGTTCTCGATCCGGAAGCCATGCGGCGCGAAGCAGACAACCTGAGGGAGCGCGCGGCCGACCCAGGGCTCTGGGACGACCAGGAGAGGGCGCAGGCGGTCACCCGCCGGCTTTCCTACCTTGAGGGGGAACTGAGCCGGCTGGGCAGCTTGCGCCGGCGCCTCGACGACACCCGGGTCATGTTCGAGCTGGCCGAGAGCGAGCACGACGAGCCCACCCGTGAGGAGGCGACCCGTGATCTTGCTGCCCTGCGCAAGGAGATCGACCAGCTCGAGGTCCGGACTCTGCTGTCTGGCGAGTACGACGCCCGCGAGGCGCTGATCACGATCAACGCGCAGGCCGGCGGGGCGGACGCGGCCGACTGGGCGGAGGGGCTGCGGCGCATCTACCTGCGCTGGGCCGAGCGGCACGGGTACTCGAGCGAGATCTACGACACCTCCTACGCAGAAGAGGCGGGCATCAAGTCCACCACGTTCGCGATCAAGGCGCCGTACGCGTACGGGACGCTGCGCGGCGAGCACGGCACGCACCGGATGGTGCGCATCTCCAAGTACGACAACCAGGGCCGCCGGCAGACCTCCTTCGCCGGGGTCGACGTGATCCCGGTCGTCGAGCAGACGGATCACATCGAGATCCCCGACGACGACATCCGGGTGGACGTCTACCGTTCCAGCGGGCCCGGCGGACAGGGCGTGAACACCACCGACTCAGCGGTCCGGCTCACCCACCTGCCCACCGGCATCGTCGTGTCCTGCCAGAACGAGCGCAGCCAGATCCAGAACCGGGCCAGCGCCATGGCGGTCCTCCAGGCCAAGCTGCTGGAGCGCAAGCGGGCCGAGCAGGCGGCCAAGATGGCGGAGCTACGAGGCGACTCCTCGGGCAGCTGGGGCACCCAGATCCGAAACTATGTGCTGCACCCCTACCAGAACGTCAAGGACCTGCGGACCGGGCAGGAGACGGGGAACACCGCCGCCGTCATGGACGGCGAGATCGACGACTTCATCGAGGCCGAGATCCGCTGGCTGCGCAAGCACCCCACCGAGGGATGAGCCAGCCCGGCTCACGCCCGCGGGTCCCAGGCCTAGTGGGCCACCTGCAGCATGACGGCCAGCGCCAGGGCAGCCAGCAGCAGCATGGCGATCACCGGCAGGCTCACCCCGCCCGAGTGATGGTGCATCTGGGCTCGCGCCGACTGGCAGGCAGGGCAGCGTGCCTCGACCACCGGCCCCGCACAGCTGGCGCAGATCAGGTCTTCGCAACTCATCTGGGTCCCTCCCTCAGCAGGCACCGGTGGCACTTCCGCGGTGTTGGACGTTCGGAGCCAGTTTCCCCCCTAGACTGGCCCCTGGCCAAACCGGACAGTCCGACCAGTCCCGGGAGGGCCGTACAGCGGCCGGTTTCCGGCTGCGGCGTCCGCATTCTGTCGAGCGTTGTGATGGGCCTGTGATCCACTTCGATAACGTCACTAAGACGTACCCGAACCAGGGCCGCCCGGCCCTGGAGAACGTCACGATCGACGTCGAGAAGGGTGAGTTCGTCTTCCTGGTCGGGCCCTCGGGCTCGGGCAAGTCGACGTTCCTGCGGCTGGTCCTCAAGGAGGAGAAGCCGACCGACGGCAAGATTCACGTCGCCGGCAAGGATCTCGCCCGCCTCACCAACTGGAAGGTTCCGTACCTGCGCCGCAGGATCGGGTGCGTGTTCCAGGACTTCCGGCTGCTGCCCAACAAGAACGTCTACCAGAATGTCGCCTTCGCCCTCCAGGTGATCGGCAAGCCTCGGCGGTTCATCCGCAAGGTCGTCCCCGAGGTGGTGGACCTGGTCGGGCTGGAAGGCAAGCACGACCGGATGCCCGATGAGCTGTCCGGCGGCGAGCAGCAGCGGGTCGCGATGGCCCGGGCGTTCGTGAACCGGCCCATGATCCTGCTGGCGGACGAGCCGACGGGGAACATCGACCCGGCCACCTCGATCGGGATCATGAAGGTGCTCGACCGGATCAACCGGACCGGGACCACGGTCGTCATGGCCACGCACGACGCGGCGATCGTCGACTCCATGCGCAAGCGCGTCATCGAGCTCGAGTACGGGAAAGTTGTGCGCGACCAGTCTCGCGGGGTGTACGGCCAGGCGTACTGACCAGCTCAGTGGCCGTCCGGGCCACTGACGGGGGCTTGGGCGGTACCAGATACCGAGGAATTACCGAGGGATCAAGCGACCATGCGTGCACAGTTTGTCTTCCAAGAGGTCTGGACCGGCCTCCGGCGCAACCTCACCATGACGGTGGCGCTGGTGGTCGTCGTGGCGATCAGCCTGTCGCTGCTGGGCACCGGCCTGTTGTTCGTCAAGCAGGTGGACAACACGCGGACCTACTGGCAGGGCCGGGTCCAGCTGTCCATCTACCTGTGCACGGCGACCAGCGTGAGCCCGCAGTGCAAGGCGAACGGGCCGGCCACCGCCGCCCAGCGGGCCTCGATCGACCATGACCTGCTCGCGCTGAAGTCCCAGGGCGTGGAGGCGGTCTACTACGAGTCGCAGGCCCAGGCCTTCCAGCACTTCAAGCACGACTTCGCGCAGGACCGGTCGTTCTCCAGCCTGGTCACCCAGAGCGAGATCCCGGACTCCTTCCAGGTCAAGCTGCGCAACGCGCAGGCCGACTACCCGGTCGTGGCCGGGGCTGTGGAGGGACGCCAGGGGGTGGACAACATCGTGAACGTCGAGTCGATCCTGTCCAACTTCTACAAGCTGCTCGACGGCGCCCGGAACGCGGTCATCGTGGTCGCGATCATCCTGGTCATCGCGGCCATCTTGCTCGTGGCCAACACCATCCGGCTGTCGGCGTTCAACCGGCGCCGGGAAACCAGCATCATGCGCCTGGTGGGCGCATCCAATTTCTATGTTCAGCTACCATTCTTGCTAGAAGGCATCATCGCGGGAATGTTCGGCTGGCTGGTCGCCGCGGGGTTGCTCATCGCCGTGAAGACCCTGGGCCTCGACACGCTGCAGCAGTACTTCCCGTACAACGTCCGGCTCAGTCTCGCCGACCTCATCGAGGTCATCGTCCTGGCCATGGTTATGGGAGTGGTGCTCTGTGGCGTCACGTCCTTCCTCACCCTCAGGCGCTACCTTCGCGCGTGACGGCCACGGACGTTAAGTCGTGGCATCCAAGGCAGTGGCATCCAAGCGGCAGTCCTCCGTGATCGCCCGAAACCGCCGGGCCCGGCATGACTATCACCTTGAGGACACGGTGGAGGGCGGGCTCGTGCTCACCGGCACCGAGGTGAAGTCTCTGCGCGCCGGGCGGGCCTCGCTGACCGACGGCTTTGCCCAGATCCAGGACGGGGAAGTCTGGCTGCACGGGGTGCACATCCCGGAGTACACCCAGGGCACCTGGACCAACCACGAACCGCGGCGGCCGCGCAAGGTGCTGCTGCACCGCAAGGAGATCGACCGCTTCGCCAGCAAGGTGGCCGAGCGTGGCCTCACCATCGTCCCCCTGGAGCTGTACTTCAAGGACGGACGGGTCAAGGTCGAACTGGCCCTGGCCCGCGGCAAGCGAAGCTATGACAAGCGTCATGATTTGGCCGAACGCGACGCCGCCCGGGAGGTAGAACGTGCCTTCCGGCGGCGCGGATGATGGCGAAGCAGGCCGTGGCCTCCTACCGTAGACGTGGGGCGCATGCGGCTGCTCGCAGGCATGCCACGCCCTTCGTCGGGGAGAAGCGCGTTCCGGAGCCTGCCGCCGGCGGGCGCGTACCGCACAGCGGCGGCAACGGGGGATGGGTGGGCGGCCTGCGCTTGAGGTCGCGGCAGCTGAAGCTGGGCGCCGCCGGTGTGGTGGTCATCCTGCTGATAATCGGGGTCGCGGGAGGATTCGCCAGCGGCGAGCCGTCCGCCGAGCCAGCCGCGCAGGCCTTCCTGCTGGCCTGGGCCCAGGGGCAGTACAAGACTGCGGCGGCGCTGACCACGGGCGCCCCGGCCGCCGTGACCACCGACCTGCGCACCGCCTACCAGCAGCTCGGGGCGGCCGCCTACTACCTGTCCATGGGCCCGATCACCCAGCACGGCGGCACCGCCGAGGCCCACTTCTTCGCGTCCGTGGACCTCGGCCAGGACGGCGCGCCCTGGAGTTACCAGGGACGCTTCGCGATGCGCAAGACACCCGCCGGCTGGCGGGTGCTGTGGAGCCCCTCGGTCATCAACCCCGGCCTGCGCCAGGGGCTGCGGATGGCCGTGGTAACCACGATGCCGCCCCGCGCCGCGGTGCTGGACGCCGAGGGCGCCTCGCTCATCCACCCGTCCCCGGCCTGGACAGCCCAGGTCCGCCCCGGCCGGCTCCGCAGCCCGGAGCAGACAGCCAAGGTGTTCGCCGGCGTAACCGGGCTGGATTGGGACCAGGTGCTCAGCGTGATCCGCGCCGCCCCGCAGACCCACCCGCTGACCCTGGCCACACTCTCCCCGGCGGACTACAGCACGCTGCGCAAGAAACTCGGCCATGTCCCCGGGCTCGTCTTGCGCCGCGTCTCGCTCCCCCTGTTCGAGACCGCCGCCACCGACGTGACCGGCACGGTCGATACCGAGCTCGCGCGGGAGCTCCAGGAGCAGGGCGTCTCCTACCGGCCCGGAACCACCGTCGGGGTATCCGGGCTGCAGGAGGTGTACCAGCGGCGGCTGGCGGGCTCGGCGGAGACCGAGGTCATCGCCGAGAACCAGGCTGGCCACCAGGTCGCGGTGCTCAAGAAGTGGGTTGGCACCCGTGGAACCGCGGTCCGCACGACCATTGAAGCCGGGGTGCAGCGGGCCGCGACCAACGCGGTCAACGGCCAGCCCGCCGCCGCGGCCATCGTCGCCGTGCAGGCGTCCACCGGGCACGTCATCGCCGTGGCCGACCATGCTGGCGGTGGAACCCGGGTGGACCCGCTGGCCGGGCGCTACCGGCCGGGCGGCGCGTTCACCATCGTGTCGACGGCGGCGCTGCTCGCCAAGGGCACGGCACTCAACGAGCCGATCCCCTGCCTGGGGAGCACCAGAGTCGGCGGCCGGACCTTCACCAATGTCCCGGGCGTGTCGTCCCTCGGCGCCCAGCCACAGTTCAGCGCGGATTTCGCGCACTCGTGCGGGACCGCCTTCACCACGCTGTCCCAGGGGCTGACCGGCTCCCGGCTGACCACCGCCGCGACGGACTTCGGCCTCGGCGCCCAGTGGAAGCTCCCGCTGAGCGCCTTCTCGGGATCCTTCCAGGCATCTCAGACCGAGGGTGGACTGGCCGCGAACACCATCGGCCAGCAGGGTGTCCAGACCAGCCCGCTGGCCATGGCGCTGGTCGCGGCGGGCGTGGACTCCGGGAAATGGCGTCCCCCCATGCTGGTGACCTCGCCGCCCGATCCCGGCCTGAGCCCGCGGGAGGTAGCCGACCCGCAGACGGTGAACTCGCTGCGCTCGCTGATGCGTGAGGCGGTCGCCTCCGGCGCCGCCCGGGGGGCCAACCTGGCCGGCCTCCAGGTATACGGGCAGGTCGGGACGGCCCGGTCTGTGGTCGGCTCCAAGTACTGGGCCCACTGGTTCGTGGGCTACCGGGGTAACGTGGCGTTCGCGGTGCTGGAGCTGACCAAGTCCGCGAGCACATCAGCCGTCCCGCTGGGCACCTCGTTCCTGTCCGGCCTGGGCTGACCGCAGGCGCCGGTGCGCAGGCGCCCTATGCATGCGCCCCCGTGCAGGCGCCCCAGGCGGCCGGCCGCACCGGAACTCCGGCGCCACGAGCCTTGCGGCCGGCGATTCCATCGCGAGAACTTCCCTAAAGATTTTGTGACTCAGAGCAACCATACGACTACTCTCCGGCGTCTTACTTAGTGACTGGGAGCCGCTTGGGGGGTTGCGCCCTAGTCGCCGTGATGAGAACCGGACCTCATCTCGGGGGAGGTCCGGGCATGAAGACCGGCCCCGACCCTGCCGGTCGACCCCCGTGGGCGCACTTCGGCCACCGCCAGCGCCCACGGGGGTGTCTCATCGCCATGTGAGGTGCCCGATGGGCCCGTTTTGCGGGCAACCCATCGGGCATCTTGCGTTCACTGGGGCACGCGGAATCCCGCTTGGCTGTTCAGCGTTGCATCCTGTAGCGTCCGGAAGGACGACAACCCAACAGGGGGTGACAGGCTTCGACTTCAGTGGTTGATCCAGGGGAAGCGAGCCGAGGACGGCGGACATAACCTCGTTAATACTGTGACCGCAAACCTCATAAGTGCCAAGGTTAAGCGCACTAGCCTCGCTCTCGCGGCCTAAATAACCGCAGAGTAAGAGGCTTGTCAGCCCGGGGATGCCTCCGACCCGGTGTCTGGCATCAGCTAGGAGGATCCACCGCCCAGCCCGGTCGCGGGACTGGTCGGGACACCTAACAGCGACTGAGCCCGTCGGCGGCTTGCCTGCAGGACTGCCGGGGCCGAGAAAAGCGATGCAGGATGCGCTCGGAGAAGCCCTGGTGAGGTACTGAAGGACGCGGGTTCGATTCCCGCCACCTCCACGACGCGGGCCACGCGGCTCGCCGGCCACACGGCCGGCGCCCACGTGGCCCGCTTTGCTGTCCCCAGCTCCCTATGGGTCACATGATCATGGGCAGCGCTGACTTTTCACGTATGTGGCGCGCCAGGAAGGGTGTTTTGTCCGGGTTCGGCGGCACTAGATGCGTGAAACGTGGGCGGGAGGGGCCAGTGTGACTCGTGGGATCTGGTGTCGTGGACGCCCACGTGGTCGGCCCGGTGGCCCGAGCGGTACCGGTCAGGAGTTGATCCCCGCCAGCTTGCACTGGGTCCGGGTCTGCCGGGACTGGCTGTCGGTGTGGGCGTAGGCGCTCCGGCAGATCGCGCGGGCCTTGCCCCCGCATGCGTGGATAACGGCCCCTCCGGTGGAACTCACCACCGAGACGTTGATGCACCCGTTCCTGGACTGGTCGTAGCTGCCCTGATGCAGCCCGGACCACACCCCGATGCCCGCGAAGATCACCAGCGCGCCCGCGCAGATCGCTCCGATAATCCACTTCCCCCGGCGGGACAGAGACTGTCCGAAGTGTTCCGGGTTACGGCCTCTCATGCCCCCTGAGCATAAGGGACGCCGCATCGGCCCGTTCCGGGTCGTCCCCGCCGCGGAGTCCGTCCTAGACCGCGAAGCCAGCCCCGGCGAAGAATGTCGGGGCAACCGCGAGTTCCACGGCCCGGTGGGGAAGGATGTCCAGCAGCAGGACACCTATGGTGGTGGCGATCACCACGTGCACGGTGAACGCCGCGGTCGCGCCGAGCCAGACGGCAAACGGACGGCCCCGGGTGGCCATGACCAGGGAGGCGAACATGGTCTTGTCGGGCAGTTCGCCGAGGAAGATCACCGGGAAGACCGCGGCGGCGACGGCCAGGCTCACGCTGGCCCTCGTCAGTTCCCGCTCGAGGGCGGGGGCCGATGACTGAGCCGAAGCCAGCGAATGACGGGGACGACGACGGCACCGCGTACTTCAGGCCGAGCGGATCCACCCGGGCCGGTTCCGGGACCGGCACCGGCGGGCCCGTCCAGCGCGACTTCGAACGGGGACTCTCCCTGGCCCGGCTCACCGTGGTGCTGCCGGTCGTCGTCCTGGTCCTGTCCGGGGTAGGGGCGTACGTCTACGGGGCCGCCTATGCGGTGCACTCGGTCGCGGACATCGCTAATCATCCCTTCGCCGCCCACAACCTGCGCCTGTTCCTCACCGAGATCGACCTGTTCCTGATCGGGGCGACGCTCATCATCGCCGCCATCGGCCTCTACGAGTTGTTCGTGGCCCGGATCGACCCCGCGAACTCGCGCCGCCCGATGCCGGACTGGCTGGTGATGAACGACCTGAACGACCTCAAGGCCCGGGTCATTTCCATGATCATCCTGGTGGTCGCGGTGACCTTCACGGACGTGCTGCTGGAGTTCCCCAGGAACGAGCTGCAGCTGCTCTACCTGGCTGCGGGCGTGGCGGTCTTCATCGTCGGGCTCACCATCTACCTCAGGTTCGGCTCCGACAACGGTGGTGATCACGCATGACGGACGCCGGCCGCCCGGCCAGCCCCCTCCGGGTCTCCGCACAGGTCCACGTGGCGGCCGACCCGCACGAGGTCTGGCGCCTCATGACCGACTGGTCCCGCCAGCACGAGTGGATCTGGGCCACCCACGTCCGCGGCGGCCAGGGCCTGGGCGCCACGGTCGTCGGCTGGACCGGGGTGGGCCCGGTCGGCTTCACCGACACCATGGTCATCAGCGAGTGGGATCCGCCGCTGCGGTGCGTGGTCCGGCACACTGGCCGGCTGGTCCGCGGATCCGGGATATTCGAGGTGATCCCCGTCGGGGAGGAGGCCGAGTTCCGCTGGACCGAGGAGCTGGAACTGCCCCTGTCCCCGGCGCTGGGCCGGATGGCCGGGCTGGCCATCCGGCCCATGGCCGAGGCGGGCCTGGCCGCGTCGCTGCGCCGGTTCGCCAGGCTGTTCTAGCGTCCAGACCCCTGGACACGCCGCGCCGCCCCGCCTATCCTTGACTGTATGGTCAGTCAGGACTTTGCCAGCCCCGTTCCGTCGCCTGCCGCGTCGCCGATCCGCCCGCCCGCCCCGCTCGATGAGGCCGCCGTGCAGGAGTCGCTGCGGCCGTTCGGCACCAGCCGGATGCTGCCCCGCGCCGCGTACGTGGCCCCGGACGTGTTCGCCTGGGAGCGGCAGTACTTCTTCGGCGGCGGCTGGCTGTGCGTGGGACGCAGTTCCCAGACCCCGGCCACCGGGGACATGCGGGCCGAGTCGGTCGGCGAGGGCAGCGTGCTCATCGTCCGCGGCGACGACGGCGCGCTGCGCGCGTTCGCCAACTTCTGCCGCCACCGCGGGCACGAGCTTCTGCCCTGCGGCGCCTCCGCGCAGGCCGGCGTCATCATCTGCCCGTACCACTCGTGGACCTACGGCCTGACCGGGAACCTGCGCGCCGCCGCGGGCTTCAAGAACCGGCCCGGCTTCGACGCCGACGCCTGGGGCCTCGTCGAACTCCCGGTGGAGGAGTGGCACGGGCTGGTTTTCGTTGATGGATCCGGAACTGCCGGGCCGCTGGCCGACTCCCTGGGAAGTCTGGACGAGCTGATCGCCCCCTACGAACTGGGCCGGCTCGTGGTGCGCGGCCAGCACGACTACGAGGTCGCGTCCAACTGGAAGATCCTGACCGAGAACTATCACGAGTGCTACCACTGCCCGCAGATCCACCCCGAGCTGTGCAAGGTCAGCCCGCCCAAGAGCGGCGAGAACTACGCGGCCCCCGGGACCTGGATCGGCGGCTGGATGGACCTGCGCGACGGCATGACCACCATGTCGCTGGACGGCACCAGCAACGGGGTGGCGTTGCGGAACCTGGACGCCCAGGGGCTGCGGACCGTCATCTACATCCAGGTCTTCCCCAACATCCTGCTCAGCCTGCACCCGGACTACGTGATGACACACCGGCTCATCCCGCTGGCCGCGAACCGGACCCGGATCGAGTGCACCTGGGCCTTCGCGCCCGAGGCGGCGGACGCGCCGGGGTTCGACCCCGGCTATGCGGTGGACTTCTGGGACATCACCAACCAGCAGGACTGGCACGCGTGTGAGTCGGTGCAGCGCGGATTGACCTCGCCGCACGCCATCCCGGGCCCGCTCTCGGCCGAGGAGGACGCGGTCTACCAGTTCGTGACCATGATCGCCCGGGGCTACCTGGGCCAGCCGGTGTGGAACACCGGCAGCGCCACCGCCGCCACCGTCGGCTGACCCCACGCGGCAGGCCGGGCGGCCCACCCGGAAATTCCTGATCCGCAACGAAAACCGTCCCGGCGCCGCTGCCCCGGCCCGCGACGCGGCCAGCGCGCCGGGTCCCGGGGGTAGCGGCGTTTGGGCAGGCAGGGCATGATCAGGGGCAGGACATCGCGACAACACGGGGGGTGGATCCGATGGCCGAGGCATTGATCCTGGAATTCGCTGGCCTGACCGACGCCGACTACCGGGCGGTCAACAGCAACCTGGGCATCGACATGGAGACCGGCCAGGGGGACTGGCCTTCCGGCATGCTCTCCCACGCGGGCGGCCCGGGTGGCGGTGACACCTGGGTCGTGGCCGAGGTGTGGGAGTCCCGGGCTGACCAGGCAGCGTTCATGGAATCACGGCTGGGCGCGGCCCTGGGCGCGGCGGGCGTGACGGCGGTGCCCGCGGTCCGCTGGGTGCCGCTCGTGGCGTATCACGTGTCCACGACCTGAGCCTGAGCCCGGGATTCATCAGGCTGGAGGGATGGATCTTGGCCGACCTCGACGGCCCGGCCCCGGCGCCCGCCCGTGCGGCGGTGCGCCTGGCCGATCTCGTCGCGGCCCTGTCTCTCGGCGTCGACCTCGGCTTTGGCCAGCCCATGGAACACGTGCTGCGCCAGTGCCTGATCGCGCTGCGCCTGGCTGAGCGGGCCGGGCTGGACGACGAGGCGAGGTCGGTCGTCTACTACACGGCGCTGCTGGTCAACGTGGGCTGCCATGCCGACGCTCACGAGCAGGCCAAGTGGTTCGGTGACGACATCGGAGTCAAGTCACTCAAATATCAGCACGAGATGCGGAGCATCTCCGGGACAGCGGCGGCGATGCGCTCCCTGGGGCGCGGCAACCCGCCGCTGCACCGGTTCCGGGTGGGCCTGGAGTTCGCGGTGTCCGGGTTCCGCGAGCTGGACGGGATGGTCGAGCAGCATGCGGCGCTGGCCGGGTCCCTGGCGGCGGAGATCGGACTGCCCGTCCCGGTGCAGCAGGCTGTCGGAGCCTCCTATGAGCAGTGGGACGGCCGGGGCTGGCCTGGCGAGCTCCGGGGGGCCGCCGTGCCGGTCGCGTCGCGGCTCGCGCAGCTGGCGGAGTACGTGGAGGTCGCCCACCGGATCGGCGGGATCGGCGGCGCGGTGACGCTGGCCCGAGGGCGGTCCGGCACCCAGTTCGATCCGTCGCTCGTGGACCTGCTCTGCGGCCACGCCGAGGACGTTCTCGGTGATCTCGACACTGGCCAGACGTGGGACGCGGTCATCGGGGCTGAGCCCGCGCTCGGTATCCGGCTGGACGGGGAGCAGCTCGACGCGGCGCTGCTCGGCGTGGCCAACTTCGTGGACCTGAAGTCGCCCTACACCCTCGGCCACGCCCGCGCCGTGGCCGGATACGCCGCCGCGGCCGGCCGTCAGCTGGGATGGCCCGAACCCGACGTCCAGACCCTGCGCCAGGCCGGCCTGGTCCATGGCCTGGGCCGGCTCGGCGTGTCGAACTCGATCTGGGACAAGCCGGGGCCCCTTGGTGCGGGCGAATGGGAGCGGGTACGCCTGTTTCCCTACCTCACCGAGCGGATGCTGCGTCAGTCGGCCTGGCTGGCGCCGCTCGGCGCGATCGTGGTGCAGCTCCGCGAGCGCCTGGACGGCTCGGGGTACCCGCGCGGCCTGTCCGGCGCGGCGATCTCACCGCCGGCCCGCGTCCTGGCCGCAGCTGACGTTTACCAGTCCATGCGGGAGCCGCGGCCGTACCGGCCCGCACGGCCCGCGCCGGAAGCCGCGGCGCAGCTGCGCGCCGAGGTGACGGCCGGGCGGCTGGACGCCGACGCCGCCGAGGCTGTGCTGTCGGTGGCGGGCCACGCCAGCCAGGCGGGGCGGCGCCGGGAGCACCCCGCCGGGCTGACGGCCCGCGAAGTCGACGTGCTGCGGCTGGCCGCCCAGGGACTGTCCAGCAAGCAGATCGCGCAGCGCCTGGTCATCTCACCCAAGACCGCACGCAACCATATCGAGCACATCTACGTGAAGATCGGGGCGTCCAGCCGGGCGTCGGCCAGCCTGTTCGCGATGCGCCATGGCTTGCTGCCCGAGCAGGAGCCGGCCCGGTTCTGAGCCGGCCTGTTCCTGGACCGGCCCGGTCCTGAACTGGCCGGTCCCGAACCGGCCTGGTCCCGAACCGCTCCCCGAAGATGAGGCAATCGCCCCATGTGGCCATGCCCGGACCGCCCTTACCGTCGTGGCGAGGAACCGGACCAGGACCACGGGAGGAAACCATGCCTAAGCTCTCGAAAGACACCGCCCCGGACGTCGGCGACTTCGGCGCGGCCATCGACCACGGCGGCCAGCTGGACGATTACACCGTCGACTTCGTCACGATCCGCGAGAGCCACTCGCTGGCCCCCCTGCTCAAGGGCCTGCCTGGTGACAGCTGTCAGTGCCCGCACTGGGGATACATGCTGGCGGGCAAGATCACGGTGACCTACCCGGACCACGATGAGGTCTACCAGACGGGCGATGCCTTCTACATGACCCCCGGACACGTGCCCGCGGCCGAGGCGGGCAGCGAGTTCATCCAGTTCAGTCCCAAGCAGGAACTGGACGAAACGATGGCCGCGATCAAAGCCAACGCCCAGCAGATGATGGCGGGGAGCTGAGCCGGGGTTTCCGCCCGGCAGTCAGGCCACGGCTGCCGGGCCGCGTCAGGCCAGGGCTGCGGGGCCGCGTCAGGCCAGGGCGGCCGGGCCGCGCTTGGTCATCTGGGCGGCGATGATCGCCCGCTGGACCTCGCTGGTGCCCTCCCAGATGCGTTCCACCCGCAGTTCGCGGAAGAAGCGCTCGGCCACGTTCTCGCGCATGTAGCCGCGGCCGCCGAAGACCTGCACCGCGCGGTCGGCGACCCGGCCGGCCATCTCAGAGGCGTACAGCTTGGCCATCGAGCACTGTGCGTGCGCGATCTTGACGTCGATGCCGCGGTCGATGCCGCGCGCCGTCTCGTAGACCAGCGACCGGGCCGCGAACAGCTCGGTCAGGCTGTCCGCGAGCATGGCCGCGACGGTGCCGAACTCGCTGATCGGCCGGCCCTGGACCTGCCGCTGGGTGGCGAACGCGGTCATCTCCGTGGTCAGCCGCTGCGCGGCGCCGAGGCACCGGGCCGCCACCATGAGCCGCTCGAAGCGGAACCACTCGTAGGCGAACGACATGCCGTCGCCCTCGGCGCCGATCAGGTGGGCGGCGGGGACGCGGACGTCAGCGAACTCCACGATCGGGTGATGGTGGCTGATCGTGTGCGAGTACGCCGGAGTGCGGAGCACCGTCACCCCGGGGCTGGGCAGGTCGACCAGGAACATCGCGTGCTCGCCGGCGTTCGGGCCGCCGTCCAGCACGCCCTGGAAGAACGCGAAGTCGGCCGAGTTGTAGGACGTGACGTGCCACTTGACCCCGTTGAGCACGTACTCGTCGCCGTCCCGGCGGGCGGTGGCCACCAGGGCCGACACGTCGGAGCCCGCACCCTCCTCGGTGATCGCGTAGCACTCCTCCCGCTCCCCGGCCACGGCCGGGCGCAGGAAGTGCTCAATCTGGTACGGAGTGGCGACGGGGGGCAGCCAGGACGGCGGTGTGGCTGCCACCCAGCCCAGCGCGTTGGTCACCCGGCCCATCTGCTCCTGGACGAGGACCTGCTGCAGCGTGCTGCATCCGCCCCCGCCGAGCTCGCGGGGCATGTTGGTGGACGCCAGCCCGAGTTCGCGGGCCCGCTTCGCCTGCCCGGCGACTATGTCGCGCGGCAGTTCGCCGCCGGCCAGCTCGGCGTCCACCTCGAACGGGATCAGCTCCTCTGCGAACGCTGCGGCCCGCGCCTGGATGGCTAGATCCTCGTCTGACAATCCGTACACGCTGAGCTCCTCGCCGAGTTCGTCCGGACCTGTCCGCCGGCCGGGGCCGCACTGCCTGTCACGCCCACCAACCTTGACTGACTGTTCAGTTTATGTCAGCATCGAGTTCGTGCCAATGCCCCTCGCCGGTCATCCGGACACCGCCGACGTCGTCGTCGTGGGTGGCGGGACCGTGGGCGCGTGGTGTGCCTACTTCCTCCGCCAGGACGGCCTGCGGGTCATCCTGCTGGAGAAGGGCCTGCTCGGCCAGGGGGCGAGCAGCCGGGCCGCGGGCGTGGTCCGCGCCCAGGGCGGTACGCCGGAGGCGGTGCGGCTGGGCCAGTGGTCCCAGCACTTCTACCGGCGCCAGCGCGACGACCTCGGCATCGACTCTGGCTTCGTGGCCCAGGGCTACCTGCTGCCGTGCTTCACCGAGGCCGAGGTCACCGCGGCCCGGGAGCGGATGGCCATGCAGCTGGGCCTGGGGCTGGACGTCGAATGGCTCAGCCCCGACGAGGTGGATCAGCGCAACCCGACCCTGGCCCCTGGGCAGACCCTGGGCGGCACCTTCTGCGCGGATGACGGCTACATCATCCCGCCGCGCAACGTGACCGCCTACGCGGTCGCCCTGGCCCGGTCCGGCGTCGCGGTCCGCGAGCAGGTCCGGTTCCTCGGGCTGCGGCACGAAGGTGACCGGCTTACCCGGGTCGAAACCAGCGCCGGACCGATCGCGGCGGGCTCGGTCGTGCTGACCGGCGGCCCCAAACTGGCCGAGGTGGGCCGGCTGGCCGGACTGCGGATCCCGGTCGGCGGGGCCCGGCATCAGGTCGCGGTCACCCAGCCCCACCCAGACCTGGACCCTTCCCGGGTGCCCATGGTCTTCGACCTGGCCTCCGGCCTGTACTGGCGGCCGGAAGAAGGCGGCCTGCTGTTCGGGATGAGCAACCCCGAGGAGCCGCCCGGCTGGGCCACCGAGGTGGACGAGCCTTACCTGGCCCTGATGCGAACCCGGCTGGAGCGGCTGGTCCCGGTGACCGCCGGGCTCGGGTTGCGTCGGCTGTGGGCGGCCACCATCGACTACACCCCTGATCACCTGCCGATCATCGGCCCCGCGCTCGGCCCGGATGGCCCCCTGCCGGGGGTGACCGTGGCCGCGGCGGGCGGGGCTGGCATGATGTGGGGTCCCGGCGTGGCCCGGGCCGCTGCCGACCTGGCCCAGACCGGCTTCTCCGCGGTGGTGGACACCACGGGCCTGGGCCTGGACCGCTTCGATGAGCAGGGCCGCAGCAAGGTCCCCACGGACCCCATCGCGCTGCCGTTCCCGCAATCAGCCTGAACGCACAGGCCCCGGAAAGCACCGGGTGCCCAGAAGCCACTGGGCCGCCGGAACACTGAGAGGACCGAGCCACACCATGACCGACACCACCCCGCTGACCCCGTTCCTGTCCGCCGCCGCGCTGCACGGCGAACTCGAGGACTGGGGCCCCCTGGCCGAGGCCACCGGCGACCCCATGCAGACGTCCGGTACCACCACCTGGGCCAACGGAGACCTGGAGGTGGGCGTCTGGGAGTGCACCCCCGGCCCCTCCTACTGGAAGCTGGAGACCAACGAGGCCATCCACATCGTCAGCGGCCGGATGACGTGCACCCCGGACGGCGGCGAGCCCCAGGACATCGGCCCTGGTGACAGCGCCGTGTTCCCGCTGGGCTGGGCCGGCACCTGGCAGATCCACGAGACCATCCGCAAGCTCTACGTCCTGTTCTGAGTCCTCTCAGCCCAGCCCACCCGGCCGGAGGCCGGGTCTTACGGTGTGCTTATCACTGGGTGCGATCGCTCGTGTCGGCGGGTAATCGTGGCTAGCGTCGGCACTGTGAGACTTACCCGTGCGCTGTACGCCAGGTTCCAGCTGCTCGCCTGCGAGCTCGGTAAGTTCGGCATCGTCGGCGCGGCCGCCTTCGCGGTCACCGATGCCGGAAACAACCTGCTGACTTCAGAGCCGGGCTGGGACCGCTCAACTCCAATGTGATTGCCACGGTCGTGGCCATGGCCGTCTCGTACGCGGGTAACCGCTACTGGTCATACGCACCTGGGTCTGGCGCGCCCAGCCCTCGGCCCCGGCTCCGGCCGCCGCCCGGTCCCGGGAGACCGCCCTCCGCTGAGCCAGCGCGCCCCTTTCGTGATCCCGGTCAAAAAGTGGTGCCATTTGTCAGATAGTGACCGTGATCATGAACGCCGCCTGGGCCGTACCCGCCGGGGGCCACTGGTTACCAGGGGTTGCGGGGGAAGCGGCGCTCCCAGGTGCGCTCGCGGATGACGAGACCATCCGAGCGCAGTCCCCGGCGGAAGCGGTAGCGCAGCGAGGTCTCGTCGCCATCCAGGTCGAGGGTGGACGACGTGACCAGCAGTCGCCCGTCCAAATGGACCTCGGTGCGCGCCTCGCCGTGCGCGGAGGCCTGCGCCGGCCGGTCGTCGCGCACCTCGTAGCGCAGGTACTCCTCGTCCACGACCCGGCCCCACGGGAACTCTGACCCGGAGGTGCCGCGCCACGACACGGACACCGTCCCGGCCTTGTCTCGGTGCACGGTCCAGCGCACCGGGAGGATCTCGCCCCAGTGCCGGACCCCCTCGGGCGGCTCCTCCGGTCCGGGCTCCGGGAACTGGGGCGCGGGCAGCTCCGCCTCGGCCGGCGGGACCACGGGCAGCACCAACCGTGTCCCGTCCGGCCCGAACCGCAGCGTCGACTCCCCGGGCCGCGGGGAAGGCCAGATCATCGGCCACAGCGCGCTGGATACCGCCAGCCGGATGCGGTGCCCGCGCGGGAAGACCCACGACGTGACGTGCAGTTCCAGGGGCAGCGCCCCGTCCGCCGCCGGGGGGTCGCGCAGCGGATCCGCCACCGACGCCCGGCCCGCCCCGGTGATCAGCGTGACCGTCCCGTCCGGCGCGACATCACTCAGCCGCGCGAACCAGGGCAGCGCTCCAGCGTTTTCCGGGCCCGTATTGCCTGGCCCCGGCGCCGTGCTCCCGCACAGCTCCAGCCGGGGAAGGCCGAGGATCTCGGTGTCCGCCTCCAGCGGCGCGGAGTCGAACGTCAGGCTCCAGGCGTCAGCCTCGCGCTGATCGGCGGTCAGCTCACCCCACCAGTGGCCGACCACGATCCCGGCCGACGGCACGCAGCGCAGCGACCGGGTGGACGCGGCCGGAGGCGAAGCCGACAGCGACCTCTCCGGGCCGCAGAACCAGGTCCGCAGTTCCGCCCGTTCCGGCGGCAGCGCCTGCTCCTGCCGCCAGCGCCCGGGGATCTCGGCCAGGTCCACGTCGGGCGGATGCCAGTCCCGCACGTACACCGTGACCGGCGGCTCGGACATGATGCCGTTCTCGGCGCCCTTGAGCCAGTGGTCCCACCAGCGGACCGCGTCCGCGCGCCACTCGATGGCCGGGCCGGGCACGGCGTTATGCGGGAACGCGTGGTTCCACGGGCCGATCAGCACCCGGACCGGGGCGGGCACGTGCGCGAGCATCCGCGGCACCGAGTCCCGGTACCCGTCGTACCAGCCGCCGATCAGGTAGGCGGGCACGGTGAGCCGCCCGTAGTCCGGCCGCAGCGACGCCCGCCGCCAGAACGGCCCGTCCTGGGGCTGGGCCAGGAAGCTGATCAGCCAGGGCTCGGTGTCCATCCGGGCCAGCGCCGCCTCGTCGAGCGGGAAGTCCGGCGCGGGCGGCAGCATGTTCAGGTGGTCGATCATCAGCATGTACTCGTCGAGGTGCGGGAGCCCGTCGATGTAGTGCACGTCGTCGTGGAACAGGTCATCGGAGGCGTCCACGGCGAGGATCGCCTTCAGCGCCGGGGGACGGCGCAGCGCGACCTGGATCGCGTTGAAGCCACCCCACGAGATGCCCCACATCCCGACCGCCCCGGTGCACCAGGGCTGCCCGGCCAGCCACGCGATGACCGTCTCCGCGTCGCGCTGCTCGGTCTCGGTGTACTCGCCCGCGGGCAGGCTCCCGCCGCTGCGCCCGGTGCCGCGGATGTCCACCCGGGCCCCGGCGTACCCGCTGCGGGCCATATAGGCGTACAGGTCGTGGTCGCGGGCCAGCATCGCGTCGTCCTTGCGGTACGGCAGATACTCCAGCAAAGCCGGGACCGGCGCGGCCGCCACGTCATCGGGCAGGTACAGCGTGGCGGCCAGCTCGATCCCGTCCGGCATCGGGATGCCCGCCTGGCGCACGATCATGATGCCGGGCCCGGCGCGGGGCGGGCTGCCGGGCCGCCTGGGGCGGCCACCGCGCTGCGCAGCAACTCGATGAACTCGTTCACCCGCAGGTCCCGCTGCTCCGCTGACTGGGTCGCGTACCCGAACAGCCCCGGGTCGAGCTCCTCGGTCACCATCGCGTCCTGGACCCGGTCCATGAGCCAGTCGACCATCGAGACGATCATCAGCGGATCGATGTCCCGGCGGATCTCACCGCGGGCGATGCCGGACCGGACGAAGCCCTGCGTGCCGTACGGGTCCTCGCGCGCCAGGAACTGGGTGATCTCGCGGCGCAGCTGCAGTCCCGCACAGTAGTTGCCGATCAGGGTGACCCGGTACGGGATCCAGTCCTCGTGGATCAGGTGCGGGGTGGCGTCGATCCAGTACCGCAGGATCGCGAAGAACCCCTCCGCGCACACCTCCGGCGGCG
>DASQRM010000100.1:0-2535 GCA_035642895.1 Streptosporangiaceae bacterium | reverse complement strand
ATCACCCGATTCGTGCAATTCATCGTGCTTGCCGTAGCCATTGCGGTAATCTTCTACACGCCAGGCATCGTACATACGCTTGCCACCGGCATAGCGAACGCGCTCGGAGTCCACTGATCCCGAATCAGAAAAAGGAGCGCGCTGCTAGTGGATCTCCCCACTTATACGAATATCTGGCGGATCGAAAAGAGGCTTTACAAGCTCTACGATTTTCGATTGCCAGCACCCTTGCCGATCACCTGGATCGGAGTTTTCGTCGGGATCACGGTCCCTTACGTGATCTTCCTCATTGCTGTCGGTTTGCCGTTCAACCACAACTTGGTATGGCTTTACATACTTCCTCCCGGAGTCCTTACCTGGCTCACGACCAGACCGGTCATAGAAAGCAAGCGGCTGCCCGAACTGGTGAGTTCGCAACTGCGCTACGTCGCCGAGCCGCGGAGCTGGTGCCGGATGGCGCCGTTCGCGGAGAAGGACGAGATCCTGGTGACGGCGCGAGTGTGGCACAGTCATCCGCCCAAGGCCCGGCCGAAGAGGGCGAAGAGGGTCCCGGTCAAGGCCCGTTCGGCCATCCGCGAGCCCCAGATCGCCGCGGTGGAGGCGGAGGAAGTGGCGCCCACCGAGGTACGCCCCGTTACGGCGCGCCGGCCCGCCGCGAAGCTTTCCGCCGCAAGGCTTTCAGTCGCGAGGTCCCTGGTCGCACGCCCGAAGGCAGCGCCGTTGGTCGCTGCGCCGCCGCCGTCGGCCGCCGCGCCGCCGGTCACCGCACCACCAGTCACTGCGCCACCGGCCGCCGCGCTGCTTGTCCCGCCGGCCGAACCCGCCCAGATGCCGGTGCAGGAACGCGCGCCGGCTCGCCGGGCTCCCCAGCGCGCCAAGGCCCAGCCTGAAGCGCAGCCCGAGGTCGAGCCGGTGGCACGGCCGTCGTGGTCTCCCTGGCCACACGGGCCCGAACCAGATGCTGTGAAGGGCCAGGCCGTCGGCCAGGTGCGCGGCACGGATCAGCCCTCGGCGTGGACCGCCCCGCCGTCGGCCGGGGTGCCGGACGCCAGGGCGCTCGAAGTCGCGCACGACACCGACACCGGTTTCCGCGGCCTGGACGAAACGCCGGCCTCCTTCGGCCCGCCGTCCTGGCCCTCTCCCCAAGCCAACCTGCTTCCGCTGGTCCGTCCGCGCCCGGAGCCTATCCCGTTCCCCGAGGCGGGACCGTTCCCCGAAGCCACTCCCTTCCCTGAGGCAGGCGCGTTCCCGGAAGTCGGCCCGTTCCCCGAGCCGGAGCCCGAGCCGGAGCCCGCGGCCAGCACGGACCAGGCAGCTAGCACCGATCCCGCGGCTAGCCCACAAGGCCCGGCCAGCCCCGACCCTGGTTCCCCGCCGCGCTCCGCGCCCTGGACCGGCCTGTCGCGCCGGCACCTGTCCGGCCTGATGACCAGCCTCGTCCGCAAGCCGGACCGTTCCCCCGGCTCCCCGCAGCCACCCGTGGAGGATTCTGCTCAGGCCACCAGTCCTGGTCGGCCGCAGCCGCCCACGGCGCCGGCCAGGCCCCGGGCGCGCTGGATGCTGCGCGCCCAGCCACACCCGGCATCCGCCGCGACCGGCGACCAGCCCGCGGCAGCCGCCGCGGGGCTGCTCGTGCCCGTCGCCTCCGCCACCCAGGCCGAGGCACCCCAGGCCGACACACCCCAGGACGAGGCACCCCACCCCGACACGCCCCAGGTCGAGTCGCCTGAGGTCACCCCGCCCGAACCCGCACCCCAGGCGCCGATCGCGCCCCAGGTGGTCGGCGTGGAGCGGGAGCGGGACCGGCCGGTGCTATCCATCGAGCGGGCACTCAGCGGCCCCGGCAGCCGCGACGAGTCGAGCTGGCGACGCCAGGTCAAGGTCGTGGTGGCCGGCGGCCAGCGGCCGGGCAAGCGGGACCAGGAAGGGCTGGATCGCGACCGGGCCAGGCTGCCGCTGGCCGGCTCGTACCGCATCGTCGTGCTCGGCTGCACCAGGGGGGCCGGCCAGACCCTAACCGCCCTGATGACCGGGCACGTCCTGGCCGTGGTGCGCGGGATTCCCGTCGCGGCGCTCGACCTGACCCCCAGCCCCGCCTCGCTGGCTGCCCGCCGGCCACAGGCCGTCTCGGTGCAGGCGCTGCTCGCGGGCCAGGAAGCCGAGCAGCCCGCCGCCCGGGTCGACGTCGTGGCCGACGACGGCGGCGACTTCCCGCGGCTCGCAGACATGCTGGCCGAACGGTACCCGCTGACTATGATCGACCCGGCGCCAACCGGCCTGTCCCGGGTGCTCGCCCGCGCGGACCAGCTGGTGCTGGTCGCCCCGGCCAGCCCGGACGCCGCCACCTCGCTGGCCAACACCCAGCAGTGGCTCGACGGCCATGGCTACGGCGAACTGGCCGCCCACGCGGTCACGGTCGTCAACGGGGTCAGCAGGCGGACAAGGGATGACGTGCTCAGGGCCGAATCCGTGGTCAGGGGCCGCTGCCGGGCCATCGTACGGGTGCCATGGGATGATCTCCTGTCATCGCGCCCC
>DASQRM010000099.1:0-18591 GCA_035642895.1 Streptosporangiaceae bacterium | reverse complement strand
CCCGATACTTCATCTATGACCAGCCCGTGATCCCCCCCGCCTCGCATAGGCTGGGGCGTAACCCCAAAAGCCCTCCAGTGATGGCGTGATACATGGCTGAGCTGCTTATTCTCGTCGTTATCGCAGGTGTGGTGCTGCTCTACGCGGCAGACCGCGCCCGGAAGCTCCGGGCGCGTGCCCGGCAGATGTCCGCGATGAATGAACGGCTGGACGTGGCCGCCGCGAAGGTCGATGAGCAGCAGGAGCGGAAGCAGGCCAGGGTCAGGGCGAGCGCGGAACTGACCTCCGTCCTGCCCGCGATCAAGCGGCCGCCGCTCACGCTGCCCGGGGTGCCGGGGCCGGCCGCCGAGCCGGAGGACCAGCCTGCGGCAGCGGAGCCGGAAGCCGGACCGGCGGCAGCGGAGCCGGAAGCCGGGCCGGCGGCAGGGGCGGCCGCCGACGACACGCCCGCCGCTGCCGACCACACACCGGCCGCGACGGACGACACACCGGCCAAGGCTGACGACACACCGGCTGTGGCTGAGGCCGAAAACACTCCGGACGCCGCCGAGGCGGAGAACCCGGCCGCCCAGGTAGCGCCGGACGTAGCGGACGGCTCCGCCGACGGGGACAGTCCCGCAACGGCCGGGGAGGTGCCGCCCGAGCCGGTCTGCACGCCGGAGGGCACGCTGACCATGGGCCAGGTGATCCCCGACGCCACGCCCGCACTGAGGCCCCAGGTGACGTCGGATGGCACAATGATCATGCCTGCGGTGCCGGGCCAGGGGCCCGCGCCTGCGGGTGAGGCCACGCCCCCTCCGGCCCCATCGCGAGCCCGGCCCCGGGCCAGCCGACCCCGGGCAGGCCAGCCGCGCACCGGCCAGGCCCGTACCAGCCAGCCCCGCTCCAGCCGGCCGAGCACAAGCCAGGAGCAGGCCAACCGGGACTAGCTACACTTGCGATGGGAATTCGTCGGCATCTCCCCCGCGCCGCATCCTGGTTTCCGACTGAGCAGAGGTTTCTGTGCAAACGTTCTCGCGTGCCGTCGAGCTGGCGGCCGACCGGGCTGCCCAGCCCAGCGAGGACGACGTGCTGGCCGCGCTGGCGCCGCGGTTCGCGCTGGGGCCCGCCGGGCGCCCGCGGACCATGCGCCGTACCTGGCTGGACACGTTCGACTGGCGGCTGCACCGCGCCGGGCTCACTCTTGAGTACGTGACGGGCCCGCGGCCTGCGGAACTGGTGCTGGCCTCGGCGGCCGGGGATCTGGTCAGCCAGCCCGCCGGCCGGCTGTCCTGGCCCGCCCTGATGCACGATCTGCCGCCTGGCCCGGTGACCGCGGTGATCGGCCCGGTGGCCGGGATCCGGGCCCTGCTGGCTGTCGCCCGGGCCACCAGCGCGATCCAGGATCTGCGGGTGCTCAACCCGGACGCGAAGACGATCGCCTGGATCAGGATGGACCGGACCACGGTGAGCCAGCCGGCGGCGGCCCGGCTGCCGGCCCGGCTCCAGGTGACCGCGGTCCGCGGCTACCAGTCCCAGGCCGAGCGGGTGGGCGAGATGCTGGCCGCCGCGGCGGGACTCGACGGTCCCCCGGTCGGGCCGCTGGATGCCGCCCTGGCCGCCGCGGGCCAGCGCGCCGAGGCGTACAGCAACAAGGTGAGTGCCCAGCTCGCCCCGGACATGCCCGCGCGCACGGCCCTCCAGGTCGTGCTGCTGCAACTGCTGGACACCCTGGAGGCCAACGTGGCGGGCACCATCCGGGACATCGACACCGAGTTCCTGCATGACCTGCGGGTCGCCGTCCGGCGGACCCGGTCCGCGCTCAAGCTCGCCGGGGACGTCCTGCCCGCCAGCCTGCCGGCCCGGTTCCGTCCCGAGTTCAAGTGGCTGGGCGACCTGACCACGCCGACCCGGGATCTCGACGTGTACCTGCTGAGCTACGAAGAGATGACCACCGCCCTGGTGTCTGCCACGCCGGCCGAACTGGAGCCCTTCCACGCGCACCTCGCCCGCCGCCGCGTCATCGAGCAGCGTTCGCTGGCCCGCGGGCTGCGGTCGGCGCGTTTCTCGCGGCTGGCCTGTGACTGGCGCGCCGCGCTGACCGGCCTCGCCGTGCCCCGCGGTGGCGAGCGGACCGCGGACCTGGCCGCCAGGCGGCTGCGCCGGGCTCACCGGCGGGTGCTCCGCGAGGGGCGGGCGATCGGCCCGGACTCCCCCGCGGAGCAACTCCACGACTTGCGGAAACGGTGCAAGGAACTGCGCTACCTGCTGGAGATCTTCGCCTCGGTCTTCGACCCGCAGGCGTACCAGCGCGCCCTGAAAGACCTGAAGGGCTTGCAGGACTGCCTCGGCGAGTTCCAGGATCGCCAGGTGCAGCAGCAGGAGATACGGGAGTTCGCCGACCAGATGATCGCCGACCGGGCTCTGTCCCCGACCCCGGTGCCCGCCACCGCCTTCCTCGCCATGGGCGAACTGGCCGGCGGGATCGGCCACGCCCAGCGGCGGGCCCGCGACGAGTTCGCCGGACGGTTCGGGGAATTCGCCAGCCCGGCCAGCGACCGCCGGTTCCAGGACCTGATCGCCAGTGCTGGCCAAGACCGTGCTAGCCAAAACCGTGCTGGCCAAAACCACAGCGCGGGCCGAGATCAGGGTGCGGGCCAAGATCGTCCTGGCCCAGGCCGTGCGGGCCAAGAGCACGGTGCGGGCCGATGAAGATACTGGCCACCTACAACATCAAGGGCGGCGTCGGGAAGACCTCGACCGCGGTCAACCTGAGCTACCTGGCCGCCCAGGATGGGCTGCGCGTGCTGCTCTGGGATCTGGACCCGCAGGCCGCCGCCAGCTTCCTGTTCCGGATCCGGCCCCGGGTCAAGGGCGGCGGTAAGGCGCTGATCAAGGGCAGCCGGGAGATCGATGACTCGATCAAGGGGACCGACTTCGAGAACCTCGACCTGCTGCCCGCCGACTTCACCTACCGCAACCTGGACCTGGTCCTGGATGCCACCAAGAAGCCGACCCGGCGGATCGCCCGGCTCCTCGCCCCGCTCAGCGATCAGTACGACGTCATTTTCCTCGACTGCCCCCCGGGTATCTCGCTGCTGTCGGAGAGCGTCCTTCAGGCGGCCGACAGCCTGCTGGTCCCGCTGATCCCGACGGTGCTGTCGCTGCGCACCCTCGACCAGCTGACCGACTTCCTGGCCAGCTTCGACGGGCAGCGGCCCCGGGTGCTGGCGTTCTTCTCCATGATCGACCGGCGCAAGCGCCTGCACCGGGAGATCGCCGAGAACCTCCCCACCGAGCGGGAGGATGTGGCCGCGGCCACCATCCCCTCGCTGACCCAGATCGAGCGGATGTCCGTGGAACGGGCGCCGGTGGCAGCGTTCGCGCCGCACAGCCGGGCCGCCCAGTGCTACCGGGCCTTGTGGGCGGAGGTACGGGCCCGCACCCTCTGACACCGGGCGCTCCCGCACACCGGCCGCGCCGGGCCCGGAGGCGGCACCGCCCCGGTCACATGCGCCCGGGGCCTGGCCGCGGCGCCCTCCCGTTAGAGATAACAGAGAGTTACCAACGGGGAGTTTGTCGCCGAATGCAGGCCCGCGCCGCCCTCTCGCGGAGCATGCTATTTAATTGGAGCCGGATTCGGTCCAAAGGGGGGACACATGAGCCGACGCCTGATCAGGCTGGAAATGCCTGTCTTCCCGGACCGGCGGATGTTCCGGGTGCACGACTCGACGGTGGACCCGGACGCGCCCGGGGGGCCGCTCGCGCCGGTGGGCACTCTGGTCAGCGTGAACCGGGAACAGATGTGGGTCGGCAGCCTGCAGGAGCACATCGGGGTCCGGCTGACCATCGAGGAATGGGACACCCCGCCGCCCGCGTTCGGCGACGCCTGGGAGGACGAGGCCAAGGGCACCCTGTACCTTCGCGGCCAGCTCAGCGTGGACATGGGCTCGGCGGGCCGGGCCGTGGAGAGGCTGACCCTGGCCGGCGGCGTCGGCGACTACGTGGTCCGCGTCTACGCCCGTAACCGGCGTGAGGTCCAGCGGCTCTACGAGGACATGTTTGATCGGGGCGTGGACCCGCTCAGCGATGAGTTCCAGCAGGCCAGGAAGAACCTCGAGGGCCTGGAGCAGTATCTGCTGCAGTTCTGGCGCGAGTACTGACGCCCTGGCTGCAGCGGTGCGGACCGGCCTACTGGGCCGGCGTGCGGCGCGGCTGCTGATCCGCGGAGGCCGGGCTGGCCGAGGCGCCCGCGTGGGTGCTGGGAGCCCGGCTGGCGGACGAGTCCGCGGCCGCGGTGGTCCCCCCGGCGGGGCTCGCACTGGCTGGCGCGGCACTGGCCGGTGCCGCACTGGCCTGCCCCGCGCCGGCCTGTCCCGTACCGGCCTGTCCCGTACTGGCCTGCGGGGACGAATTATCCGGATGCGACGGTGCGGTCATCACCGGGTGGGCGGGCGAACTGGCCTTGCTGCCGGCGTGCCGGTCGGTCACAGTCCGGAACGGGACCAGTGCGTACACCACGAGCGATACCGACGCCACGACCAGCAGGGTCATCAGCGACGCCACGAGCCGGAGCCGGCGCACGCGCAGGGCCGAGAGCCGCCGGGGCGCGCCGAACGAGGCCATCCTCGTGGCGAGCGCCGGGTCGGCGCTGGCGAGGCCGCGCTCAATCTGATCCAGGATGCGCTGCTCATCCATGGATAGCGCCATAAGGGCTACCTCCACCCGCCGGGCCGGTGGGAACTTTCTCTTACTATCCCCCACAGCAAGATCGTTAGCCGCAGTTCCCAGTGCTGTAACGGCTTTTGCGAACTTGCTGCCTGCTCGCGGTGCGGGGGCCCTGAGCCCAGCTTCCCGCCCCCGGGAGCCGGCGGCAATCGAAGAGGTGATCGATCGGTGTTTGCCTGTATCGAACTAAAATTCTAGAGTGGCTTCATGCGATGGAACGAGCTGCGGATCCAGCCGGACCCTCCCCGCGGCCCGGAGTCGCCCGGCAGCCCGGGGCCGCCCGCCGGGCCGGAGGCGCCCAGCCGCCCGGCCGGCCGCGCGGCGGCACCCGCATTGTTCGAGCGCGGCGCCATCACCAGGTCGTTCGACACGCCGGGCTTCCGCGGCATGACCTTCTTCGAGGTGCACGCGCGCAGCGTGATCAACCGGGTGCCCGACTCCTCGCGGGTCCCGTTCCGCTGGACTATTAATCCCTATCGTGGATGTAGCCATGCATGTGTCTACTGCTACGCGCGCAATACGCACACGTACCTGGACCTGGACGCCGGGCATGACTTCGACTCGAAGATCGTGGTCAAGGTCAACGCCCCGGACCTGGTCCGCAAGGAGCTGAACTCCCGCAAATGGCAGGGCGAGCACATCGCCATGGGCACCAACGTGGACGTCTACCAGCGGGCCGAGGGCAAGTACCAGCTGATGCCGGGGATCCTGCAGGCGCTGCTGGACGCCCGTAACCCGTACTCCATCCTGACCAAGGGCACGCTGATCCTCCGCGACCTCGACCTGCTGCTGGCGTCCGCGGAGGTCACCGACGTGGGCCTCAGCGTGTCGGTCGGCTGCGCGGACGAGGAGCTGTGGCGCGCCGTCGAGCCGGGCACGCCGAGCCCGCGGCGCCGGCTGGACGTCTGCGCCACCCTCAGCGAGCACGGGCTGCGCTGCGGGGTGCTGATGGGCCCGGTCGTGCCGTTCCTGTCCGACTCCCCGGCCCAGCTGGAATCCACCGTGCGGCAGATCGCCGAGGCGGGCGCCACCCATGTCAGCCCGATCGTGCTGCACCTGCGGCCCGGGGCGCGGGAGTGGTTCCTGGCCTGGCTGGGCGAGCATCACCCGGACCTGGTCGCCCGCTACCGGGGGCTGTACGGTCGCGGAGCCTACGCGCCCAAGGACTACCAGCAGCGGATCGGCGAGCAGGTCCGCGAGCTCGCGGAGCGCTACCACGTCGGGCGTGGCAGCCCGCCGCCCAGGCAGCGCACCTGGCGCCGCGCGGCCCCGCCCGCCCCGCCCGAGACCGCCGAAGAGCAGCTCACCCTCCTCTGACCGCTCCCCCGCCCGCGCCCCCTCCCTCGCCGCGTCCCGCCGCTCGCCCTCACCCCAGCGGGTTCCCGGGGCTCGCCGAGGCCCGGACTCTGACGTTGACGTCAAGGCTCGGTATGATGTTGAGGTGCCGGATGGCTCAGCAGCAACGCCAGGGACTTCCGCCCGGCCGCCAAGCAGACACAGACGTCGGCTCACCGCCCCTTAAATCAGTCAGGAGACTTAATGCCGGTGGCAGGACAGGCGCAGGCCACGCCCTCAGCCGCGGACGAGCGGGGCGTCCACTACAAGTGGATCGCGCTGTCGAACACCACGCTCGGGATCTTGATGGTCACGATCAACCAGTCGATCTTGTTGATCTCACTGCCGGCCCTGTTCCGGGGCATCAAGCTGAATCCGCTGGTCCCCTCGAACACCTCCTACTTCCTCTGGGTGTTCATGGGTTTCTTGCTGGTCACCGCGGTCCTGGTGGTCAGCTTCGGCCGGATCGGGGATATCTATGGCCGGGTCAAGATGTACAACCTCGGCTTCGCCATCTTCACGCTTTTCTCGATCCTGCTGTCGGTGACCTGGCTCACCGGGGTGCCCGGCGCGTTGTGGATCATCATCATGCGGGTCTTCCAGGGCGTTGGCGGCGCGTTCTTGTTCGCCAACTCGACGGCGATCCTGACCGACGCGTTCCCGCAGTACGAGCGGGGCAAGGCGATGGGGATCAACGGCATCGCCGCGGTGAGCGGCTCGTTCCTCGGCCTGCTGCTGGGCGGCGTGCTCGCCCCCATCGAGTGGCACCTGGTGTTCCTGGTCTCGGTCCCGTTCGGCCTGTTCGGCACGTTCTGGGCCTACCTCAAGCTGCGTGACAACGGGATCCGTATCCCAGCCAAGATCGACTGGCTGGGCAACGCCTTGTTCGCCGTAGGCCTGATCGCGGTGCTGGTCGGGATCGTGTACTCGCTGCTCCCCTACGGCGGGTCGCCCACCGGGTGGAGTAACCCTTACGTGCTGACCGCCATCTTCGGCGGGATCGCGGTGCTGATCCTGTTCGCCTGGGTGGAGACCAAGGTAGAGCAGCCGATGTTCCGCCTCAGCCTGTTCAAGATCCGCGCGTTCACCGCCGGGAACATCGCGGGCCTGCTCGGCGCCCTCGGCCGCGGCGGCATCCAGTTCATGCTGATCATCTGGCTGCAGGGCATCTGGCTCCCCCAGCACGGCTACAGCTTCAGCCAGACGCCGCTGTGGGCGGGCATCGCCATGGTCCCGCTGACGGTCGGCTTCCTCATCGTCGGGCCGCTGGCCGGCACGCTGTCCGACCGCTTCGGCGCGCGCCTGTTCGCCACGACCGGCCTGATCGTCTCCGGCGCCGCCTTCCTGCTCCTGGAACTGCTGCCGATCAACTTCAGCTACGTCTGGTTCGCGGTGCTGATCTTCCTGTTCGCGGTGGGCATGGGGCTGTTCTTCTCGCCCAACCAGGCCGCGGTCATGAACAGCCTGCCGCCCGACCAGCGCGGCGCGGGCGCCGGCATGGTCAACACGTTCCAGAACTCGGCCACCGTGCTGTCCATGGGCCTGTTCTTCACCATCGTCACGCTCGGCCTGGCCGCCAACCTGCCCTCGCACCTGTACAAGGGCCTGGTCAACGCGGGTGTCGCCCCGTCCGCAGCGCACCTGGTCGCGAACGAGCCGCCGATCGGCAGCCTGTTCTCCGCGTTCCTCGGCTACAACCCGATCAAGGAACTGCTCGGCCCGACCGGAGCCCTGCAGCACCTGAGCCCCAGCCAGCAGGCGTACGTCACCGGACGCACGTTCTTCCCCAAGCTGATCGAGCAGCCGTTCGCCAGCGGCCTGCACCTGGCGTTCACCTTCGCGGCCATCGTGACGGTCGTGGCCATCATCGCGTCGGCCCTGCGCGGGAAGCGTTACCTGCACGCGACCGAGCCGACCGTGGACGAACTGGCCGACGGCGCCGCTGAGATCGGCGGGATCACGGGCTTCGTCGAGCCGCTCGCGTCCTCAGACGCCGACATCCCGGTCAACGGCGCCAGCGGCAACGGCACCAGCAACGGCCATGGGAACGGCCGGCTGGCCACGGCCGAGCAGTCGGGAGGCTCCGGCGGCGACCGGGGATCCGGCTCCTCCCCCGGAAGCGGCTGACCTGACATGGGCGTGACGGCGCACCGTGGCGCCGCAGCAACCGCACCCGCCGCCGGGCCGCCGGCGGCGGGTGAGCCCCTGCTGGGCATCGGCGCCGCGGCGGAGCGGGCCAGGGTGTCCGAGCGGGCCCTGCGTTACTACCAGCAGCTGGGCCTGCTCGTCCCGGCCTGCACGCCGGGCGGGCTGCGCCGGTACTCCGAGGAGGACCTGGCCCGGGTGGCCCGCATCCGCGAGCTGCAGACCCTGCTCGGCCTGAACCTGGACGAGATCGCCGTGGTGCTGCGCAACGAGGACCGGATCGCGCAGATCCGGCTCAGCTACCAGGACGAGCGGACCAGCGACGAGGAACGCTGGCGGCTGACCCGCGAGTGCCTCAGCCTGCAGGAGGACCTGCGGGCCACCGTCGAGGCCAAGCGGGCCGCGCTGGAGGGCTTCCTCGCCGACCTGGATGCCCGCATCCAGCGGGGCCGCGACCTGCTGGTCAGCCAGCCGCAACCGGCGGCCAGCCCGCTGGACGAGGGTGAGCCCGCCTCACCCGGCGGCGATCGCTAGCCGGCGTCGGATCAGTCCCGAAGGCCAGACCGCGCATCACGAGTTGCGCGACGTCGTAGCGCCCTTCGACGGTGGCTTCGACGTCGAAGACGTGAGTCTGGGCGGGCGGGTAGCCGATCAGCTCGGCCGCCCGGCTGGGCAGCGGCTGGGTGACCGCTTCCGCGGATTCCCACAGTGGATCCGGACAGGTCCCACCAGACAATGACCGTGCGCATCATGACCCCTCCTTGTACCCGCTTACGATGCGGCCATGATGCCGGACATGATCCGTGAGGCGTTCGGGGCTGAGGCGGCTCACCGAGTTCCTCCGGACGCGCCTCCTGGAACTCGCCGTGCACGGCCTGGACCTGGCCGCGGCCCTGGACCGCGAGCCGTGGGTAACCGTCCAGGCCGCGGAGGCCAGCGAAGACCTTCTGCTGCCCCCCGCAGCCGCCGGCCGGCTGCGGGCGGAAACCGGCTGGGACCGGGTGGGCCTGATCGTCCGGCTCACCGGCCGGCACCCCGTGGCGCCGTCCGAGGCCGAGCTCATCCAGTCCGCCCACATCGGGCGGCTCGCCCTCGGCTAAGGCCGGCCCGGGCCAGGACAGATCCCCGGCGCAGCCGGCGCGTAGTCACGGTGCGGGGTGGAGATGAGTGCGCTGCCCGTCGTGGTCGAGGATGCACAGGACCTCGGCCGGGCCGCCGCGGGCGCCGAAGGCATGCGGGATCATCGTGGAGAACTCCGCCGCCTGGCCCGCTTCGACCAGGATGGTCCGCTCGCCCAGCACCAGCACGATCGTCCCGGACAGGACGGTGAACCAGTCCTTGCCGGGATGGACCTTCAGCTCGTCCGGGCCGCCCCGCGGTTCCGGCCGGGTGATGCGCATCTTGGCCACGGTGACGCCGTGCGGCCCGGGCTCGCGGCTCAGCAGCCAGGTGGTCATCCCCCGCATCTCGTCGCGGTGCGGCCTGATCACCACGTCCTCGTCATCGGCGGACTCCACCAGCTGGTCGAGGGTGGTCCCCAGCGCCCGGGCGATGGGGGCCAGCTGATCGAGCGCGATCCGCCGGTGACCGGTCTCGATCCGGCTCAGCGTGGACGGGCTCAGATAACAGCGGGCAGCCAGGTCATCGAGGGACCAGCCGCGGGCGGCGCGCAGCCCCCGGATCCGCGCCCGGACCAGGCCGTCGAGATCCCTGTCTTGCGTCATACGCAAGACTCTATGCCACCGGAGCAAGAGCGTCGTAGCGTGGAGCCATGGAGAACCATCACCACCATGACCAGCACCATCCCGGACACGAGCCTGACGAGGCGGCCCTGGCCGAGCTCCTGGACCTCGACGCCGAGGTCCTGCACTCCTACCTGTCCGGCGTGATCGACTGGGCCGGCGAGCTGGCGGGCGGCCAGCCGCGCCGCATTCTCGACCTGGGCACCGGGACCGGAACCGGCGCCCTGGCCCTGGGCCGGCGCTTCGAGGGGGCGGACGTCATCGCCGTGGACGTATCCCCGGCCATGCTGGACCGTCTGCGGGCCAAAGCCCGCGAGCTGGGCATGGCCGGCCGGATCCAGGCCCTCCAGGCGGACCTGGACACGGAGTGGCCGGCCACCGGGCCCGTGGACCTGGTCTGGGCGTCCAACTCTCTGCACCACATGAAGGACCCCGATCAGGTCCTGGCCTGGGTCTTCGCCGCGCTGCGGCCCGGCGGGCTGCTGGCCGTGGCCGAGCTGGACTCCTTCCCGCGCTTCCTGCCCGACGACATCGGGGGGGGACTCGAAGCACGCTTGCACGCCGCCCTGGCCGAGGCGCAGGCCGGCGAGCTACCGCATCTGCACTCCGACTGGGGGCCGCGGCTGAGTGCGGCCGGTTTCACCATCGAGGCCCGGCGCACCTTCGACATCGACCTGGCGGCCCCGCTTCCCGCCCTGGCCGGCCGTTACGCCCAGGCCTCCCTGACGCGCCTGCGGTCCGGACTGGACAGGTGCCTCAGCGCCAGCGATCTGGCCACGCTCGGCCCGCTCCTCGACAGCGACGGGCCGGACAGCGTCCTGCGGCGTGACGATCTCACCATCCGCGCGGCCAGGACGGCCTGGGCGGCCAGGCGCCCCTGACCTGAGCGAGCCCGGGTGGGCTCAGCTGCCGAGGAGCCAGCCGTTCGCGCTGGCCAGACGGACCGCCTCGGCGCGGGTGCGGGCGCCGGTCTTGCCGATCGCCGCGGACAGGTGGTTGCGCACCGTCCCCTCGGACAGGTGCAGCGCCCCCGCGATGTCCGCGACCGTTCCCCCGTCCCCGGCGGTCCGCAGCACGTCGGTCTCCCGGGGAGTGAGCGGGCTGTCCCCGGCGGCGAGCGTCTCCGCGGCCAGGCTGGGATCGACCACCCGCAGCCCGGAGGCGACCCGGCGGACTGCGTCGGCCAGCTGCCGGGCCGGGGTGTCCTTGACCACGAAGCCACTGGCCCCGGCGGCCATCGCGCGCCGCAGGTAACCGGGCCGGCCGAAAGTGGTCACCACCAGCACCCGGCACGAGGGCAGCGCGGCGCGGAGCTCCTGGGTGGCGCTGATGCCGTCCAGGCCGGGCATCTCGACGTCCAGCAGGGCCACGTCGGGCCGGGCGCGGCGGGCCTCGGGCACCACTTCGTCGCCGCGGCCGACTTCGGCCACCACGTCGAGATCGGGCTCCAGCGCGAGCAATGCGGCCAGCGCCCCGCGGACCAGGGCCTGGTCGTCGGCGAGCAGCAGGCGGATCGGGGTGCTCACGGTGTGATCATGGCAGGCGCACCCGCAGCGCGAAGCCGCCGATGGCGGAGCGGCCCACGCTCAGTGTCGCCCCCGCGTTGGCGGCCCGCTCACGCAGCCCCGACAGGCCGTGCCCGCTGGTGGCACCGCACCCGCTGCCCAGGCGCTGCAGGTCGTCCGGGACCCAGCCGCCGCGGGCACCGGCCTCAGCTGCCGAGCTGTCCGTCCCCGCGTGGCCGCCCTCATCCAGCGAGACGCCGGCGGGGATGGGCGGCCCGCAGCCGTCGTCGCTGATCTCGACCTCGCTGGGGCTGACCCGGATACGGCAGCGGGTCGCGCCGCTGTGCCGCACCACGTTGGTCACGCCCTCGCGCACGGCCCAGCCGAACAGCTCCTGCTGGAGCCGCGGGATCTGGCCCATGTCCTGATCGGGGAGTTCCGCCGCGATGCCGGCCGCAGCCAGCGCGGTCCGGGCGCTGGCCAGCTCCCCGGCCAGGGTGATCGCCCGGTACCCGGCCGCGGCGGCCCGGACGTCGGCCAGCGCCTGGCGGGCGATCCGCTCCACGTCCGCGATCTCGGTCTCGGCCCGCTGCGGATCCAGGCTGGCCAGCCGACCGGCCAGTTCCGCCTTGACCGCCACCACGGTGAGCGAGTGGCCAAGGATGTCGTGCAGGTCGCGGCCGAACTGATGGCGCTGGTCCGCCAGGGCCAGCCGGGTGATCTCGTTGCGGGCCGCGACGAGCTGCGCGTTGCGCTGGATGAGCTGGCCCACGCCCCACGCGGCCACGGCGGACACGAAGATCTGGAAGGCCATGGCGCCGTCGACCGTCCAGCCGTGCACCTGCCAGGGAACGATCACTGACGCCGCGATACAGGCGGCCACCACGGCCCAGCCCTCGCGCGTGGGCAGCAGGAACACCGCCATCACGCCCACGTAGATGAACAGGCTGCTGGCGGACGGGCCGAGGGCGATGTAGGCGAAGAACACGAAGATGGCCTCGGCCGCCACCGCCGCCACGCTGAGCTGGCGGCACAGACGCCGGTTCGGCTGGCTCCGCAGGAAGCGGGCGGCGGCGAAGGTCCCGATGAACACGGCCGAGAACGCGATCAGGTCGGCCAGCCCCAGGTAACGGTGGGCCAGATTGGCGTCCGACCAGAGCTTCGATACCGGCTGGGCCAGGTAGACCAGCCAGATAGCCGCGAACAGCCAGCGCACCCGGCCCCATTTGCCACGCGACGGATCCGGGATCTCCAGCAGCCCGGGCTCGCTGTGGCCGGCCGGACCGGTGCTGGCCGGACCAGTCCCGGCCGGACCACTGCCGGCCGGACCAGTGCTGTCCGGACCCGGGCCGGGCGGTTCTGCGCTGGCCGGGCCGGGCCGGTCGCGCTGCTGGGCTGGTGCTTCGGTCATGACGCTGCCGGGCCAGACCGGGGCATGGGGACGACGGGACCGGTCATCCGGGCCGGCCGGAAGTGGGGAGACCGCATACCCCGAGTCTGCTCGATCATCGGGCTGAGGGCCACCCGCCCGGTTCAGCGCCGGGTCCAGCAACGCGTCCGCCATGGCCTGATCATGCCGCGGCGGGCTGCGGCGGCCCGCTGCCGCGCGTCATGCCCCGGCCATGACAGATGTCATGGCCGAGGCATGGCCCCCCGCGGCCTGATCAGGACGCCTGGACCGGCAGCCCGGCCCGGGCCCAGGCCTGGAATCCGCCGGCCAGGTCGGTCGCCGCGGACAGGCCGAGGTCCTGCAGGGAGGCCGCGGCCAGGCTGGAGGTGTAGCCCGCCGAGCACATCACGATGACGCGCAGGTCATACGATCCGGCCTCAGGCAGCCGGGCGTCCGAGGCTGGGTCGAGGCGCCATTCGAGAACGTTGCGCTCGATGATCAGCGCGCCGGGCACCTCCCCCTCAGCCGCCCGCTGGGCCTGCGGCCGGATGTCCACCAGCATCGCCCCGTCCCGCATGGCCGCCCAGGCCTCAGCCGGCTCGAGCCGGCCCAGGCGGCTGCGGGCCTGCTCAAGTACCTCACTGATCGGCCGGGCTCCGGGCGGTAGTACCTCGCCGATCGGCCGGGCCGCTGGCGGCGATGTGCGGATCACCAGCGCTCCCCGGCGGTCTCCACGGCCGCCAGGACCAGGCCGCTCCCGGTCAGTTCGTACCGGCGCATCCCGCCCAGCGGCGGGGAGTACGCGTGGATGCTCACCGCGGGAGCGGCTGATTCGTTCACGACCTCGTGCACGTGCCGTGGCCCGAACGACCTGGCCTGGCCAGCCGGAAAGGCGGCCGAGAGCGGCTGGGGGCGGCTCGCGGCCGGTGTCCGCTCCCGCAGCTCCCCCTGGACCACGGAGAACGCACCGGAGGAGCCGCAATGATCATGGAATCCGGTGCGCTGCCCGGGCAGCCAGCTCAGCAGCCACACTTCGTGGTTCTCGCCGCACTCCAGCCGGTGATACCAGCGCTCGTCCTCGCTGTAGCGGACCAGGGCGGGCCACTGCCCCGCGGCCGCGGCCAGGCGCACGAGATCAGCGAGCCGCGCCCGGGTCACCGGCGGCCGATCCAGCGGGGCCCGGTCCAGTGGAGGCTTATCCAGCGGGGCCCGGTCCAGAAGGACCCGGTCCAGTGGAAGCCGGTCCAGTGGAAGCCGGTCCAGTGCGGCCCGGTCCAGTGCAGCCCGGTCCAGTGCGGGCCCCTCTGGTCCGGGCCGGTTGAGCCGGGCCTGGTCCAGCCGCTGGCGGACTCCAGTGTTCGCGAGCATCGTCATCCTAGTTATCCGATCGTTACGATAGGAATATCGAGTACGTAGAGGCTAGCACGTCCTATCCGCCGGTTCCGGAGTACACGCCTTAACGCCACCGAGGCGCCGGTAAACACGTTTGCCCCGACCCCGGGCCGCCGGCCAGACTGGCCCATAACGGGCGCCCGGGGGGCGCCTTCACGGCGCAGGGCCGCGCCACGGGGTTCTCTGGCAGGCATCGCGACGATGTACATCTCGCGATATGACTTGACAGCTTCGGCGAACGCGATACATCGTGTATCCCGATATCTGCCGGGCGGCCGGGGGCCGCATCCACGGGGAGGAACCGTGACCACTGAACCAGCCCGCACGGGGGCATCCAGCGCCGGTCACCGCTGGGCGCATCGCATCGCGGGCCTGCCCAGCGGGCGGCGCACCAAGTGGGCCGTGCTGGTCTTCTGGGTGATCGTGATCGCCCTGACCGGATCCCTGGCCGGGAAACTGATGGGTGCCGAGAAGAACGACGCCTCCGCGTACCTGCCCGCGTCCGCGGAATCGACCCAGGCGCTCACGCTGCAAGACCACTTCACCTCAAAGAACCTGAACCCGGCGGTCGTGGTCTACGTGCGGCCCTCCGGGCTGACTCCCGCCGACCTGGCCAAGATCACCACCGACGCGAAGAAGTTCGCCACGCTGCATAACGCCGGGAAGGTCATCGGACCGATCCCGTCCCGGGACCACCATGCGGCCCAGGTCCTCATCGAGGCCCATCTCGGCTTCAGCAGCGCGATTACCAACTTCGTGAACCGTGTGCACAGCATCGGGTCCTCGGGGGATCCCGGGCTGCACGTGTACGTGACGGGCCCGGCCGCCAGCGCGGCCGACTCAGTAAAGATCTTCAAGGGCATCGATTCCACCCTGCTCTACGCCACCCTCGGGGTGGTCATCGTGCTGCTCCTGCTGACCTACCGCAGTCCCATCCTCTGGCTGCTGCCGATCATGTCCGCGGGCGTCTCGCTCATCGCCGCCGAGGCGGTGATCTACGAGCTCGTCGTGCACGAGGGCCTGGTCGTCAACGGGCAGACCGCAGGCATCCTGGTGGTTCTGGTCCTGGGCGCCTCGACGGACTACGCGCTGCTGCTGATCGCCCGGTACCGCGAGGAGTTGCGCAGGCACGAGGACCGGCACGAGGCCATGGCCGTCGCCATGCGGCGGGCCGGGCCCGCGATCTTCGCCAGCGGACTGACGGTGATCGCCGCGATGCTCTGCCTGCTGGCCGCGGACTCGGCCGACATCTCCGGGCTGGGCCCGGTCGCCGCGATCGGCGTCGGGGTGGGCCTGCTGGCCATGATCACGCTGCTGCCCGCCCTGCTGGTCATCACGGGCCGCTGGGTGTTCTGGCCGCTGCGGCCCCGGTACGGTTCGGAGGACCCCACGAGCCGGGGGCCGTGGGCCCGGATCGGCAGCCGCATCGCCCCCCGCCCCCGGCGGGTCTGGACCGTCACGGCGGTGCTGCTCGCCGTGGCCACGCTCGGCCTGATCGGCTTCCAGTTCCGGGCGTTCACCCAGGCCCAGTCGTACCGGGGCACGCCCAGTGCGGTCGCGGGTGAGAGGGTCCTGGCCCAGCACTTCCCGGCGGGCGCCGGACAACCGGTCTACGTGATCGGCCACGCCCAGCAAGCCGCGCCGCTGCGCGCCGCCCTGGCCGGCACCCGGGGCATCGCCGCAGTCAGCCCGCCACAGGTCAAGGACGGGCTGGTACTGCTGCAGGGCACGCTGGCCGTGCCGCCCGACAGCCAGGCCGCGTACAAGGTGGTCAGCCAGGTGCGGACCGCAGTGCACCCGATTCCCGGCGCAGACGCCAAGGTCGGCGGGGCGACTGCGATCAACGCCGATGTGCAGCACTACGCCATCCGGGACCGGAACGTCATCATCCCGCTGATCCTCGTCGTCGTGCTGATCATCCTGGGCTTGCTGCTGCAGGCGGTGGTCGCGCCGCTGATCCTGATCGGCACGGTCATCTTGTCCTTCGGCGCCGCGCTCGGCCTGTCCGCGCTCGCGTTCCGGCACATCTTCGGGTTCGCCGGCGCGGATAACTCCATGCCGCTGTTCTCGTTCGTGTTCCTGGTCGCCCTGGGCATCGACTACAACATCTTCCTGATGACCCGGGTCCGGGAGGAGTCGCTCAAGTCCGGGACGCACCGCGGGATGCTGACCGGGCTGGCCGCCACCGGCGGCGTCATCACCGCGGCGGGCCTGGTGCTGGCGGGCACGTTCGCCACCCTCGCCACCCTCCCCCTGGTCATCCTCACGGAGATCGGGTTCACGGTGGCGCTCGGCGTCCTGCTGGACACCCTGGTGGTGCGGTCGGTGCTGGTGACCGCGCTGACCCTGGACATCGGCCGGCACATGTGGTGGCCCAGCCGCCTGTCCGCCCGGCGGGACGAAGACATCGCGGCCGCCCCGCCCGGCGAGCTGACCCGCGCCCGGTGACCTGGGCCGCGCGGCCAGTGACCTGCCCCCGCGGGCGGAGGCAGGTCACTGGCCGCGGCAGCGGGATCCCCGCGGGCAGGACGGGTCTTACTGGCACGTACAGTTAGCTGCCGTGGGATCAGGTTCGGGCCGCGCAGGCTCTCCGGAACTGGATGGGCTCGTGGTCCGCACCGTCCCGGTCGCCGATCCCGGTGACCTGATCGTCCAGCTTCCCGGGCCGGGCTCGCTGGCCTGGATCCGGCGGGGCGAGGGGCTCGCGGGCTGGGGTGAGGTGGCCCGGGTCACGGTCCCCGCCGGGGAGGACCGCTTCACCGCCGCCGACAAGTGGCTGCGGGCCCTGCTGGACGGCGCGCTGATCGAGGACCGCGTGGGCGCGCCCGGCTGCGGGCCGGTGGCCTTCGGGAGCTTCACCTTCGATCCCACCTCGGAGGGCTCCGTCCTCATCCTCCCCCAGGTGATCCTGGGCCGGCGCGGGGGCCAGGCCTGGCTCACCACCATCACTGGCCAGCCGCCCGCCCCGCCCAACCCGGCCCGGCCCGCGGAGTACGAGCTGGATCGGTACGGGCTGGGTCAGGCCGGGCTGGCTGACGCCGCAGCGCGACGGCCGCCCGTCCCCGGCCTGATCCGCTGGCATGACGGCAGCCTCACCGCGCTGCAATGGGAGCGGGCCGTCGCGGCGGCGGTGGACCGGATCAAGGCGGGCCGGCTGCAGAAGGTCGTGCTGGCCCGCGATCTGTATGCCTCGGCCTCCGGCCTCATCGATGAGCGGCTGCTGCTGGACCGCCTGGCGGACCGGTACCCGGACTGCTACACGTTCGCCTGCGGCGGCCTGGTCGGCGCGACCCCGGAACTGCTGATCAGGCGGCAGGGCCTGCAGATCGGCTCGCTCGTGCTCGCGGGCACGGCGCCCCGCGGGGACGACCCGGCGCGGGACGCGGCGCTCGGCACCGCGCTGCTCGCCTCGGCCAAGGACACCGAGGAGCACGGCTATGCGGCGGCCGGAGTGCGCGAGTCGCTGGCCCCGCTGTGTGACGAGCTGACCGTGGCCCCGCGCCCGGAGCTGCTGCGCCTGGCCAATGTGCAGCATCTCGCGACCACGATCAGCGGGCGGCTGGCGGTCGCGGCCGACGGCACGAGCCCATCCGTGCTCGCCCTCGCCGACGCGCTGCACCCCACCGCGGCGGTCTGCGGAACGCCGGCGGAGACCGCCATGGAGCTGATCCGCGAGCTCGAAGGGATGGACCGGGGCCGCTACGCCGGCCCGGTCGGCTGGGTGGACAGCGCAGGCAACGGGGAATGGTGTATCGCCCTGCGCTGCGCGGAGCTGGACGGGACCCGGGCCCGGCTGTTCGCCGGCGGCGGGATCGTAGCCGACTCTGACCCCGCCGCCGAACTCGCCGAGACCCAGGCCAAGCTCCGCCCCATGCAGTCCGCCCTAGAAGGCTGAAGCCCCGGAGAGATCAGGGCCTGGGGGCCGAAGCCTGGGGCCGGGGCTTGGGTGGCAGGGCCTGGGGGGCGGGCTTAGGTGGTTAAAGCCTGGGGCTGGGGACCTGGCGCTTGCAGGTCGGCAGAAGCAGGCGGTATGTGACCTCGCCCGGCTGCACCCCAGTAGGCGGTCTGGGTGAGCAAGTGGAGCAACGCCCGGCTGCACAGCCGATATCGCCCGTAGGCGATTTAGGCCAGCCAGCTAATGCAGCCGGACCCTGGGGTCGAGGACGGCGTAGAACGCGTCCACGACGATGTTCGCCACCACCACCGCCGTGGAGGCGATGATCACGACGCCAATGATCACCGGCAGGTCCTGCTGGTTGATGGACGCCACCGCGGTGTACCCCAGGCCCGGCATGGAAAACACCACCTCGGTGATGACCGCACCGCCGAGCAGGATGCCCACATCCAGGCCGAACTGGGTGACGATCGGGGTCAG
>DASQRM010000098.1:0-51623 GCA_035642895.1 Streptosporangiaceae bacterium | reverse complement strand
CCGACGAGGTCGGTGCCGCGGATTTGCTTGAGGACGTAGCCGGCGGCGCCGGCCATGATGGCGTCGACGAGGGCTTCGTCGTCGCTGAAGCTGGTGAGCATGAGGCAGGCGAGCTGGGGCATTTTGGAGCGGAGGTCGCGGCAGACGGTGACGCCGTCGCCGTCGGGGAGGCGGATGTCCAGGACGGCGACGTCGGGTTTGAGGGCGGGGATGCGGGCGAGGGCGGCGCTGGCGGTGCCGGCTTCGCCGATGACGGTGATGCCGGGTTCGGTGTCGAGGAGGTCGCGGACGCCGCGGCGGACGATCTCATGATCATCAAGCAGGAACACCCTGATCATCGCAGCGTGGCCCGCTTCATTCATTCGTGGCATGCTCCTCGTCCCGGCGAGCCGCGCGCGAACCGCCCAGCTCCGCACTCATGCAGATACCGCTCTGTCCAGCGTAAACCTGGGCCTGCTCGCCGGCGCCCGCACCGCCAGCCCGAAAGTCGCGCCGTTGCGGGAAGGGCGCCTCTGTCCTGCCGGGGTGCGTGCTCCTAGCCTGAGAGTGGAAAGCGCGCGGAAGAACCGGGAAAGGCCACGCAGAAAGGACAGAAGATGCCAGGCATCATCGTGGGGGTGGACGGCTCGGACCACTCCCTCAGCGCCCTGGACTGGGCCCTGAACGAGGCCGACCTCAGAAAGACCCCGCTGACGGTGATCACCGTGAGCCCGATCGTGTCCGGCATCTACGGTCCGGGATACGCGCCGGCCGACTACTTCCCGGCCGAAGAGGAAGGCCGGGCCCAGTCGGAGAAGGCTACGCAGGAACTGGTGAACCAGGCGGTCGAGCGGCGCGGTGGGCCGCCCGGCGCATCGGTAACCGTGCGCGCGCTCACCGGCACCGCCGCCGACGAGCTGATCAACGCGTCCGAGGACGCGGACCTGCTCGTGGTGGGGGCCCGGGGGGCGGGTGGTTTTGCCCGGCTGGTGCTGGGCTCGGTCAGCACCCAGGTCACCCACCACGCGCTGTGCCCGGTGGTGGTCGTGCCCGGAAACCGGAAGGAATGAGCCCGGGGGCTGGTCCGGGCGGGCCGGGGGCTGGTCCGGGCGGGGCGGCGCGGCCTGGGTTAGCCTGAGGCTGGCTGGGGCCGGTGCTGCCGCCGGGGTCCGGCCATGGCGACTACGCAGGGAGGCCGGTCATGCCACAGCCCCAGGGAGCGGAACTCGACAAGGTCCGGGCCCGCCGGGAGGAATTGCGCCGGCGCTATCTGCGCTCGCCGGGCGCGCGGCTCGCCACTCCCGTCCGCGGCGTCCACCATGTCGCGCTGATCTGCCGTGATGTCGAGGAGACGATTCAGTTCTACCAGGAGTTCCTGGGCTTCCCGCTGGTCGAACTGGTGGAAAACCGGGACTATGCGGGCTCCAGCCATTTCTTCTTCGACATCGGCAACAAGAACATGCTCGGCTTCTTCGATTTCCCCGGGCATGATCACCCGGCCTGGCAGGAGACCATCGGCGGTGTCCAGCACCTGGCCCTCTCCATCCCGCAGCAGCAGTACGACGCGGCCAGGAAGAAGTTTGACGAGACCGGATTCGAGTACCTGGGGCCGGACCGCGGTGTCGAGGAGAGCATGTACTTCCGCGACCCGAACGGCGTCGGTCTCGAGCTGTACCGCGAGGACCTCGGCGAGTTCGACGGCCACCACCTGATCGACTAACGATCTCAGGAAACCCAGTTCCATAGCCCGTAAAGTCGCCGCTGTGGCGACCGTCGAACTCACCGCAGGCCTGCGCGCCGCGGGATTCGTGCCCGGGGAGGAGCGGACGGTCCTGATCGGGCTCACCGCAGAGCTGGCCACCGTCCCCGTCCTGCCCGGCGGTGTCGTCTTGCGCCAGGTCACCGCAGACGACGACATGCAGCGGATCGCCGCGCTGCAGTCTGCTGTCTGGGCCAGGACTGGAACTGGCTCGGCGAGAACCTCATCGCCCGGATCGCCGCCGCCCCGCAGGGCATCGCGGTCCTGGCCGCGGAGGCCGATGGTGACGTCGTCTCCGCGGATTCCGTGCGGTCACCACCACCGCCTACGTGTGGACACCGCCGCAGCCCGCCAGACCAGGATGACCCACGCGGCGGGCCCGGACCTGACGATCGTTAGCGCAGCTCATTCCTGATCACCAGGCGGAGGGCGGACCAGGTCGCGTCGATCGCGCATACTTTGTTGTCCACCAGGCCGGTGGGCAGGGCAATCTGCCGCACCACGGTGTCGCTCATGTCCGTGGGGACCTTGGCCGCGCGTTTCGGCCAGGCGATCCACAGACCGCACGCTGGGGCCATGTGCCCGCGCAGTCTCCCCAGCTCCGACTCCAGGTCGGCGCGCCACGGCGAGAAGAACACGATCACGTCGAACAGCGCGCCGCCGCCGGTGTCCGGGCGGGCCTCCACCCCGGCCTGCGCGGCCAGGCTGTCCGCGAACCCGTCCGGGCCACCCAGCACGGCCACCGCCTGGCCGGACCGGATGCCCAGCTTCACCGCCAGGGGGGTGCCGGAGTACCCGCTCGGCGGGCTGGCGCGGTCCATGGCAGCAACTTACGGCAGGAGACCCAGGCCGACCCCGGGACCTCGAGCACGGGAGAGCCGCTCAGCGCCGCTTCGGGGGCCGGCCAGCGCAGGGAACGAACCGGGCCGGCCAGTCCTGGGCCGGTCGCTGGTGGGGCAGCAGCGTGCCGTCGCGCCCGCAGGTGGCCAGGGCGCCGCAGGACGGGCACGTCTCGCGCTGGGTCGTCCGGTGCCGCGGCACGGCCAGCCGGTGGCCATGGTTGCGGGCGTACGTCTCCAGGTAGTCGGCGGGCGTCAGCCGGCCTCCCGCGAGCGCCTTCCAGGCGGCGCCGTCCAACTCCCCGGCGCATTGCCACTCGTTGTGCTCATCCTTGCCGCGGACGCGGGTCAGCCGCCACCACACGGACCCGTCGGCCCGTAAAGTCCACTGCCACTCCAGGTCGGTGGACGCCTCCTGGCTGCGGGCAGGCAGGCTCACCACTTCGCGGGTCCACAGCCATCCTTTGCTGCGGTTCGTCATGGACCACCGTCCAGGGCTGGAGAGCGCAGGTATGACGTCCCCCCCGCGACCGCCACGCCACCGAATCTAGCAGCGGAGATGGCGGGCGGACTAGCCGATCGCCGTCCCGGTGGCCGGGTCGAAGAAGTGCAGCCGCTCCACGTCGACAGCCAGCACCGCGGGGGCGTGGGCGCGGATCGTGGCCCGGGGATCGACCCGCGCCACCCCGCTGGCCACGGTGGCGGCGACGATCTCGCCCTGGGACTCCATCGCGACAGTCGCGGTGGATGGATCCGGCTCGGCGCTCAGCTGCCCGCGGAGCTCGGCTTCCTCCCGGACCCGCGGCGCGTCCAGGCGGAAGTGGACGAGCTGCTCGCTGCCGAGTACCTCGACCAGCTGGACGTCGACGGTGAGGCTGCCCCCCGGCTCCGGCGCCATCCCGCGCGGGCTGGCGCCGGTGCCCAGGTCGGCCAGGCTCTCCGGGCGGATGCCGGCGATCACGGTGCCGCCGTGGTACGCGGCCAGGCCGCTGACCCGCTTGAGTACCGTCTTGGGCAGGGATAGCCGCTGGTGGCCCAGGACGAGTTCCGCCACCTCCCCGGTGACCTCCAGGCCTGCCTCGTACAGGTTCATCGACGGCGAACCCATGAACGTGGCCACGAACACGTTGGCGGGCTCGTCGTAGAGTTCCCGGGGCGCCCCGGCCTGCTGCAGGACGCCGTCCCGCAGCACGGCCACCCGGTCTCCCATGGTCATGGCCTCGGTCTGGTCGTGGGTGACGTACAGCGTCGCGGCCCCGATCCGGCGGTGCACCCGCAGCACTTCGGTGCGCATCTGCACCCGCAGCTTCGCGTCCAGGTTGGACAGCGGCTCGTCCATCAGGAAGATGGCCGGCTCGCGGACGATCGCCCGGCCCATGGCGACCCGCTGCCGCTGCCCGCCGGACAGCTGCCGCGGCTTGCGGCCGAGCATGGGGGTCAGGCCCAGGATGGCCCCGGCCTCGCGGACCCGGCGCTCCCGCTCTGCCTTCGGCATCTTCCGGTTCTCCAGCGCGAACGCGATGTTCTGGGCCACGGTCAGGTGCGGGTACAGCGCGTAGTTCTGGAACACCATGGCCACGTCCCGCTGGCGCGGCGGTACCGCGTTGACCACCCGGTCGCCGAAGCGCAGGGTGCCGCCGCTGATCTGCTCCAGGCCGGCCACCATGCGCAGCGCCGACGTCTTGCCGCACCCGGACGGCCCGACCAGGACCATGAACTCGCCCGCGTCGACGTGCAGGTCAAGGCCCCGCACTGCGACCGTTCCGTTCGGGTAGACCTTGCTCAGGCCTTCCAGGGTCACGCTCTCAGGCACGGTGCCCCCTTCAGTTCGCGATGCTGCCGAGCAGCAGCCCGCTGCGCCAGTACCGCTGCAGGATCAGGAACAGCGCGATCAGCGGCACGATGGTCACCAGTCCGCCCAGCACGACCAGCGGGAAGAGTTCCGCGTTGCCGCTGTTCTGGGCGCGTTCGGACCACAGGCCCAGGCCCACGGTGAGCGGGTAGAGCTGGTTCTGGCTGAAGATGATCAGCGGCAGGAAGTAGTTGTTCCACACCGTGACCACGTTCAGCAGCAGCACCGTCATCAGGCCCGGCACCATCAGCGGCAGGGCCAGCCGGAAGAAGATCCGCAGCTCGCCGGCCCCGTCGATGCGGGCCGCGTCGATGAGCTCCGCTGGCACCGACACCTCGACGAACACCCGCATCAGGTAGACCCCGACCGGGCTGACCATGCTGGGCAGGATCATGCCCCAGATCGAGTTGATCAGGTGCACCTTGGCGTAGCTCAGGTACAGCGGCAGCGTGATCGCCGTGATCGGCACCAGCAGGGCCCCGATCACCAGGTAGAACAGCGCCTTGTGACCCCGGAAGCGGTACCGGGCGAAGCCGTAGCCGGCCAGCGCGGCCAGCGCGGTGGCCCCGCCCCCGCCGACCACCGCGTACAGCACCGTGTTGCCGAACCACTGGAAGTAGATCCCGTACCCGTCCACGTTCTGGAACAGCAGGGCGAAATTCCGGCCGAACACGAACGGCGAGGCGAACCAGAAGCCGAACGACTCGAAGATGTTGGCCTGGGTCTTGGTCGAGTTGATGAGCAGCCAGGCGATGGGGATCAGGGTGAAGATCGCGAACAGGACGCACAGCACGGTGACCGTGGTGACCGTGCCGCGGCGCAGCCCGTAGTACTCGATCGGGATGCTGTCCTCGTCGGCCAGGCGGCGCTTCGGCCGGGGCGGCGGGGGCGGGGGAACCCCGGGCCCGGGCTCCGGTCCGGGCCGGACCACGGTGGTTGCGCTCATCAGACCTCACTCCTGCGGCGGCGGACGAACAGCGAGCTGACCGAGATGATCACGATGACCACGCCGAGGATCACGGCGGCCGCCGCGGCCAGGTTGTACTGGCCGCCTGCGATCGCGGTGTTGTAGATGTACAGGGTCGGCGTGAAGTTGACCGAGATGGCCTGGGTCTCGAAGTACTGCAGGATCAGCGGCTCGGTGAACAGCTGCAGCGCGCCGATCGTGTTGATGAACACCAGCAGCACGATGGCCGGGCGGACCATCGGCAGCTTCACCTTCAGGATGATCTTCCAGAGTGGCGTGTCGTCCAGGATGGCGGCCTCGATGACGTCCCGCGGCACCGACCTCAGCGCGGTGTACAGGATCACCATGTTGTAGCCGGTCCACTCCCAGATGACGATCACGATGATGGTCGGGAGGATGAGGTTGCTGGAGAAGTAGTCGGTGCCGCCGAACCCGAGCGCGTTAGCCAGGTGGACGAACGGGCCGAACTGCGGCTCCAGCAGGAACGACCACATCACCGCGCCCACCACCGCGGGCACCGCGAACGGGATGAAGAAGATGGTCCGGAACAGCGTGCCGTACTTGGCCACCCCGAGGTCGAAGATCGTCGCGAAGAAGAAGGCGATGGCCAGCATGACCGGGATCTGGATCGCAGCGAAGATGATCACCCGGATGACCCCGGACCAGAACTCGCCCGACTGCAGGGTCTGGGTGTAGTTAGCGGCGCCGGTGAAGGTCGTGCCGCCGATGATGCGCGTGGTGTACAGGCTGGTGTAGACCGCATACCCGAGCGGGGCCAGCAGGAGGACCACGAAGAGGGTCAGGAACGGGGCGACGAACCAGAAGCCTGCGCGGTCCCGGCGGCGGCTCCACGTCGACTGCACCAGCATGCTCCGCAGCGGGGGCGGGCGCCGGGGGGCCCCGGTGACGGTGCCGTTCACGGCGGGGTTCTCCTTTCTCGGCGGGGACGAGACGGGTCGGCCTGGGCAGGCAGGGCTGGGGGGCCGGCCCGGCGGGCGCCCTCGGGGGAGTGGCGCCCGCCGGACCGGCGGCCGGCAGGCGGTCAGCCAGAGACCGTGAAGCCCTGCTGCTTGGCGTAGTTCACGAGGACAGTCTGGAAGTTACGGAACGCAGCGGCCAGCGTCTCCTTCCCGTTCAGCACGCCTGCGAACACCGTGGCCGACTGGGTGAGCGCCTCGGTCATGAACGGCGGCCACGGCACGCCCTGGATGCTGCTGGCCGCCGCGGTGAACGCCTGGTCGGGGTGCGACGAGCCGGACACCGGGACGGTGATGTTCTTGTATGAGGGATCGTTGAGCAGCGGCAGGTAGGTCGGGAACAACGAGGAAGGCGCGGTCTTCGTGATGTTCCACGACGCGTCCGTCCCGTTCAGCCACTCCGAGAACGTGGCGGCGGCCGCCTTGTTGGCGCTCTGGCTGAACACCGGGTAGGTCGAGCCGCCCCAGTTCGCCGCCACGTGCGCGCCGGCCGTCCACTGCGGCAGCGGCGCCGCGCGCCAGTCGCCGACCGACTGCTTGGCGTCCGGCGCGAAGTAGGACGGGCCCCAGGCCGAGCTGAGCCAGCTGGCATCGATGCCCTTGTCCATGTCGGCGAAGGACGTGGCGGACACATCCGTGGTCCCGTTCACCTCGTGCGCCGAGAGCAGCTTCTGCCAGTAAGCGGCGAACTTCATCTGGGCCGGGCCGGTCCAGTGGATGCCCACCGTGCTCCCGCCGGTGTAGGTGAAGGGCCACGCGTTGTCCTGCGCCATCAGGCTCATCACCCATTGCAGGTCGGTCGCGGAGAAGTTGGTCATGTACGCGGACGGGTCAGCCTTCTTCAGCGCGGCCGCGGCGCTGGCGAACTGGGCCCAGGTGGCCGGCGGGCTGATGTGGTACTTGGCCAGCAGCTTGGAGTTGTAGTAGAAGGCCATCGGGCCCGCGTCGCCGGGCATGGCGTAGACCGCGGGCCCCTGGCTGACCTCCTTCCAGGCCCACGGCACGAAGTTGTTCTTGTACTTGTTCGCCCCGTAGGGCACGAGGTTGACCACGTTGTGCGTGACCTCGAACGACGGCAGCTCGTCGAACTCGACCTCGGCCACGTCGGGCGCGCCCGACCCGGCCTTCAGCGCGTCGGCGATCTTCACGTACTCCGGGCTGCCCGCTCCCACGTCTTCCTGGGTGACGCAGATGGACGGGTGGGTCTTGTTGAACTCCGTGACGGCCCGGCCCATCCCGGGAACCCAGGCCCAGAACGTGACTTTCGTTGCGGATGAATTTTTGCAGGAGGCGCCAGCCACCAGCGTTGCGCTGGAGCTCGCGCTCGCGCTGGCGCTGGACGAGCCAGCGGCAGCCGGGGCGCCGCTGCTGCCGCCGCACGCGGCTAGGAGGGAGAGCGCCGCAGCTCCGGCCAGGCCGGTCGCCGTGCGCCCGGCGATACGTCGTGTCCCCGGGGGGTGGGGCCAGCTGAATCGGGAGGTGAAGGGCATCTTCGCAGAACTCCTCAGGGTGAGCTGTGGTGTTTTCTCGGGGGAGTCCGGCCGGCCGCGCGGTGCGTCCGGCGGACGGTTAGCCACCCGTCGTCGCGGCCTCGACCACGGTGAATGACTGCGGTGGCAGGGTGAGGGTGAGCGTTGAGCCTTTCGGGGTGTCCGACCACTCCTCCAGGTGTGCACCCTCGACATCGGGCAGGACACGGGACTGCCGCCCGCGTTCCGCCGTGACGGTCGCGATCTGGGCGTCACGGTCGAACGCCAGGTCGCGCAGGACGACCTCGATGGTTTCCGGCTCGTCCGGGTTACGGTTCACCAGCGTCAGCGCGAGCCGTCCCCGGTCGGCCGACGTGGTCGCGGCCGCGTCGACCATGGCGAACGGGCCCAGGTCCGCGACCCGGTGCGGCCACCGGCCGTAGTTGGTATCCGGCGTCAGCGGGTTGATCATGGGAGCGTTCACATGAACGTCGACCGCGACGTCCAGGGCAGCCCGGGCGTGCAGCAGCACCGGGTAGTAGATCGGCTGGACCGCGACCGCGTTGGCCGAGGTGACGATCGGCGCGATCGCGTTCACCATCTGGGCCAGGTTCGCGATCCGCACCCAGTCACAGTTCCGGATGAAGATGTTCAGGTAGGTGGCCACGGCCAGCGCGTCCGGGAAGTTGTAACGCTCCTCCAGCATGCCGTCGTCGGTGCGGAACCAGACGTTCCACTCGTCGTAGGCGATCCGGGGCGGGCGGGCGATCTTCTTCACGTACGACGCCCGCTCGATGAGCGCCCGGGCACACCGGATCGCCCGCTCCGCCTGGTGCGGCTGGAGCACGTCCGTCCAGTAGTCGTCGGACCCGGTGTAGATGTGCAGCGAGTGGTAGTCGACCAGGGGGGCCAGCCCGTCGATGACCACCCGGTCCCAGTCGTTCCAGCCGTTCATCCCGCAGCTGACCAGCTTGGCCTGCGGGTCCAGCATCCTGATCGCCCGGGCCCAGCGGGTCGCGGTCCGTACGTACTCCTCGGCCGACACCGCGCCGACCTGCCAGTCGCCGTACATCTCGTTGCCCAGGCCCCAGTAGCGGACACCGTACGGCTCGGGATGGCCGTTGTCCCGGCGGCGCTGCGCCCAGGCCGTGTCCCCCGCGCCGTTGCAGTACTCGACCCAGGCCAGCGCCTCTTCCAGGGTGCCGGTGCCCATGTTCAGGCAGACGTAGGGCTGGGTGCCGAGCTGCCGGCAGTAGGCCATGAACTCGTCGGTGCCGAAGCGGTTGGACTCCTCCGCGCCCCAGGCCAGCTCTGGGCGGCGGGGCCGGCCGTCCTTCGGGCCGATGCCGTCGGTCCAGTGGTAGTTGCTGACGAAGTTGCCGCCCGGCCAGCGCAGCACGCCCATGCGGAACTCGCGGAGCAGGCCGAGCACGTCGGTGCGGAATCCCCGGGCGTCGGCCAGCGGTGAGCCCTCGTCGTACAGGCCGCCGTAGATGCAGCGGCCCAGGTGCTCGACGAATCCGCCGAAGACGTTGCGGTCCACGGAGCCGATCTGGCGGGCGGGATCCACCACGATCCGGGTCACGAATCCTCCTTCTGCTTCTCGCGGTGCGCCGGGCTGGCGCTGGATGAGGTGAGGTATGGAGGGCTGGTGCTGGCGCCCCGGCCGCCGCACGAGTCGCGGACGATCAGCTCGACCGGCAGCCGCACGGTGGACTCCGGCGCGGGCTCCCCGGCGATACTGCGCAGGAGCAGTTCCACGGCCGCCCGGCCGGTCTCGCCGAACGGCACCCGCAAGGATGACAGCGACGGCGTGAGGTACGGGGCGAAGGGCATGTCGTCGCAGCTGACCACGGCCACGTCCGCGGGAACCCGCCGGCCGGCCAAGGCCAGGGCCGACAGCACGCCGATGGCCATCGCGTCGCTGTGCACGAAGATCGCGGTCATCCGCCGATCGCGTTCCAGCAGCAGCCGGGTGGCGGCGGCCGCGGTGCCCGGCGTCCAGTCGGCCTCCGCGGCCAGGTCCTCGTCCGGCTCGATGCCGGCCGCGCGCAGCGCGTCCTCGTAGCCGTGCAGCCTGCTGCGCACCACGTGGCGGCGGAACGGCCCGGTGACGGTCCCGATCGAGGTGTGGCCGAGCTGGATCAGGTGCTCGGTGGCGGTCCGGGCGCCCGCGCGGTGGTTCGACCCGACCAGCGGGACCCCGCCGCCGGGCACGTGGTGCAGGCTGACCGCGGGCACGTACCGGCGGAGCATCTCGGCCACCTGGAGGTCGCCCTCGAGCTGCGGGGCGGCGGCGATCACGCCGTCCACCCGGCGGTCGATCAGCATCTGGACCACGGCGGCGCCATCCTCGCCGCCCTCGGCGAGGTTGCCGACCAGGACGGCGTGCCCATGGCCCCGGGCGGTCCGCTCTGCCGCCACCACGAACTGCGACAGCGCGCCGTCGGTGATGTCCCCGGCCACCAGGCCGATGGTCGCGGTGGACTGCTGCACCAGGCTGCGGGCCACGGTGTTCGGCCGGTACCCGAGGCTTTCGGCCACGGCGATGATCCGCGCCGCGGTCTCGGCTGAGACCCGCACGTTCCCGCCGTTGAGCACCTTGCTCGCGGTCTGGAAGCTGACCCCGGCCCGGGCGGCCACTTCCTTGATCGAGACATACCGACGCGCCATTTAGCCCTGCCATGACCCGGTTCGTCCTGATGAACGAACGTTCGCCTAGACCGTAGATTTCCAGGGTCCCGGCGGTCAAGACACGGTTCGATTACTTTTGCCCGGAGTCTCCGCACGTGGGTGGGTTTCGTACGGCTGAACGCAGGACCTCAACCTAGTGAGCGACGATAGCGCTCCCCCGGCTCCGGGCCGGATCAACGGGCAAACAGGCTTATTTCGCGCGCGAACGTTCGCGCGCAGGCTCTCTAGCCCGCCGGGCGGCGGGCAGCGGTCCGGCGGCGCGGCGGTCGCGCCGCAGTGCTGCGGTCACGTCGCCGCGGCGACGGACCCACTTAAGGGCGGTCGGGTTCATGACTTTGGTGTCGTTATCAGACACCAAAGTCATGAACACGACCCGTCCCGCCAACGGATGGGCTGCGAGCAGGCCGGGTTACACCTGCACGAACTCGATCCCGGCCAGCCGGCAGAAGACCTTCCAGTCCGCCGCATGATGCCCCAGGTTCATCACCTCGTGGTGCGGCCCGCCCGCGGCCAGCCAGCCGTTCAGGCAGGCCCGCACGCCTGAGGCGGGCCGGAACTGGCCGTACGGCATCTCCAGCGCGGGCAGCTCCTGGCTGTCCAGGTTCTCGCCCTCGGCGCAGACCAGCCGGAACCGCGTTCCCTCCAGCGACACCAGGGTGGCCAGCGTGGCCGGGCCGGGCTGCAGCTGGAACAGGAACGTGGGCGGGTCGGCCAGCCGCCCGATCCCCAGGGGCCGCTTGATCAGCTTGACCGGCTTGTCCTTCCGGGCCACCTTCCAGTTGCCCTCGCCCATGTGGCTCTGCAGGATCGAGTCGGACGGGAAGTCCATCGCGTACATCTCGGTGAAGTGCGCGTCGCCGATGAGCTGATGCCCCGCGTAGACCATGCAGGCGGTCAGCACGTCGCCCTCGGCCGCGTAGCCGAACCCCTTGGCCATCAGCGACGAGGCGGCGGCCAGCGGCAGCCGGCTGAACCGGCCGTCGTCGCCGATCGCGTCGAAGTGGGCGGTGTACGCGCCGAACCCGCGGTCGATCAGGATCTGCTCGATGGCCACCTGCATCCGGGCATGGTCCGTCCGCTCCTCGGCGGACAGCCGGGGGTCGATCTCGAAGTTCTCGTCCTCGAACGCGATGACCTCGTTCGCCCGGGCGTCCGTGACGTCCAGCATGCCGCGGTACATGTCGCCCTGCGCGACCGCGAGAATTTCCGGGCCGAGGGACCTGACCAGCGCGGACTCGTCCACGCGGATGTCGCCCATGTCGTTCATGGCGTAGCCGAAGATCGCCGTCTTCAGCGACTTCCACCGGGTCACGGCGGCCGCCGCGCGGGCCCACCGGGTCACGTCCTGCAGGAACGAATCACTCTTCCAGTCGTCGGTGAGCACCGCGAACCGCTTGCCCCCGCGGACCATCGCGTTCGCGGTGTCCTGGGCGCCGTGCACGCCCTGGTTGTAGGTCATGTCGTCCATGTCCCAGGCCGGGGTGACGTTCGGCTCGGGCTGGATGTTGGCCAGCAGCACCGGCAGCTGGGTCTCCGACAGCAGCCGGGCCACGCGCATCGCGGGCCCGTAGGTGAGCATCACGACCATGATCCCGTCGAGGTCGGAGGCCTCGAACTCGCGCATGGCGCGCTCGGCGTCTTCGCGATACTTGATCGGCTTGCTCGGGATGAACTCGCCCGCGTCAGCGAGATGGGCCGCGAGTTCCGCCGCGTAGCCCTCCTGGCGCCGCGCGATACCGGGGATCATGTCGTCGTAGAGATCCTGCATGATCCCCAGGATCCCGATACGCGGCTTGCGTTCGCTCATCACATTCCTTTCGGCCGCTGGCCATATTCCTGCGTGTACCGCCGGTGCAGTGCGTCCACCTGCTCCTGGTCCAGCGGCGTGAGCTCGCCGTAGGCCCGGGCCAGGTGCACGGTGCGGGCAGCGTCCTCGCACATCACCGCGGCCTTGACCGCTTCACGTGCGGTCGGGCCGATGGTGAACACCCCGTGCCTGCGCATCAGCACGGCCGGGGAACGGTGACCGGTCAGGGTGCTCACGACGCCGCGGCCGATCTCGTCGCTGCCGATCAGCGCGAACGGGCCGAGCGGGATCTCACCGCCGAACTCGTCGGCCATGGCCGTGATCACGCACGGCACGGCCTCGCCCCGGGCGGCCCACGCGGTGGCGTATGTGGAGTGGGTGTGCACCACCCCGCCCACCTCGCCCATGTGCCGGTAGACATACGCGTGCGTGGCGGTGTCGCTGGACGGGCTGAACCCCTGTTCCACGGCGTTGCCGTCCAGGTCGCACAAGACCATGGACTCCGGGGTCAGGTCCTCGTACGCGACACCGCTCGGCTTGATCACCATCAGGTCGGTCCCGCCCCGGCCCGCGCCGGCCACCCGGGCGGAGATGTTGCCTGAGGTCCAGGCGACCAGGCCGTTGTCGACGAGCGAGCCGTGCAGGGCGCAGACCTCCTGGCGGGCCCGGGTGATCGCCGAGTACATCGCGTGATCGGTGGTCATCGCTGGCTGCCTTCCGGGCTCGGGGTCTCCTGCTGGCCGGGCCCCGCTGGTTCGGGCGCGCCGGGCTCGGCGGCCAGCACCCGGTCGCGCAGGACGCGCAGCCGGTGCATGACCTCGTTGGTGCCCCGGCCGAAGTAGTCGTGCAGCGCCAGGTACTCGGCGTACAGGTCGTCGTAGACGTCGGCGCTGGCCGGGTCGGGGGTGTACACCGCGTCACGCTTGCCGCCCATGGCCGCGGCGGCGGCCGGCACGTCGGGGTAGGCGCCGGCGGCGACCGCGGCGTGGATGGCCGAGCCGAGCGCCGGGCCCTGGTCGGAGGAGATGACGCTGAGCGGGCGCCGCAGCACGTCCGCGTAGACCTGCATCACGAACGGGTCCTTGAGCAGACCGCCGGCCACCACGAACTCGCTGACCCCGCAGCCGGAGGAGGAGAACGCGTCGATGATGACCCGGGTGCCGAACGCGGTCGCTTCCACCAGGGCGCGGTAGATGTCCGGCGGCCGGGTGGCCAGGGTGAGGCCCACGATGGCGCCGGACAGCTGCACATCGACCAGCACCGAGCGGTTGCCGTTCAGCCAGTCCAGGGCGATCAGCCCGTGCGCGCCGGCCGGCTGGGCCGCGGCCTCCGCCGACAGCAGGTCGAACAGGGACACACCGCGCCGCTCGGCCTCGTCCCGGTAGTCGGCCGGGACGGCATGATCGAGGAACCAGGCGAAGATGTCGCCGACCCCGCTCTGCCCGGCCTCATAGCCGTACTCTCCGGCGACGATGCCACCGTCCACCACCCCGCACATGCCGGGCACCTCGGCGAGCGTCGCCGAGTTCATCACGTGGCAGGTCGAGGTCCCCATGATGGCCACCATCTGACCAGGGGCGATGGCGTTAGCCGCGGGCGGGGTGACGTGTGCGTCCACGTTGCCGACGGCGACGGCGATTCCCTCCGGCAGCCCGGTCCACCCGGCCGCCTCGGCGGTCAGGCCGCCCGCCCGGGTGCCCAGCGGCGAGACCGGATGGGCCAGCTTGTCCTCGGCGAAGCCGGCGAAGCCGGGGTTCAGCGCGCCGAGGAAGTCCGCCGAAGGGTAGTGGCCGTCCTGGTAGATGCCCTTGTACCCGGCGGTGCAGGTGTTGCGGGTCTCGGTGCCGCACAGTTGCCAGATGATCCAGTCGGCCGCCTCGATCCAGCGGTCCGCCTGCTGGTAGACGTCCGGGTCCTCCTCCAGCAGCTGGAGTCCCTTGGCGAACTGCCACTCCGAGGAGATCTTGCCGCCGTACCGGCCGATCCACGGCTCGCCCCGCTCGTGGGCCAGCGCGTTGATCCGGTCCGCCTGGGGCTGGGCCGCGTGGTGTTTCCACAGCTTGGGATAGGCGTGCGGGCGGCTCTCCAGCCCAGGCACCTGGCACAGCGGGGTCCCGTCGCGCCGGGCGGGCAGCACCGTGCAGGCGGTGAAGTCGGTCCCGATGCCGACCACCTGGGCGGGATCGATCCCGGCCGCCTGGACCGCCTGGGGTACCGCCTCACGCAGCACGTCCCGGTAGTCTTCCGGGTCCTGCAGGGCCCAGTCCGGCGGCAGCGGCTCCCCGGTCGCGGCCAGCTTGGCGTCCATGACCGCGTGCCGGTAGGCGCAGACCGCGGCGCCGAGTTCGGCGCCGTCACCGACCCGGACCACCACGGCCCGGCCGGACAGCGTGCCGAAGTCGACCCCGACGACGTAACGGTCCTCCGGGCCGCCGGAGCCGCCCGGCCCGCCAGAGCCGTGAGCGCTAACAGTCATCATTGTCCTGTTCTGCCTGCTCGATCTGGGTGATTGACGTCCGGTCAGGCCGCGGGAGGCGCGGCACTGGAACGGACCACGAACTGCGGAATGACCGGGTCGGGGGGCGCGGCCACTTCACGATCGAAGATCAGCCCGACCAGCGTGTCCAGCGCCCGCCGGCCCAGCTCGCCGAAATCCTGCCGCACCGTGGTCAGCGGGGGCAGGAAGTACGCCGCCTCCGGGATGTCGTCGAATCCGACCACGCTGACGTCCTCGGGCACCCGGCGCCCACGTTCCGACAGCGCGCGCATCAGGCCCAGGGCCATGGGATCGTTAGCGCAAAGTACGGCGGTCACGCTGTCATCCTGCGCTATCTGCTGTCCCATCGCGTAGCCGGACGCCGCCGACCAGTCGCCGGACACCAGGTCCGGTTCTTCGGCTCCCGCCTCGCGGAGCGCCTGCTGCCAGCCCTCCACCCGGGCCTCCGCGTCCAGCCAGGACGGCGGCCCGCTCAGATGGTGCACGGTGCGGTGGCCCAGGCCGAGCAGGTACCGGGTGGCCACCGCCGCGCCCTCGGCGTTGTCCACCGCGACCGACTGCAGCGGCGGGCTGGTCCGGCAGCCCATCGCGACGAGCGGGATGTCCACCGGGCAGCTGGTCAGCGCCTCGACCGCGGATGTCTGCGGCACGATGACGATGACCCCCTCCACTCCCTGCCCGGCGAACCGGTCCACCGCGTCCAGCACCGACCGGCGGTCCAGGGTCGGCGCGCTGGCGATGGAGACGAAGTAGCTGTCCTGCGCCGCCCGCTCGATCCCGTAGAGCATGGAGGCCGGGCCGTACAGGGTGGTGTCGAAGCTGATCACGCCCAGGGTGTGAGTGCGCCGGGTGACCAGCGTCCGGGCCGCGGCGTTCGGCCGGTAGCCGAGCTCGGTGATCGCGGCGAGGACCAGCTCCCTGGTCTGCGGGCGGACGTTGGGATGATCGTTGAGGACCCGCGACACGGTCTGATGCGAGACGCCGGCCAGCTGGGCCACGTCGGTCATGACCGGCGGGCGGGTGCGCCCGCGATCGGGAAGTGCCACCTACCGCCTCCTTCCGCCGTCTCGTCCCGCCGCCCGGGGCTCCGCTGCCTCGACCCGCCCGGATTCCGCCGGCCGTTCTGCCTGCTGTGCACTTGTGGGGACCGCTGCATGCTCACCGCCGGGCGCTGCCGTCAGCCCGTCCTGGGCTGACGTCTTTGCCCCCGGCTTACCGTATTCAGCCGTGGCCAGACTCAATAGCCACGGATAACACCTTGTGTACCCACCTGCCTGGTACAAGTATGCGGATTCCGGTTCGGCGCTCGGGGGGATTGTGACCGCTCACATCCCCGCAGGTCAAGCCAGCCGCGGGGACGGCCGCCCGGGTGCCCCTGCGCCGCGCCCGGGGCGGGCTTCTCATGGCGTCTCCGGGCTGGTCGAGCCGCGGGCGACCAGGCGGCAGGGCACGGTGTGCGGGCCATGGGTGGGCTCGCCTTTGATGGCCAGCAGCAGGTGCTCCGCGGCCACCCGGCCGATGTCCTCCAGGCACATGTCGATGCTGGTCAGTGGGGGATCGGCGCCGAGGACCATGGGACTCCAGTTGTCGAAGCCGACCAGGGCGATGTCCTCCGGTACCCGGCAGCCGATCAGCCGCAGGGTGTCAGAGACGCCGCGGGCGATCTGATCGCTGCCGCAGAAGATCGCGTCGACCCCCGGTGTGGTGTGCATCACAAGGCGGGCCGCCTCCCGCCCCCAGGCCTCACTCCACTCCCCGTACAGCACGTCGTTGGCGGTGAAGGGCATGCCCGCCTCAGCCATCGCGTCGCAGAAGCCCCGCGCGCGCATCCGGGCGGCGAGGAAGCGCGGGGGGCCGGTGATGTGGCCGAACCGGCGGCGTCCCAGGGCCAGCAGGTGCTCGGCGGCCAGGCGCCCGCCGCCGGCGTCGTCAGGCAGGATCGCGGGTTCGTCACTGTCCATCGACTGGGTCATCGCGTACACCACCGGGACGCCCAGGGTCGGGCCGATGCTGGGCCGCGGCTCGATCCGCCGCCCGGCCACGATGAGACCGTCCGCCCGGCGGGATAGCAGCATGTCCAGATACTGCTGCTCGCGCTCCGGATCGTCCCTGGTGTCACACATGAACACCGAGATCTGGCCGGCCCCCAGGGCGTTCTCGGCGCCCAGCATGACCGGGATGCTGAACCGGCCGAAGCTGTCCGTGGTAATCACGCCCACGGTGTAGGTCCGCCCGGCGAGCAGGCCGCGGGCCAGCACGTTGGGGGCGAAGCCCAGCTCACGGGCGGCGGCCGCGACCCGGTCCCGGGTCTCGGCGCGCAGCTTGCCCTGGCCGTTGAGGGCCTTGGAAGCGGTCCCGATCGACACGCCAGCGAGTGCGGCCACGTCCCGGATGGTCGTCCGCTTGAGCTTAGACCCCGGCGCGGGCAATCCCTTGCTCCATTGTCTTCCTTGTCCTCCAGGGTCAGCGGTCGTCCGAGACGAGGCGATTTGACCAGTCTTGACGCTGTCCCTCGTGGGCCCTAGCTTACGAAGGAAAACGTATTCCTAGAAAGGGCCACGGCATGATGGCCTCCGGTGAGTCCCAGGCTGGCCGCGGGCCGGCCGTTCCCTCTGCGTCCGCCGCGGTCGCCCACCAGCCGCTGGCCAGGGGGGCCCGCCTGTCCGCCGGGTTGCTGCATGCCTGGCAGCAACGCAACGTCGAGGCCAGCCTGCCCCTGGCGCTGCGCCAGCTCGAGACGGCCGGGAACCTGGCCAATGTCCGGCTGGCCGTCTCCGGCGCCCACGAGGGGTACCGGGGCCCCGTCTTCATGGACTCCGATATCTACAAGGTCCTGGAGGCGATCGGCTGGGAACTGGGCCGGTCGCCGGACGAGGGGCTGGCCAGCTTCCTGGCCGAGACGACTGCGCTGCTGGAAAAGGCGCAGCAGCCGGATGGCTACCTGAACTCCTACATCCAGGTCACGGGCCGTCCCCGGTACAGCTTCCTGTACTCGAGTCACGAGCTGTACTGCGCGGGCCACCTGATCCAGGCCGGCCTCGCCTGCCAGCGCGGCGCGGGGGATCCGGCGCTGCTCGCCGTGGGCCGCCGGTTCGCGGACCACCTCGTCGATCACTTCCTGGACAAGCAGGAGGGCATCGACGGCCACCCGATCGTGGAGAGCGCGCTCGCGGAACTGTACCGGGAGACCGGCCACGCACCGTACCTCCGCCTGGCCAGCCAGTTCATCGAGCAGCGCGGGCACGGGCTGATCGGGGACTCCGGGTTCGGGAGCCGGTATCTGCAGGATCACGAACCGGTCCGGGACACCGTGACCGAGGTGGGGCACGTGGTCCGCGCGCTGTACCTGGACACGGGGGTCGCGGACGTCGCCGCCGAGACCGGCGATGCGGCACTCCTCCAGTCCAGCCTGACCCGGTGGGCCGACATGGTCGCGGCCAAGACCTACCTGACCGGCGGAAACGGGTCGCGGCACGAGGGCGAGAGTTTCGGGGACCGCTTCGAGCTGCCCCCGGACCGCGCCTACAACGAGACCTGCGCGGCCATCGCCAGCTTCCAGTGGGCCTGGCGGCTGCTCCTGGCCACCGGGGACGCCGGGTACGCAGACCTGATGGAGCGGGTCCTGTACAACGGGTTCGCCTCGTCGACCGACTCCGACGGAACCCGGTTCTTCTACGTCAACCCGCTGGAGCGCCGGGCGGACCACTTCGAGAAGGACGATCCCGGCCGGCGCCGGGAGTGGTTCAACTGTGCCTGCTGCCCGCCGAACATCATGCGCACGATGGCCTCGCTGCAGCACTACCTGGCCACGATCTCGCGAGACACCCTGTACGTGCAGCAGTTCGCCGGCGCGACGCTCAGCACGCCCGTGGCCGGCGGAGTCCTGAGCGTCGAGATGGACACGGACTACCCGTGGGCCGGCGCGGTCGGGTTGCGGGTGACCGGCGCTCCGCCCGAGGCCTGCGGGCTGGCTGTGCGCGTGCCGGCCTGGTCTGCGGTACCGGAAATTCGCCTCAACGAAAACCTCACCGAGGTGAAGGCCGAACACGGGTACCTGGTGGTCCGCCGCCAATGGCGCCCCGGCGACGTGCTCCGCTTCGAACTGGACACCTCACCCCGGCTGACCTACCCCGACCGCCGGGTCGAGGCGGTGCAGGGGACGGCCGCGATCGAGCGTGGCCCGCTGGTCTACTGCCTCGAGCAGGCGGACCAGCCCTCCGGGATCGACCTTGCGGATCTGGCCCTCGTCCCGGGCCAGCTCGAGGACACCCGCGCCACCCTGCCCGGCGTCGGCGACACCATCCTCGTCCGGGTCGGCGCGGTTCACCGGGCCGCGCCGCAGGAGGCCGGCCTGCCCTACCACGCCGCGGCCGATAAGGCCCAGGCCAGCGTGAACCCGGGTGGTGAGCAGGTCACGGCCACGGCCATCCCTTACTTCCAGTGGGACAACCGGGACGGCCGCCCCATGCAGGTCTGGATCCCCGCGGCCGCTCCCCGCGCCTAGCCCCGAACCCAGGAAATCCACCCAGACCCCACCCGGGGCAGACCCACCCGACCCTCAACCGGCCAGCCCGGAACCCGGCCGCAGCAGACCCACCCAACCCCTGTGTCCCAGTAACACCACGGGCCGTTCGTGATCATGACTTTGCTGTCGTTCCACGGGCTGTTGCAGAGTCATGATCACGAACTGGGGCAGGGGCGTCTAGGAGGCTGGCGTGGCGCCTAAAAGGAGCCTAGAAGGAGAAGCCGCCGGGGCGCCCGTTGCGGTCCGCGATCAGCCCGGCCAGGGTGGAGATGGCGATCTCGGGCGGGGTGCGGGAGCCGATGTTCAGCCCGATCGGCCGGTGCACCCGGGCGATGTCGGCCTCGGGCACGCCCAGCGCAGCCAGGGCCTCGATGTGCGGCCCGGGATGCCGGGGGTTGCCCATGATCCCCACCCACCGGGCCGGGCTGGCCAGCGCGTCGCGGAGCACCACCCCGAGCTCGGGCCGGTGGTGGTCGGTCACCACGAGATCAGCGGCCGCGCCCAGGTACTTCGCGGCGTCGCCGGTCACCTCGTAGCCAGTGGTCCGGGCGGTGGCCGCGCGGTCCGGGTCGGGTTCAAGCAGTACCACGCGGTATCCGGCGTCGCCGGCGAAGTGCAGCAGGAACTCAGCGACCGGGGACGCGAACGCCGCGATCAGGGTCTTCTCGCCCTCGGGCGCCGTACCGTGGCCGTGGGCGACCGCACAGGCCGCGCTCTCGTCGAGACTGTCCGGCTCGTTTCCCATACCGCCGAGCTTGCCACGCTGGGCCAGGCTTTGGCGACGCCGGGCAGGGGCAGGTACCCCTGCGGGCCAATGACCATGATCACGAGAGGGCTACGGCATGCAGCTCAGCGCGCGCAATCAGATTCCGGCCAGGGTCACCAGCATCAACCTCGGGGAGGCGACCGCCAATGTCGCGCTGGACGCGAATGGCGTCCGGCTGGTGGCCTCCATCACCGTGGAGGCGGCCCAGGAACTAGGGCTGGCCGAGGGCAAAGAGGTGATTGCGGTGGTCAAGGCCTCCGACGTCATCGTCGCGATCCCGGACTGACCGCGGCCACATGCTCGGCCCCGGGCCCGGCGGCCACCTCGGCGCGCCGAGCGGGCCGGGTGAGCAACTGCCGGATCATGGACGCCGCCAGCCCCGCCGCGACCACGACCGCGAGCGATGTGGCGAGGTTCATCCCCACCATGTGCCGGGTGGTGGAGATGCCGGCGTGGTAGGCGGGCGGGATGAACGCCGCCGCGGCGCACCCGATCATGCACAGCACCACGACCGCGCCGTCCCGGTGCCAGGCCCGGGTCCGGCCCCAGCCCAGCGCCACGACCGCCACGGCGGCCATGACCAGCCACAACGGGACCAGCCACCAGAGACCCAGGCCCGCCGGGAGCTGGTTCATCAGCCAGGTCACGACGACGACCCGTGACTCGTACGCGCCCTTCCGGTGCCCGGCGGACACGGGGTAGTCGCCCAGCGAAGTGATCCGGAATCGCTGGGCCGCGATCGCGGCCGACTGGCCGACGCTCAGGATGCTGGCCGGATGGGCCAGCAGGTAGTGGGTGATGCTGCCGTCGGTCAGCTGGCCTGTGTACCGCGGGTAGAGCGGTCTCTGCCGGACCGACGTCCTGGCCCAGTAGTAGTGGCCCGCGTACCGGGCCCAGCTGACCGGCAGCCCCAGCGCCCGGAGCTGGGCGGGTGCGGTGGCCCGCGTGGTCACGATGTCGGTGAAGAGCATGTCCACGGCCTGGATGTGGTGCAGCCGCTGGCCGTAGGAGCTGGTGGAGTCCCAGATCGCGTAGGCCCCGGCCATCAGGGCCAGGGCCGCGGCGACCAGGACCGCGGCGATGGCCTGCCGAGTCCGGAACCGGCGCAGCCCTCGCCACGGGCCGCGGTCAGCGCCGGCCAGGATCAGGGTGATGCAGATCGGTGCGGCCAGGACCAGGTACTGCTCCTTGGACAAGATGACCAGGAACCCGCCGGAACCGGCGAGGCTCAGGCCGAGCACGGTCAGCCGCCAGCCCCGGCCCAGATACACCAGCCCGGCCGCGACCAGCATCAGGCCGACCAGGGCGGCGGGCTCACTGAACGGCCCGGCGAATACGTCGAAGAAGGCCGCGTCGGCGACGATCAGCCAGCAGGCGGCCGCCACCAGCAGTTGCGCCCACAGCCTGATCCGGAGCCCGGCGGCCAGGCTCGCGATGGCCACCGAGGCGAGCGCGCACCACAGCACGCCCACCGCGATCAGGTTCAGCGTTCCGGGCAGGCCGAAGACCGGGGTCAGCACCCGGCCTAATTCCAGCGGGACGAGTGCCGAAGACGGATAGGGAACCCGCCCTTCGCAGCTCCGCCTGGTCACGTACTCGAAATAGGCGAACCGGTAGAACCGGGGGTGGTGTCCGGTGATTGGCCCCAGGCCGCACGTCAGCCGGGGCCGTCCCGGTTGTCGGCCTGGCCGACCGGCGTGGGCACCAGGAAACGGATCAGGAGCGCTCCCAGTGACCCACCAAAGATCGACGGCCAGCGGCCGGTGATGCCCGGCCCGCCGAGGGCCCGGCGCGGGCTGGGTGCCTCGCGGCTCATGAGCTCGTGACCAGCTAATTCGTCGCCAGGCACCCAGGTCGACCTCTCGGTGTTCCGACTGCGGTGGTCAATAGTTCAGAGAATGATCCTGGCAGGCTGGTGTGAATGGTTCTTTACCGTGACTTTTGGCTTTGCGTTGGCAAGGCCAAATATTGGCGCTGTCTTTACCTCTGCTTTTCACCGACGCGATCTGGAAGGCCTGGCCGGCTGCCCACCGGCGATCCATAATCCATAAGGCGTATTGCCCCCTGGACAGTACGCCCCGCCGGGGTTCAAAAAGCGGCGTTTGCCTGGTTGCGGCAGTGCCGGTTACCGGTCTAGGCGTTCCAGCCTGGCGGCATCCGACGCGGTGGCCGGGTAGAGGACCACGATGCGGATCATCGGGTCGTCGGCCATGAGCAGGGACGTGCTGTGCAGGGTCAGCGGCCCGGCGCTGGGGTGGCGGAACCGCTTGAGCCTGCGCTCGGGGCCGGCCACGTCGCTGCTGGCCCAGAACCGGGCAAAGTCGGGCGATAGCCGGGCCAGCCGCGCGGGCCAGGTGGTCCAGGCCGGGTCGTCGTGGTGGACGGTCATGGCGGCCCGGTACATGGCCACATGCCTGGCGGCCTCCAGTTCCCAGTCGGCGATCAGGGTTCGCCAGCGGGGGTCGGTGAAGCCAAGGTGCAGCATGTTCGCGGGCCCGCCAGGCCCCGGGCCGAGGTTGCCGAACAGCAGCCCGGCAGGCCGGTTGTGGGCCAGGACGTCGAACCTGGCCGAGATGGCGTACGCCGGGGCTGGTTCGAAGCCCTGCACGAGCGTGTCCAGCCCGAGACCGGCCGGCCCGGGCGCAGCGGTGTCGTCCTCCCGGCCACGGGCCTGGTCTTCGGGGTCGCGGGCCAGGGCGAACAGGTGCCCGCGCTCGTGCGTATCCAGCCGGAGCGCATCCGCAATGGCGGTCAGCACACTGGCCGAGGGCCGGGCCTGGCGGCCCTGTTCCAGCCACGTGTACCAGGTCAAGCCGACGTTGGCGAGCTGGGCGACCTCTTCCCGGCGCAGACCCGGGACCCGCCGTACCCCCCAATCGGCCAGCCCTACCTCGGCCGGGCGAAGCCGGGCGCGGCGGGAGCGCAGGAACGCGCCCAGCTCCCGGCGCCGGTCCCGCACCGCACCGCGGGCCGGGCCGACCTGCTGATCGCCAGGCGCTGAACCCATGACGAGCCCAGAATCCCACACCCAGCTGGCTAGTTGCCAGGTAGTGGCGCTACCAGGAGGGGCAGGCGCAGGATGGCGCCCCCGGGCGGGCCCACACTGGTGGCATGGCTCTCGATGCACACACCGCACTCAGCTCACCCGACGGCACCACGATCGCGTACGACCGCCAGGGCGAGGGAACGCCCCTGATCCTGGTGGACGGCGCGCTGACCGTCCACTCGTCCGGCTCCGGGTCGGAGCTGGCCACGCTGCTCGCGCCGCACTTCACGGTCTACGGCTTTGATCGCCGCGGCCGCGGCGAGAGCGGGGACACATTGCCCTACGCGGTCGACCGGGAGATCGACGACATCGAGGCGCTGATCGACCGGGCCGGCGGCCCGGCATTCCTCTACGGCCACTCGTCCGGCGGGCCCCTGGCCATGCGGGCGGCCATAAGGCTCGGCAGCAAGGTCAGCAAGATCGCCATGTACGAGCCCCCGTACAACAACGATCCTGGCGCGCAGGAGTCCTGGAGCCAGTACCTCAGGCAGCTGGCAGAGACCCTGGCCGAAGGCCGCCGGGGCGACGCGGTGGCCCTGTTCATGCGGTTTGTCGGCACGCCCGCCGAGCAGATCGACGGCATGCGCCGCGCGCCGTTCTGGCCGGGCATGGAAGCCGTCGCGCCGACGCTGGCCTACGACCACGCCGCCATCCTGGGCGAGCCCTGGTCGGTGCCGACCCAGCTGGCCGCGCGGGTCTCGGTGCCCGCCCTGGTGATGGCGGGCGACGCGAGCCTTCCGTTCATGCCCGACGCGGCACGGGTGCTGAGCCAGGCGATCCCGCAGGGCCAGCTGCGGACACTGGAGGGCCAGACGCATGAGGTGAACCCGGGCGTGCTCGCCCCGGTCCTGGTGGAGTTCTTCACCTCATGAGCGGCCCCCCCGCGGCCCCTCGGGTTGCCGCGCTCTGGCTGCGATTTTTACCTATGGCGCCGCAGGCCGGAATGTGCGCGCGAGGATCTTGAATATGTGCCAGTCCTGGCCCCACAGGCTGTCTGGCGTGGACCAGTACAGGGCGTACGCGTGATGCGCGTTGGCCAGGATGTTGCGATTGAGAACGTGGGTCAGGACGCCCCGGTGGTAGTACGTGAATTCCCAGTCCGCAGCCTTTTCCGCCTGCGGATAGCGGACCTGCTCCAGGCGGATCCGGTGGTAGCCGGCATAGGTACTTTCCCGATTGGCTTCCTGCTGCTGCCAGTCCTTGAGCGGGTTGGGCTGGGGATGGTCGCTCTGGTCGATGAGCAGGAACTCCGCCCCCGAGGGCGGCAGAAGGTACACGTAGTGGCCCTGGTGCGATACCCGCCATCCGTTAGGCACGGCGATCGAGAAGCCGGTCGAATTCACGAACTTGTGGTAACCGGCCGGGATGACGGCCGGGCCGAGCGGGTCCGACCCGGACCCGGATCCCGATGTTGATGTCGGGGTCGGTGTGGCCGCGGGCGAGGATGGCGGTGTGGGCAAGGCCGAATGCGAGGACGCGGGATGGCCCGTAGCGTGGCCCGGATTCGGTCCGGCCAGGGCCGTGTGGTGACTGCTCACGATCATGCTGATCACGACGCCCGCCACCACGATGACCGCCGCAGCCGTGGCCGCCACCCAGGTGAGCGGCTTCCGGCGCCGCGAGGCGCGTGTTTTGCGGGTCGCCTCCGAGGGACGGGACCAGCCGGGCCGACCGGGGATGAGCGCTGGGGCGGTAGCGGTGGGCTCAGGGGCTCGTCCCGGTTCCGGCTGGGGCCCGTGGTCCTGGCTGGTGACCGTGGCCGATCCCGCTGCCGCGTCCCGGACCTCGGCCAGCAGGGCGGGCTCGGCGTCCCCGGGTGGCGGGTCAGCCTCGGGCTCGGCGAAGGACCCGGGCTCGTCCGGGAGGGCCCGCGGGCCGGGCTCTTCGGGGAGCGCCTGAGGGTCGGGCTCTTCGGGGAGCGCCTCGGGGTCGGGCTCTTCAGGTACGGCATGAGGATCAGGCTTGTCCGGCAGGGTGTGGGGGTCGGGCTGATCGGGGAGCGCGTCAGGATCAGGTTCATCCGGGAGGGCGCCGGGCATCGGCTCATCCGGGCCGGGGTCAGCTTCGGGAGGCGGGAGGGCGTTCCACGGCCGGAGCGTGCGAGTGTGCTCGGCGCTTTCCAGGCTGCTATGGGGCCCCGTCCTCGGCACGGTCCCGCCACCGGCCGCGGGCGGCGGCACCACGGGGAACGAGGCGGTCCGGGAACCGCCTGCGGTGTCGGCGATCTCGCGCAGCATCCTCTCGGCCTCGTCCGGGCCCGGCCGCCGGGACGGGACGTGATCCAGGAGGCCCCGGATCACCGGCCACAGCGCGCCCGCTCGGCTCGGCGAATCGGGATCCTCATTGACCACGGCCATCAAGGTGGCCAGCGCCCCGACGCGGGCGTAGGCGGGCCGCCCCTCGACCAGGGCGTACAGTGTGGCGCCCAGCGACCACAGGTCTGACTCGGGGCCACCCGGCTCGCCACGGGCCCGCTCCGGGGCGATGTACGAGGGCGACCCGACCAGCACACCAGACGTGGTGAGCGCCGGGCTGTCCTGCGTCCGGGCGATCCCGAAGTCGGCCAGGACCGCCCGGCCGTCCGCGTCCACGAGGACGTTGCCGGGCTTGACGTCCCGGTGCATGATGCCGAGCGCGTGCGCGGCTCTTAAAGCGGCCAGGATCTGCAGCCCGACTCCCGCGGCCTGCTGGGCCGTCAGCGGGCCGTCCGCCTCCACCAGGTCTCGCAGCGACCGGGACGGGATCAATTCCATGACAATCCACGGGCGCCCGTCATCCTCGACGACGTCGTAAATCGTCACCACGTTCGGGTGACTCATCCGAGCCGCCGTCCGCGCCTCGCGGAGGGTCCGCTCGCGGAGCATTTCGCGCTCACGCTCGGTCATGTCGGCGGGAGGGGACACCTCCTTCACCGCCACCCGCCGGGAGAGGATGTCATCCTCGGCCAGCCACACGGTGCCCATCCCGCCGTTGCCGAGCGCCGAGACCAGGTGATATCGGCCTGCCACGACATGACCGGTATCAATCTGCGCTCCCACGCGAGGCGAGCTACCCACTGGCCGGAAATGAAACCCTTCGGGAAGACAGCGGTCGGTAGCGGAGGCCGGTCTCATCGGCGGCCACCACAGCCTGCGCGGCCTGGCGGGCACCCCCGCCAGGCCGCGCGGCCCTCACGTGCCGCCGTTCAGTCTCGTATCGTGCCGGGGTTCAGCTTCTTACCGTGCCGGCGTTCAGCCTCCCTTGACCTGCGGCACCGAGGAAATAGTGGACTGCGCCTGGGTCAGCGCGGAACTGACCGATGACGTGCCGGTAATCGCGGACTGGATCGCGGTCCACAGCGCCTGCGACACCTTCGGGTAGTTGGCACCGTACTGGGTCGTCCGCGACCGGGCCGTCGCAGTCTCCTTGGCGAAGACCGTGTACTCCGGGCCGCCCTTGAGGTACTGGGAGATCACCGCGGGCTTGGTCGGCAGGTAGTACATCTGCGACGTGATGTGCGTCATCACCGACGGCACCTGCGCGCCCTTGATCCACTCCCAGGCCGCGTTCTGCTGCTCGGAGGAGCCGGAGTTACCGATGTTCCAGGTCTCCCCGCCCAGCGGCGCGACCACCGTTCCGCCAGCGGTCTGGGTCGGGATCTTGACGATGCCGTACTGCTTGTTGTACTTCCAGCCTGCTGCGTTCAGTTCGGGGAAGATCCATGGCCCGTCGATGATCATCGCGGCCGTCTTGTGCAGGAACTGCTGGGTGAGGTCCGGGTCCTGGCCCCACTGCAGGACGGATTTGGACGCAGAGCCGTCCTTGACCATGTTGACCCAGAGTTGGAGGGAATTGCTGAACGCGGGCGTGTTCACCTTGCTGAGGTTGCCGCCCTGGCTCCAGAAGAACGGCTCGAGCTGCCAGGTGGACTGCTCGTCGGCGGTCGCGTCGAAGGCCACGCCGTAGGTGTGGCCGGAGGTGAGCGCCTTCGCGTCGGACTGCATCTCGGCCCACGTCGCCGGCGGGGACAGGTGCTTGGCCGCGAACATGGCCTTGTTGTAGAACAGCCCGATGGTGTTGGTGCCGATCGGGTAGCAGTACTGCTTGCCCTGGTACGTGCACTCGCTGATCGCACCGGGGATGTAGCCGCTGGTGGTGAAGCCGGGCAGGCCGTTCAGCGGCTTGAGCTGTCCGGTCGCCGCGACCTCGGGCACGTTGGGGTTGTCCAGCATCACGATGTTCGGCAGGTCGCCGGCGCTGGCCTCCTGCAGCACCTTCGTGATCAGGTTGGCGTAGGGGACCACCTGACGCTTGACCGTGATGTTGGGGTGCGCCGCCTCGAACTTCTTGTTGTACCAGTTCACCGCCGCGTTGCCGCCGCTGGAGGTGAAGTAGTCCAGTTCGGTGATCGTGACCTTCCCGCTGCTGTTGCTGCCCGAGGACGAGCCGCTGCTGCAGCCTGCGGCGGCCAGTGCCGCCACCACTACGCCGATCGCTACGGCCCCCCAGCGGCGTCTGGCACCCGCCCCGGATCTGCCCCGAGACGCGGGGTCCTTGGTCATCTGCATGCGTTCCTCCTGATCCCTGGCCGGACCGGCGATGGGTCCAGCCGATTTCGTGACCGGCGAAGCCGGCGATTCTCGAGGCAGGCCGCCGGCCAGGTGAGGCCAGCGGAATGGGCGGGTGCTATCCCTTGACCGATCCGACGGTGAGGCCGGCGGCTATGTAACGCTGCGCGGCGATAAGCAGCATCGCTGCAGGCAAGAGGCCGAAGACGCACAGCGCCATGGCCTCGCCGAGATTGGACGAGAACTCTCCGATGTAGGAATAAATACTGAGGGTGAGTGGCTCGAACGTGCTTCCCGACAGCAGGGTGAGCGCGAAGATGAAGTCGCCCCAGCCGTTCAGGAAGGCGAATACCGCCACCGTGATGACGGCGGAACGGCTCATCGGGAGAACGACACGGAGGAATGTTTTCCACTCCGAGGCGCCGTCCACCCTCGCGGCCTGCAGGACGTCATTCGGCAGGCCGAGCATGAAGGCCCGCAGCACCAGGATGCTGAACGGGACGGCGTAACTCGCATCGGCCAGGATCAGGCCCGGATACGAGTTCAGCAGGTGCAGCTTGTGATAGAGGAGGAAGAGAGAGTTAGCGATCACAATTGACGGCAGGATCTGCGCGATCAGCAGCCCGCCGACCAGCAGCGCGGTGACCCGGAACCGGTAGCGGGCCAGGGCGTGCGCAGCAGGCACGGCGATGAGCAGGGTCAGGATGGCCGTGCCGACACCGATGATCAGAGTGCTGGCGATGTGACCGCCCTGGGCCGAGATGACGGCGCTGTAATTGGCGAAGCTGGGGGTGGGCGGGAAGAAGTTGTAGTGCGTGCCGAGCAGCTGAGAGTTGTTCTCGAACGAGGCGACGATCACCGCGTACAGCGGGAAGAGCAAAATCACCAGGGCGACGAGGGCGCCGAGTGCGGCCAGGAGGCCGGTAAACCTGCGCTGCCGGGACATGTCACGTCCTCCGGAGTGATTCGCGGTTGAGCCAGATGTAGACCGGTGCGGCCACCAGGGCTATGACGAGCAGGATGGTGTTGAGGGCGGCCCCCTGGCCGTACTCGAACTGCTGGAACGACAACTGGTACGCCCACGGGGCGAGGATCTGCGTCGAGTTCGCCGGCCCGCCCTGGGTCAGCCCGATGACCACGTCGAACACCTTCACGGTGAAGACGAAGCCCAGGACGAAAACGACCTCGATCACCGGCCGGATGATCGGCAGCGTGACCCGGATGAGGCGCTGCCATCCGCTGGCCCCGTCGATCATCGCCGCTTCCTTCAGTTCCACCGGGACGTCCTGCAGTGCGCTGTAGAGGAGCACGGTGAAGAACGGGATGCCGATCCAGACGTTGGCGATCAGGATGGCCAGGAACGCCCATCCCGGGGAGGTCAGGAAGCCGATCGGATGGCTGATGAGGTGCAGGTCACCGAGGATCTGGTTGATGGCCCCGGCCTCGGACTGGAACAGGAACCGGAAGATGAAGCCGGTGATCAGCAGCGGCAGCAGCCAGGGGATGATGATCAGGGAGCGGGCCAGTCGGCGGAGCGGGAACTTCAGGTTGAACAGCAGGGCGAGGCTGAAGCCGATGATGAACTGGAAGAACAGCGAGCCGGCCGTGAAGATGAAGGTCCGGGCGATGGCGCTCTGCGTGACCTGCTGGACCAGCGTGGCCTTGTAGTTCGACAGGCCCGCGAACGGGGCGAACAAGCTCGAGATGGTGGCCGGGGACGTCTGCTCAAAGCTCAGGATGAGGTTGTAGACGATCGGCACCACGAACGCGAAGAGCACGTAGATCACGGCCGGGATGAGGAACGCCAGGCGGGCATAACGGGTCCAGGTGGATGCCCGGCTCACCTCGGCGGTCGCTGAATCACGCCGCGACGGGCGGCGGTCAGGAGCCCGGCGGGTCGGGGCTGCGGTCCTGGCCAATCGGCGTCACTCCCCGGAGTTCTCGGCCGGCCCCAGGCTCGCCGGGGGGCCGAACGGTTCGACTTGGCCGCCACCTCGCAGGAAGACGGGGACGGTGTCCAGTGGGGCGGGGGCGGTGATCCACGCGCCGCCCTGGTGCTCGGCGCCGGTCCACGCGTCCCGCCACGTGGTGCCCTCGGGACCCGCGGGCAGGTAGACGCGGCGTGTCCGCCGCCCTTCGGTGTAGACCGGGGCCACGAGGATGTCGTCTCCGAACAGGAACTGGTCCTCGACGTCCCAGCTCACGGCGTCGGCCGGGAAATCGACGAATAGCGGGCGCATCGGCGGCAGGCCCGACTCGGCAGCCTGGCGCATCTGGGTCATCACGTAGGGGCGCAGCCGCTCACGCAGGAAGAGGAGCCGCCGGATGATGGCGTACTGCTCGTCACCGAACGACCAGACCTCGTTGGCCGCGCCGGTCTGCTCCGCCCCGATCATGGTGCCCGGCTCGCGGATCCCGTGCAGCCGGAACACCGGGCAGAACACGCCGAACTGGAACCAGCGGACGATCAGCTCACGGAACGACGGGTCATTGATGTTGCCGTTCTTGAAGCCCCCGATGTCCGTCGTCCACCACGGGATGCCGGATAGCCCGATGTTGAGCCCCGCGGAGATCTGGCGGCGCAGGTCCTCGAAGGTCGAATCGATATCGCCGGACCAGACCAGGGCGCCGTAGCGCTGGCTGCCCGCCCACGCCGACCGGCACAGGCTGAGGATCTCCTCCTCGCCCTCGGCCCGCATGCCCTCGTAGAACCCCTGGGCGTGCAGCATCGGGTAGATGTTGCTGACCTCGGCCCCGGGTCCGGCGTGGTAGCGGAGGTTTTCTGGCTGCGCCGGCTGCAGTTCGGGCTCACAGGCGTCCAGCCACCAGGTCCTGATGCCGTGCTTGAAGTAGTTCTCCCTGACCTTGGCCCAGATATAGGCCCGGGCCCGCGGGTTGGTCGAGTCGTAGAAAGTCATCGGCACGCGCCGGTCCGAGCCGCGGTCCCAGATGGGCAGCTGCAGGCTGAGGCCCTGCTCGTTGTCCACCAGCAGGCCCGAATCGGCCATTTCCGCGTAGTTCTCGCCGTCAGGGTTGACCGTGGGCCAGATCGACACCATCAGCTTCACGCCGAGCCGCTCGAGTTCCGCGACCATCGCCCCGGGGTCGGGCCACTCCTCCGGGTCGAACTTCCACTCACCCTGGCGCGTCCAGTGGAAGTAGTCGGCGACGATCACCGACAGCGGCAGCCCCCGCCGCTTGTACTCACGCGCGACGTCCAGCAGCTCGTCCTGGGTCTTGTAACGGAGCTTGCACTGCCAGAAGCCCGAGGCCCACTCGGGGAGCATCGGCGTGCGCCCGGTCACGTCGCTGTACTGGCGGAGCAGGTCCGCGGGATCGTCCGCGGCGGTGATCCAGTAGTCCCACTGCCGGGTGGACTCGGACACCCATCTCGTCACCGTGACGCCCAGCTCGACCCGGCCGATGCCCGGGTGGTTCCAGAGCAGGCCGTATCCGAGGTTGGACACCAGGAACGGGATGCTGACCTCGGTGTTGCGCTGGACCAGCTCGATCACGGCGCCCTTCTGGTTGAGCAGGCCGTGCTGGTGCTGGCCGAGCCCGTAGAAGCGCTCACCGTCCCGGGCGTTGAACAGCACCTCGAAGTGGTGCGTGCCGCCGCCGGTCGTGACGTACCTGCGTGTCGGCGGCCCGGTGAAGTGCGGCGTCGTCTCCGATAGCAGCTCATGGCCATCGGCGCGCAGGAAACGCAGCTGCCCGGACCCGGAAATCCCGGCGATCAGCCCGCCGTTGGTGATCGTGGCCTGCCCGTCCGATATCTGGATGTCGCAGTCCGAGGACGGCGCCGCCAGCAGCGCCCCGGGAAGATCATCCTGGATCGACTGCCCCACCGTTCCGCGCACCCGCAGGCTATTACGGCCCCAGGGCTCGACACGCACAATCTCGTGCCCACCCCGCCACACCAAAGCGGTACCGTCCTGCGTGAAGGAACCCATCCGCAGCTGCCTCCTCGGTGAGACCCGGATCCACATCGATCGCTAAGGCAAAGGTTTTCGCAATGTGATGCTAGGCTCCGTGGCCAGACAGGGTCAACAGGTCCGGCAAGCCTCACGTGTCGTCAATTTTCACCACTCGTGGTGACCAGCCGCGTGGTCCAGGCCTGCCCGGATCCGGGCCGCCGCGTCGCTATCCGGCCGCGGCAGTCGAAGGAGGCAGCGGCAATGGTCACGGGCCAGGGACCGGTGACGATCACCGACGTGGCCCGCCTGGCCGGCGTCTCGCCCGGTACGGCTTCCAAGGCCCTCAACGGGCGCGCTGGCATCAGCGCTGGCACGGCCATCCGGGTGCAGGAGGCGGCCGAGCAGCTCGGCTACCAGCCGAACGCCCTGGCCCGCGGCCTGCTGACCGGCCGGAGCTTTACCGTCGGGCTGATCACCACGGACAGCTTCGGCCGCTTCAGCATCCCGGTGGTGCAGGGGGTCGAGGACGCCCTCGGCCCCGGTCGGATCCTGGTCTTCCTGTGTGAGAGCCGCGACGACCGCCTCCGCGAGCAGCACTATCTCCAGGCCCTGCTGGAGCGCCGGGTGGACGGCATCATCGTCACCGGGCGCCGCCAGGACCAGCGCGAGCCGATCGGCCGGGACCTGCGGGTCCCCGTGGTCTACGCGATGGCGTACTCGAGCGACCCGGCTGATCTCTCCCTGGTTCCCGACGACGAGGACGGCGGTGCCCTGGCCGTCCGGCACCTGCTCAGCACCGGGAGGACGACCATCGGCCACGTGACGGGGCCGCGCCGGTTCAGGGCGGCCGTGCTGCGCGCGGCGGGCGCCGAGCAGGCTCTCGCGGCCGCAGGGCTGGGCCTGGCCGGCGGCCAGGCCTGGTACGGCGAGTGGACCGAGGAATGGGGACGCCGTGGCGCAGACCTGCTCTTGCGCGCCGCCCCCGGGCTCGACGCCGTCTTCTGCGGCAACGACCAGATCGCCCGCGGCGTCGCCGACCGGCTGCGTGAGACTGGCCTGCGGGTCCCGGAGGACGTGGCCCTGGTCGGCTTCGACAACTGGGCTGTCATCGCCACCGCGTGCCGTCCCCCGCTCACGACCGTGGACATGAACCTGCGGCAGCTGGGCCGCGCGGCTGGTGAGCGCCTGCTCGCCGCGGTGGACGGCCATCCGAGCTCGGGCCTTCAGTTGCTGCCGTGCAGCCTCGTAGTCCGCGAATCGAGCCGCCCCCGCGGTAGCGGCATGCTCGATGAGGGGGGTCAATAAGTGGTGCCATGTCGCAGTGATGGCCAGGATTATGGGGTGGGCTGAGGGTGGTGGCCCAGGAGTGGTCGATTCTCCTAGCGGGTTCAGGAGCCGGCAGCCTGGGGCAGCCGCGTGCCGCCGTCCCGGGTGAGGGGCCGGAGGATGGCCTCGACCTCGCGGTCTCCTGGGCTGCGGGCTGGCTGGCATTCCTCTAGGGCTGTCCGGTGGTGCCGGGGGTCGCGGAGGTTGGGGTCGGCGCCGTGGGCGAGCAGCCGCCGGACGCTGGCGGCCCGGCCGTTGCCTGCCGCGGTGTGCAGGGGCAGCCGCTCCCATTCGGCGTCGGCTTCGTTGACCGGCGTTCCTGCCTCGATGAGCTGGTCGATGACGTCCAGCCGCTGGTGGTCAGCGGCGAACACCAGCGCCCTGATCCGGCTCTGGTGGGTGAACCGGGCCAGCGGCCAGCCGGTGATATCGCCGGCGGCGGCGGCCATCTCCAGGCTGGTGATGCGGGCCCCGGCGGCTACCAGGACGTCGAGGACCTCGGTCATGCCAAACACCGCCGCGTGTGCCAGCGCGGTGCCGCTGGGCACGCCGCCAGAATCGGGTGCGGAGATGGCGTCGATGTCGGCTCCGGCGTCGATCAGCACCTTGGCGACTTCGGCGTCGCCGTAGCTCGCCGCGGTAATCAGCGGGGTTTCAGAATCCCCGGGATAACCGTCCACCGGCGCTCCGGCGTCGATCAGCGCCTTGGCGGCCGCGCCGGTGCCGGGCAGCTCAGAAGGCAGCCCGAGCCGGGCGTGGTCGAACCGCAGCATGGCCATGTAGCCGACCGGCCCAGCGGACTTGTGGTCGCGCCAGTGCTCCATCTTGGTGGTGGCCAGCTCCGGATGTTCGGCCAGCAGCTGTGCCAGCCGGGACAGGTCGCGGCTGTTGAGGATGTCGCGGCGTTTCACCTCAAGTTTGAGCTTGGCCCAGCTGGCGAATCCGTACTCCCGGGCCAGCGCCAGTTGCGCCGAGGACAAGATGAGTCGGCCGGAGACCGCGTTGATCCTCGCGACCGCATCGGAGTCGCCGCTCTGAGCGGCGCGCAGAAGGTCCTTGGCCTGGTGATGGAGTTGGCCGAGGTCGGGCCGGGCAGGCAGGTCAGCCATGACGTCTCCCTGATCACCCGGTGGTCCGCGTCCGGGCCGGAAGAGAACGTCACCTTCAACGGCTGCTACGTGCTGACGGAGGTGGACTCTGTCCTGCCCGCGGACCCAGCGGCGCCCTCCAGCGCCTGATGCTCATCGTAACTGCCCGGGCCGATCTCAGCGCAATGGCGGATAGCGGCGTGGTCGCTGATGCCGGACAACAGGCGGGTGAGCTGGAGCGGGCCGCCTCCGCTGGCCTTTCGGATTCGATGCGTTCCCCTATCAGCCCTTGAGCCGGGCCGTGAACGCTTCCCAGTCTGCTGGGCTGAAGACCAGCGCCGGGCCGCGGGGATCCTTGCTGTCGCGTACCGCGACGAGGCCAGGCAGGTTGCGCGCTATCTCGACGCAGTTCCCGCCGTTGCTGCTGCTGAAGGTGCTCTTGCGCCAGTCGGCGTGCTCTAGTCCGTCCATGTCTGGGCTACTTCCTGTATCAGCTCAAGAGAGGCACTGCGAGGCAGCGCCTCTGCCTTCAAAGTCTCCCACAGCACAGTAAGGGAGATCAGATCGTCGCTGTACTCGATAATCTGCCCGCGAGCAGCCGTGTCCTGGTACGCGGCGCTCGGTGCGTCCCCGAAATCGGCGATCATGAACGCCCCGCCGCGCAGTCCTTCATGAGCACCGGCGCCCGCCGGGATCACCTGCACCACGACGTTCGGTCGCTGTGACATCCCAGCCAGGTGCAGCACCTGGCCGGCCATGGTCCCGCGCCCGCCGACTGCCCGACGCAGTACAGCCTCATCAACGATGGACCACAGCATCGGCGGCTTGTCCTGAGCCAGGATCGACTGCCGTTCCATCCGGGCCGACACCATCTCATCGATTTCCTCGTCGGTGACCTTGACCCGGGTGCGGAGCACCGCCCGCGCGTAATCTGCGGTCTGCAACAACCCCGGGACGACCAGCGGCTCGAACGAGCGCAGCGATATGGCCTCCCGCTCGGCGCCCAGCCAGTCACGGAACCAGGCCGGGAACGGCGCGGCGCGCAGGTGCTCCTGCATCCGCTCAAAGGTGCCGGGTGTGCCCAGCACCTCATCCAGACGCCGGGCGAACTCCAGAGTCGGTACCCGGGTCATCGTCTCCACCAGGCTGACCAGGCTCCCGCTGTAGTTGAGCCGTGTGCCTAACTCATCTCGCGTCAGCCTGGACTTGGTACGCGCCGCGCGCAGCTCAGCCGCGAACATCGCCAGCGCGGACCGGTCACCGTTGTTACGTCCAGCCGCCATCTGTTACACATCCCTGCACCGTCGCTACGCAGCGCGTGTATTTGTTCCGCAGCGTAGCCCCGGCAGGCAACGCTGGTCATCAGGTCAGGCCAGGCGATGCCCACCACGCAGAGCCGTCGCCTGGCCCGGCCATCCACACGCCCAGCACCGGGGATACCTCCAGATGACACCAGCCGATTCCCCCAGCACAGTCCTCCCGCCTGCAACCATGCGTGAGCAGATATTCCCCGCACACCCCCGCCAGGTAGGCGCAGCCCGCGCATTCCTTGCCGCTGTCCTGGACGGCTGCCCAGCGGCCGCCGATGCCATCTTGTGCATTTCGGAGCTGGCCAGCAACGCTGTCCTTCACTCAGCCAGCCGCCAGGCCGGAGGCACCTTCACCGTCTATGCCGAGGTGTCCGATGACTGCATCTGGATCGGCGTCAAAGACCACGGCGGCGACTGGGAAGAAACCCTCCACGGCGACGGAAGGCCACACGGGCTAGACATCGTCCGCGAACTCGCCGTCGAATCAGGCCGCCAAGGCAGCGCCTTAACCGGCTGGGTCGTCTGGGCCAAGCTTGAACGGTCCAGCGCGCGACCGCGATCGTGAAGGGATGGCGCCGGGCGCGGTCGCCGGTCACACTGACGGGGTGATGGGAGTGGTCCGGGCCAGTCTGCTGGCCGCGGTGCTGACGGGACTGCTCGCGGCAGGTGGTTGTTCCCCGGCCCCACGGTGCCCTGCCGGTGCGTCGTGCCCGGCGACCGTCCCGTTCAAGGTGACGTTCACCGTAACCGTCAACGGGCGGGTTCCGTCACCGTCAAGAATCCTGCCTCGTTTCAGCGTCCGGCCGGCTCAGCTCCTGGCGATAAACGTCGTCGTGACCGTGCCGAGGCGGGCCCGGGTCTCGGCACTATGGCTCGGCATCTCCGCGGGGGGCCCGCTCGGCGCCGGCCCGAAGGGCCCCACCGGGGTCCATCCCGTCCTGCTTCACTTGAGTCAAGTGCTCACGGCGGGGCGGCATTCGTTCCGGCTGCGGTGGCGCACCCCGGCGAAGGCGCGACCCGGAACCCGTCTGTATCTCGCCGCTGAGTGGGCCAGCCGCCAGCCGTCGACCTTCGAAGCGACGGGATTGCTCGCCCATCTCGCCTGGAGCTGATTTCCGGCCCTCCCTTTACGACGTCGGGGCCAGCAGGGCCCGGACGGCGGCGCGGAGCGGGGTCATCCGGGCCTGCGCCCGGAGGCGGGCCCCGGCCAGTCCGCCGGGCGCGACCGGCTCGGTGACTTCCAGGTAGGCCTTGAGCTTCGGTTCGGTGCCGCTCGGCCGCAACACGACCCGTGCGCCGTCCAGCCGGAAAATGAGCGCGTCCGTGGGCGGAAGCTCAGCACTGCCCGGGGCCAGATCGGTGACGCTGCGGACCGGGGACTCGCCCAGCGCGCCCGGCGCCGCGGCCCGCAGCCCGGCCATGATCTCCCCGGGCGCCCGGGTCGGCAGCGTGAGCTGCGTGGTCAGGTGGACCCCGTGCGCCTCCTCCAGCGCATCCCAGCGGTCCAGCAGTGAATGCCCGGCCGCCCAGGCCTGCGCCGCCAGGCCGAGCAGGGCGAGCGCGGCGCTGATCCCGTCCTTATCCCGCACCACGTCACCGACCGCGTACCCCAGCGCTTCCTCGTATCCGAATACGAACCGCGTCCCCGGCCGGTGATCGGCGGCCCGGACGATCCACTTGAAGCCAGTAAGGGTCTCCGCGTACTGGACCCCGGCCGAGTCAGCGATCCTGGAGAGCAGCGACGACGACACCACGGTGGTCGCGGCCAGCCGCAGCCCGGGAGCCGCCTGCTCCGGGGTGGCGTCGAGCACGAAGGCGCCGAGCAGCCCGCCCACCTGATCGCCGGTGAGCTTCCGCCAGCCGCCGCTGGCCGCCGGGTCGGGGACCGCCACCGCGAGCCGGTCACCGTCCGGGTCACTGGCCAGCACCAGGTCGGCCTCCAGACGGCGGGCGTCGGCCAGCGCGAGGTCGAGCGCCCCGGGTTCCTCCGGGTTGGGGAAGGACACCGTCGGGAAGTCCGGGTCCGGCTCGGCCTGCGCGGGCACCACGTACGGGGCCGGGTACCCGGCCCGTTCGATGGCCCGCAGCATCAGCGGGCCCGCCACCCCGTGCAGGGATGTGTACACCACGCGCACGTCCCGGACGCGGCCGCCGGGAGGCGGCACACCGGGGGAGGCGGCCAGGATCGCGTCCAGGTAGGCCTGGGCGATCTCGTCCCCGTGCTGGGTGATCAGCGGGCCTCCAGGTGGCCCCAGCGGGATCCCGGACAGCGGGCCCAGGCCGCGGATGGCGGCCTCGATCTCGGCGTCCACGGGCGGGATGATCTGCACGCCGTCGCCCAGGTAAAGCTTGTAGCCGTTGTCCGCAGGCGGGTTGTGGCTCGCCGTGATCATCACGCCGGCCGCGGTGGACAGGTGCCGGATCGAGAACGCCAGCAGTGGCGTGGGGCTGCGGCCGGGCAGCAGGTGCACCGGGATGCCCGCCCCGGTCAGCACGGCCGCCGCCTCAGCGGCGAACTCCGCCGAACGATGCCGGGCGTCCCAGCCGAGCACCACCCCTGTTCCGGGCGGCCGGTGCTCGAGCAGCCAGCGGGCCAGCCCCGCGGTCGCGGCCCGGACCACGGCGCGGTTCATCCGGTTCGGGCCCGCCCCCATCGCGCCCCGCAGGCCCGCGGTGCCGAACTCCAGCCGGCCAGCGAACCGGTCCGCGAGGTCCGCGGCGGCCGCATCGCCGGCGGCCTCATCCCGGGCGGCCACGTCGAGCAGATCCTGCAGTTCGGCGCGGTCCGCGGCGTCCGGATCCCCGGCGATCCAGGCCCGGACCCGCTCCGCCAGTTCGGCCGGGAGCGGTGAACCAGGAATCGTGTCCGGGGTCATATCGTCCGGGGCAGCACCTGGGACAGCAGGGCGCCCATCTGGCCCGCGGCCGCCTGCCCCGCCGCGACCACGTCGGCGTGATCGAGTCCAGCCGCCGCCAGGCCGGCCGCGGGGTTGGTGACCAGCGAGATAGCCAGCACCTCCGCGCCGAGGTGGCGGGCCGCGATCGCTTCCAGCACGGTGGACATGCCGACCAGGTCCGCGCCCAGGGTGGCGAGCATCCGGATCTCTGCGGGTGTCTCGTAGTGCGGGCCGGGCATGGCCGCATACACCCCCTCGGCCAGGCTGGGATCGGCCTGCCGGGCCAGGGCCCGCAGCCGCGCCGAGTACAGGTCGGTGAGGTCGGTGAACCGGGACGGGTACCCCTCCGGCGGCGCGCCCAGCCCGGCGAGCGGGGACCGGCCGGTGAGGTTGAGATGGTCCCGGACCAGGACCGGCTGGCCCACACCGAAGTCCGCCGCGATCCCGCCCGCCGCGTTGGTCAGCGCGACGACCCGGCAGCCGGCCGCCACGGCGGTCCGCACGCCGTGCACGACCACGCTGGGCTGGTGACCCTCGTACAGGTGCACCCGGCCGACCAGCGCGAGCAGCCGCAGCCCCGGTGTCACCATGGACAGGGCCAGGCCGGCGTGACCGGGAACGGTCGAAGGCGGGAAGCCGCCCAGGTCGGCGACCGGGATCTCGGTCACGGTGGCATCCAGGCCGCTGGCCAGTGCGTCGGCGGCCGGGGACCAGCCAGACCCGAGGACCACGGCCACGTCGTGCCGGGCCTGTCCGGTCAGCTCGGCCAGCCGGGCCGCGCTGGACGCCGCGGCCGCGAACGGATCTGTCATGTGCTGTTCCCTGCTCGCCTCGAGATCTCCGGCCCGGTCATGCCTTCACGTACGGTTGCCCGTCGGCCTTGGGCGGGCGGACCTTGCCGACCAGGCCCGCCACCGCGACGATCGTGACCAGGTAGGGGACCATCAGCAGGATGTTCGAGGGGATGGGCACGTTGAGCGTGGCCAGGATGGACTGCAGCGAGGTCGAGAAGCCGAACAGCAGCGCGGCCGCGGTCGCGCCCAGCGGCGTCCACCGGCCGAAGATCATCGCGGCCAGCGCGATGTAGCCCTCACCGGAGGACATGTCCTTGCCGAACGAGCCCACCTGCCCGATGGTCAGGAACGCCCCGCCGATCCCGGCGATCAGCCCGCCCATGAGGACATTCCGGTACCGGGTGGCCAGCACCTTGATGCCCACGGTGTCGGCCGCGGTCGGATGCTCGCCCACCGCCCGGACCCGCAGCCCCCACCGGGTGCGGAACAGGCCCACCTGGACCAGGGCGATCATCGCGTAGGTGATGTACAGGAAGATCGTCGAGTCGAAGAACACCGGGCCGATGATGGGGATGTCACCCAGCAGCGGGATCTTCACGCTGCTGAACGTGACCGGCGAGTTCAGCCGGTTCTGGTACGGGACCAGGGCCCGGTCATACAGGTAGCCGGTCAGCCCCGAGGCGAACACGTTGAGCACCACGCCGAGGACGATCTGGTCGACCAGGAACTTGATGGCGAACACGGCGAGCACCCCGCCGAGCAGCCCGCCGGCCAGCGACCCGGCGATCAGCCCGAGCCATAGCGAGCTGAACGCGCTGGTGATCACGGCCGCGGCGAACGCGCCGACGAGCAGCTGCCCCTCGATGGCGATGTTGATCACTCCGGACCGCTCGCACATGCAGCCGGCCAGGGCGCCGAGGATCAGCGGGATCGAGTAGATCAGCGTGCCCTGCAGCAGGTTGATGACGTTCAGCGCGGTGGAGTTTCCCGAGTCAGCCCAGCACAGCAGGGAGACGATGAAGCACAGGACGGCGCCGGCGATGCAGGCCCGGCGCCCGGCCCGGGACAACGGCACCGTCGCCCGCAGCACCCCGAGCGCGATCGAGACCGCGCCGAGCGCGTAGCACACCGGGGCCGCGGGCAGCACCAGGTTGGGTACGCCTACCTTCGCGCCGAACTGGGCGAACGCGAACGTCGCGTCGCCGTGACTGAACAGGCCGAACAGCAGGATGTCGGCCAGGCCGAAGGCCACGAAGGTGGCGGAGGCGATCAGCGTCCGGTTGACCGCCACGGTAGAGCGGACGGTCGTGGTCAGCGTGGTCATGCGTTCCACCCTTTGGCGACGGCGCTCAGTCCGGCTGCCCGGGCCCGGCGCAGCCGGAACATGGCCCGGATCAGCGGCGGTGCGGCGACGAACAGGACGATGAGGGACTGGATGACGGTGACGATGTCGACCGGGATCTGGGTGGCCGCCTGCATCTGCACGCCGCCGGCGTGCAGCGCGCCGAACAGCAGCGCGGACAGCACGATGCCGAGTGGCCGGGCCCGGCCGAGCAGGGCCACGGTGATGCCGTCGAATCCGTAGGTGCCGTAGCTCTGGAAGTTCAGCTGGTAGTCGGTGCCCTGGATGACTGTGCAGGCCGCCAGCCCGGCCAGGCCGCCCGCCAGCAGCATGACCAGCACCCAGCTGCGCTCCACGCTCATCCCCGCGGTCCGGGCCGCGCTCGGGTTGGCGCCGACCGTGCGGAACTGGAAGCCGGTCGTGCTGCGCTCCAGCAGCCACCACACCCCGACCGCGGCGGCCAGCGCGAGCAGGAATCCGGCGTTGATCCGCAGGCTGGGACCCGCGATGTGCCAGAGCCGCGAGTCGATCGCGATCACCGGGCTGATCAGGTTGGTGCTGTGCGGCTGCTGCAGTGAGCTGGTACCCAGGATGTAGGCCAGGAAGTAGTACATGACGTAATTGAGCATGATCGTCACGACGACCTCGTGCGCCCCGGTACGGGCCTTCAGCTCGCCGACGATCCAGCCGATCACCGCCCCGCCGGCGAACCCGCCGATGACACAGACGATCACGTGGATGACCGGTGGCAGGCTCACGGCGAAGCCGAGATAGGTGGCCACGATCGCGCCGCCGATCCACTGGCCGGCCGCCCCGATGTTGAACAGGCCGGCCCGGAAGGCCAGGCCGACCGACAGGCCGGTGAGGATCAGCGGCGTGGCGTTGACCGCGGTTTCGGACAGCGGATTGAACACCGCGCTGATGTAGCCGTTGTGCAGCGCGGTGGCCAGGGACGCCTGGTTGAACACGGCCGCGACCGTGTGCGGGTTGACGATCGCGCCTTCGAACATGGCCACGTAGGCGCCCCAGGCCGCGTCCCAGGCCTGAGCGATGGCGTTGCCGGGGGCCGAGAAGAAGGATCCCCACGCCTTCAGCACATCCGGGTCGGTGAAGGCGATCAGCAGGCCGCCCAGGACCAGGGCCACCGCGATGGCCAGGATCGTGACCACCGCCGAGTTGCCCTCGAGGATGGCGTCGAGCACGGTGCGGCCGAACTGCCCCCGGCCGCGCGGGGCCGGACTGGTCTGGTCGGCGGGCTCGGCGGCCGCCGGTGTCGGGGGCGAGGCTGGCTCGCTCATTCGGGCTCACCTCCGTCGTCCGCCGGGTTGCCGTCCCCTGCATCGGGGGGCGCTGTATCGGGCGGCGCAGCATCGGCGGGCGCAGCATCGGGAGGCTCAGCAACGGCGGGCGGCCCGGTACCCGGGACGCCGATGCCGAGCAATCCCGAGGCCATGAGACCGGTCTCGGCGCCGGCCGCGCCCAGGCCATCGCCGGGCCGGGACGCGGCCGCGTCGGCGTCGGTCGCGCCGGCCATCAGCATGCCGAGTTCCTCCGCGGGGACGTCCGGGTCCCGGAACCCGGTGATCTTCCCCTCGTACATGACCGCGATCCGGTCGGACAGGGCGTAGATCTCGTCCAGCTCGGACGAGATGATCAGCACCGCGACACCCTGGTCCCGTTCCTCCACGATGCGCCGGTGCACGAACTCGATGGATCCCACGTCCAGGCCACGGGTCGGCTGGCTGGCCACCAGCAGTCGCACGTCCCGGCCGATCTCCCGGGCCAGGATGACCTTCTGCTGGTTGCCGCCGGACAGCGTGCCCGCCTGGGTCGCGGTCGAGGTGGTCCGGATGTCGAAGTCGGTCACCCGCTCGGCTGCGGTCTGGTGGATCCTGTCGAGGTTCAGCGCGATCCCGGACGAGTAGGGCGGCTGGTCGTAGACGTCCAGGACGAGGTTGTCGGACACCGAGAACCCGGCGACCAGCCCATCTTCCTGGCGGTCCTCAGGGATGTAGCCGATTCCCGCACGCAGCCGCTGCCGCGGGGTGGCGCGGGTGATGTCCCGGCCCTCCAGCCGGACCGCCCCGCCGGCGGCCGGCAGCAGGCCGAGCAGGGCCTCGCACAGCTCGGTCTGCCCGTTGCCTTGCACCCCGGCCACCCCGAGGATCTCACCCGCCCGGACCTGGAACGACACCGCGTCCAGGGCGGGCCTGCCTTCCTCGCCGGCCACCGTAAGGCCCTGCACGTCGAGGCAGACTTCGCCCGGGCTGGCCGGCGGCTTGGTCACCCGCAGCTGCACCGACCGGCCGACCATCAGCGAGGCCAGCTCGGCATCGCTCGCGGTCGGCGGCCGCTGGCCAACTACCTGCCCGCGGCGGATGACCGTGATGGTATCGGCGATCTCCTGGACCTCTTTGAGCTTGTGCGAGATGAACACGAGGGACCGGCCGCCGGCCCGCAGGTCCCGCATGATCCGGAACAGTTCCTCGGTCTCGCCCGGGGTCAGCACCGAGGTGGGCTCGTCCAGGATGAGCACGCTCGCCTGGCGCAGCAGCGCCTTGACGATCTCCACCCGCTGCTGGACGCCCACCGGGAGGTCTTCGACCAGCGCGTCCGGGTTGACCTGCAGCCCGTACTGTTCGGACAGCTCGCGCACGTCCCGGCGGGTCCGCCGCCGGTCGATCAGGCCGAGCGCGCGGGTCCGCTCCATGCCCAGGGTGACGTTCTCGGCCACGGTGAACACCGGGACCAGCATGAAGTGCTGGTGCACCATGCCGATGCCGGCCGCGATCGCGTGGCTCGGCGAGCCGAGGTGCTGCGGCTGGCCGTCGATCAGGATCTCGCCCTCGTCCGGCTGGGTCAGCCCGAACAGGACGTTCATCAGGGTGGTCTTGCCCGCGCCGTTCTCGCCGAGCAGCGCGTGGATCTGGCCCGGTTCCACGGTCAGGTCGATGTGGTCGTTGGCCACGAGGCTGCCGTAGCGCTTCGTGATCCCCTTCAGCTCAAGCTTCACCGACCGCCTCCCGGAGCGTTATTCAATACCGGCTAGCGAGCGCAGGCCGGAGGCCTGCGCGAGCGGTCGGTGCGGGTGGATTGAATGACGCGACTCCTCAGCTGACCGAGCACCTGCGTGACTCGGGCGAACGCCCAGCGTGACCCGGGCGGGGATCCCCGCCCGGGTCACGCGAGCCAAAACTACTCGGCCGGGTTACACCGGGCTCTTGGTGGGCGTCTTGATGCTGCCGTTCTCGATGCCCGCCTTCACCTGGGTCAGCTCCGAGTTGAGCGCGGCCGGGACCTTGCTGGCGAAGTCATGGTACGGGGCGAGTGCCACGCCACCATTGGACAGCGTGCCGATGTAGTTGCCGCCCTTGAACGTGCCGTGCGCAGCACCCAGGACCGCGGTCTTCACGGCCGTCTGGATGCCCTTCATCACGCTGGTGATGAAGTACTTGCAGTACTGCGCGGCGCTCACGCAGCCGTCGGTGTCCACCCACATCATGTTGACGTTGTGGCCCTGCTGGTCGGCGGTCTGCACTGCCTTCGCCGCGCCCAGCCCGACGTTCCCGGCCACCGGGAAGATGATGTCGGCACCTTCCTGGATGAACGTGTTGGTCAGGGTCAGGCCCTTGGTCTGGTTGGTGAAATCACCGGTGAAGTTCCCGTTCTGGGTCTTCTCGCTCCAGCCGAGCACCTTCACGTTCTTGTGGTGCTTGGCGTTGTAGTACTGGACCCCGTCCCAGAACCCGTCCATGTAGATGGTGACCGTGGGCAGTTTCTGCCCGCCGAACGTGGCCACCTTCCCGGTCTTGGTCATCCCGGCGGCCAGGTAGCCGCCCAGGAAGCCATCCTGGACCGTGTTGAACAGCAGCGCGTCCACGTTCTTCAGCGGCGGCGTGTAGTTGAAGTCCACGATCGCGAACTTCGAGCTCGCGTGGGCCTTGGCCGCGCTCTGGGTCGCCGCGCCCATCAGGAAGCCGACGGTCACGATGATGCCGCACTTCTGCCCGATGAACGCGTTGATGTTCGGCACATAGTCGCTCTGCGAGCTGGACTGCAGGTACTTGACCCCCACCCCGCTCGGGTCCGCCGACTGGGCCTGCTGCATGCCCTGCCACGCGGACGAGTTGAACGACCGGTCGTCGATACCGCCGGTGTCGGTGACCATGCACCCCTTGAAGCTGGCTGCCGCTGCGCTGCTCGATGCGCTGCTTGACGACGAGCCAGACGGGCCAGACGTGCTACTGCCGCACGCCGCGGCGAGCAGCGCCAGGGCGCCGAAGGCCGCGATGGCCGGGACCGTTCGTCTCACGAAAACCTCCTGATCCGGGGCGGTTGACACCGCCTGCATCTTCCGGTGCGGCTGCCGCCGCCTCTCCGGGGGGTGGCTCGCGCCATCCGCAGGGCCGCCGGTGGCCCCCCATTCCGCCCGGTCCGCGGGACCTTGGAAGATCCCAAACGCCCCGCTCTGGGATGTCCGCAGGTTAGACCTGGTCGGGCAGCCAGGGAAGCGGTGACAGGCGGCCGCCGCCGTCCCGTTGCCAAATCGAAATCCGCGCGCCCGGCCGCGATGCTCGCGGTGACCATTTGACCCGGTACGCGGCCGCCAATTCCTAGGATCAGGAGCCAGTGCCTCAGGTAACCAGCGCCGCAGGTGAGGGCCGGGCGCCGGCCGGGCCGCGGGTAAATTAGCGGGATGGATGAGAACCAGGCCCGACGGGTGGCCGACGCGCTGCGCGAACGGGGCATCGACGCGCATCTGGAGAACGCCGGGATCGATATTTACGGGGTGCGGGTGGTACTGCCCGACCGCCGCGAGGCGATCTGGGGCAACGAAGGCACCGCCTCCCTGGAGGCTGAGGTTCTCCTGGACGGGGACCTGGTCGGCTTCGTGCCGGAGATCCCTGGCTCGGGGGCCTTCGACGACGCGCAGATCGTGGACGCCATCGCGCGGGCCGACTACTCCCAGCCGGAAGGCCGGGAACGCCCGGAGGCCCCGCCCCCGGAGCAGCCCCTGGCGCCGGAGGGCGGACTGTTCCGCCGCTTCACAGGCGGCTTCCGTGAAGACTCCGAATAAGCGGGCCGATCGCGACACGGAGGCTGGTGCATGATCGACTGGGCCCAGATCGATTGGGCAGGGTTGCGGGCCGCGGCCACGGAGGTGGCCGGGCGGGCCTACGCGCCGTATTCGCGGTTGCGGGTCGGCGCGGCGGGCCAGGCCGAGGACGGGCGGATCATCACCGGCTGCAACGTCGAGAACGCCTCGTTCGGGCTTACCTTGTGCGCCGAGTGCGGGCTGGTCAGCGCGCTGCATGCGACGGGAGGCGGCCGGCTGGCCGCGGTCAGCGTGGTCGCCGGGGACGGCGAGCCGCTGGTGCCGTGCGGACGGTGCCGCCAGCTGCTGCTGGAGGCGGGCGGCCCGGGCCTGCTGCTGGACACCGAGGCGGGCCCCCGGGAGCTGGGTGAGCTGCTGCCGGGCGCGTTCACCGGCACCGACCTGAGCGCCCGCCGTGACTGACCCGGCTGTGACTGAGCCCGCCGCCCGCGAGGCCGCCGCACGCGAGGCCGCCGTAGCCAGGGCCGCCGCAGACGAGATCGCCGCACGCGAGACCGCCGCATCCGACCACCACGCGGTCGACCTGATCCGGGCCAAGCGGGACGGGCAGCGGCTGACCGACGCTCAGATCCGCTGGCTCTTCGACCGCTACCTGGCCGCCGACCCCGGCGCCGTCCCCGACGAGCAGATGTCCGCCCTGCTCATGGCGATCTACTTCCAGGGCCTGGACACCGCCGAGCTGCGCACCTGGACCGCGGCCATGATCGATTCGGGGGAGCGGCTGGACCTGTCCGGGGTGGGCCGCCCCACCGTGGACAAGCACTCCACCGGCGGCGTCGGCGACAAGGTGTCGCTGATCCTCGCGCCGCTGGTGGCCAGCTGCGGAGCCGCGGTCCCGCAACTGTCCGGGCGCGGTCTCGGCCACACCGGGGGCACCCTCGACAAGCTGGAGGCCATGAGCGGGTGGCGGTCTTCGTTGCGGAACGACGAGATGCGCGCGGTGCTGCAGACGGCCGGCTGCGTGATCTGCGCGGCCGGGCCCGGGCTGGCCCCGGCCGACCGCCGCCTCTATGCGCTGCGCGACGTGACCGGGACCGTGGAGTCGATCCCGCTGATCGCCAGCTCGATCATGTCGAAGAAGATCGCCGAGGGCACCGGGGCGCTGGTGCTCGACGTCAAGGTGGGCAGCGGGGCGTTCATGCGCGAGGAGTCCCAGGCCCGCCAGCTGGCCCAGACCATGGTCACCCTGGGCGCGGAGCACGGGGTGGCCACCTCGGCGTTGCTGACCAGGATGGACACGCCGCTGGGGCGGGCCGTGGGTAACGCCGTGGAGGTCGAGGAGGCGGTGGCCACGCTGCGCGGCGAGGGGCCCCCGGACCTGGTCGAGGTGACCCTGGCCCTGGCCCGGGAGATGCTCCGGCTGGCCGGGATCGACGCGGACCCGGCGGCGGCGCTGGCCGACGGCCGCGCGCTGGCAACCTGGCGGGCGATGGTCCGCGCCCAGGGCGGCGACCCGGACGCGCCGCTGCCCGCGGCCCGGCACAGCAGGACGGTGCTGCCCGCGCCCCAGGAAGGCTGGCTGCAGCGGCTCGACGCCCGGGCGGTCGGGGTGGCCGCCTGGCGGCTCGGCGCCGGGCGCGCGGTCAAGGAGGATCCGGTCAGCCCGGCGGCCGGCGTGCGCTGCCTGGCCAAGCCGGGCGAGCGGGTCGAGCGGGGCCAGCCGCTGCTGGAACTGCTGACTGACTCCGAATCCCGGTTCGACCGCGCCGCCGCCGCGGTGGCCGGCGCGGTCACGGTCGGCGAACGGCCACCGGAGGTCATGCCGCTGATCATCGATCATCTGTGAGAATGGGGAGATGGCTCCCACATTCGAGGAGATCAGGGCCGTTCCCAAGGTGCTGCTGCACGACCATCTGGACGGCGGGCTGCGGGCCGCCACCGTGGTGGACCTGGCCCGTGAGATCGGTTATGACCGGCTGCCGTCGCAGGACGTGGCCGAGGTCGAGCGGTGGCTGCGCCGCGGCGCGAACCGGGGCCACCTGAAGTACTACCTGGATGCGTTCCAGCACACGGTCGCGGTGATGCAGACCCGCGAGGCCCTGATCCGGGTCGCGGCCGAGTGCGCGGAGGATCTCGCCGACGACGGGGTGGTGTACGCGGAGGTGCGGTTCGCCCCCGAGCTCCACGTGGCCGGGGGACTCACCCTGGAGCAGGTGGTCAGCGCGGTCCTGGAAGGCTTCCGCCGGGGCAGCGCCGGGCGGGGCATCACCGTGTACGCGCTGCTCACCGCGATGCGCACCGCGGCGCGCTCGCTGGAGATCGCCGAGGTCGCGGTGCGGCACCGGGACGAGGGCGTGGTCGGCTTCGACATCGCCGGCGCCGAGGCGGGCAGCCCGCCCACCCGGCACCTGGACGCGTTCCAGTACGTGGCCCGGGAGAACTTCCACATCACGATCCACGCCGGGGAGGGCTTCGGGCTGCCGTCCATCTGGGAAGCGCTGCAATGGTGCGGGGCCGAGCGGCTCGGCCACGGCGTGCGGATCGTGGACGACATCCGGATCGGCGCGGACGGTCACGCCACGCTGGGCCGGCTGGCCAGCTACGTCCGGGACCGCCGGATCCCGCTGGAGATGGCCCCGTCCTCGAACGTGCAGACCGGCGCGGCCCCGTCCATCGAGGCGCACCCGATCGGGCTGCTGCGCCAGCTGTCCTTCAGGGTCACGGTGAACACCGACAACCGGCTGATGAGCGGGGTCAGCGTGTCCTCGGAGTTCGAGCGGCTGGTGGAGGCGTTCGGCTACGGCTGGTCCGACATTGAGTGGCTCACGATCAACGCGATGAAGAGCGCCTTCGCGCATTTCGACGAGCGGCTGCGGATCATCGACACGGTGATCAAGCCGGGATTTGCCACCGCCCGCGCCGCGAGTAATGCTGTGGTCCGGATACCGGGACGTCCATGAGCCGGCCGACCAGCAGGAGCGTGGGGATGCAGCGGGACACGGCGGTGGCCGGCCAGGCCGGGGTGGCGGGCCGGGCGACGGCCGGCGCGGACCTGCTCAGCCTCAACCCCGCTGACGTGGTCACCTCGGACGCCGCGCTCCGCCAGCTGTTGCACGGGCTGCCCGGCGTGGACCAGGTGGGCGCGGCGCAGCGCGCCGCCACCCTGGCCACCCGGTCCATCAAGCGGGACGCCAAGCTGTGGGCGCTGGACGCCGCGGTCACGATGGTCGACCTGACCACGCTGGAAGGCGCGGACACCCCGGGCAAGGTCCGGGGACTGTGCGCCAAGGCCCGCCAGCCCGACCCGGCCGACCCCGCGGTGCCGCCCGTCGCCGCCGTCTGCGTCTATCCCGACCTGGTCGCCGTGGCCCGTCCCGAGCTGGCCGGCAGCGGCGTGAAGGTCGCCTCGGTGGCCACCGCGTTCCCGTCCGGCCGCGCGTCGCTGGCGGTCAAGCTGGCCGACGTGGCCGACGCGGTCGCGGCGGGCGCCGACGAGGTCGACATGGTCATCGACCGGGGGGCGTTCCTGGCCGGCCGGTACGGGCTGGTCGCCGAGGAGATCCGGGCAGTCCGCGAGGCCTGCGGCCCGGCCCACCTCAAGGTCATCCTGGAGACCGGGGAGCTGGCCACCCTGGATAACGTGGCCCGGGCCTCCTGGCTGGCCATGCTGTCCGGGGCGGATTTCATCAAGACCTCGACCGGCAAGGTGGCGCCCGCCGCGACCCCCCCGGTCACCCTGGTCATGCTGGGCGCCGTGGCCGACTTCGCGGCGGCCACCGGCCGCCGGGTCGGGGTGAAGGTGGCCGGCGGGGTGCGCACCGCCAAGGACGCGGTCCGCTACCTGGTCCTGGTCAGGGAGACCGCCGGGCCGGAGTGGCTCACCCCGGCGCTGTTCCGGATCGGGGCCTCCAGCCTGCTCAACGACCTGCTCATGCAGCGCCGCAAGCAGCTCACCGGCGTCTACCCCAGCCCCGACTACTTCTCCCTCGACTAACCCCCCGGGGTCGGGCGCGCCGGGCCAGGCGGAGGCGTTATCTGTTGACCACGTGCGGTCAGCTGCCGTCGGGGTAGCCGCCGCGGTGAGTCACCATCGGGTAGTGGGGGAGCGCCCCGGCGGGGTCGGCGATCATGTCCTCGGTCAGCCGCTGGTATGGCGGGTGCGCCCGCCAGCCGTCGGGATACGGCACCAGCCCGGCCCCGATGAGCGGCTGCTGCTGCCCGTCCGGCTGGGCGTACAGGGCCCGCAAAGCCGCGGTCAGCACCTCGATCACCCCGTCCCCGGACCGCGCCCGCCAGCCGTCGCCGATCCGGTCCGCCAGCCGGTGGTAGTCGTCCTGGGCCTGCTCACCACGCGGCGTAAGCCGGACCTGCCGGCCGCGGCCGGCCGCCGAATCCGGCTCGTTCACCACATAACCGTGCCGCTCCAGCCAGCCTGCGGACACGCTGGCCGCCTCCTTCGAGATCCCGGCCCGGCTGCTTGCCCGACGGAGACTGGCAGGAACGGCGGCCACGCATCGGCCGGAAGCCTGGCCACGGCGTGCAGCGCGCCGGCGAGCTGGTCCACCGCCGCGGCACCGAACCGTTCCCGCCAGCGTTCTGAGATCACGCCGGTCAGCGGCGCCCAGATCTGCTGGGCCCGGCGGCCCCACCGGGTCGGCCGGACAACGTGGTCCCGGCGGGGCGGCGCCGGCCGGCGGTCCGCCGGATCGGGCCCGACCGTGACGTACCCCCAGCGCTCCAGGCCCGCGAGGTTGGTGAGCGGGACCAGGTCGGCCACCTCGCGCAGCGGCACCCCGGCCGGAGGCAGGAACTGCATGAAGTCCGCCCACATGGCCAGGGATACCAGCCACGGCCCGCGGCCGGAATGAGCTGCCGGGCCCCAGGTCGTCCGGTGCGGGAGCTGATGCTCGGATTCGTTGTCGAACTCGATCGTGAACGCGACGAGGGCCTGGGACAGCAGGGCTGAGAACCGAATATCCGCAACGAGGACCTCTCCCCCTGGTCCCGCCGCCCCGGCTTGCGGGTCCGCGGGGCCGGTGCTGCCCTCGACGGGCCGGGCGCGGGCGCCCCACCGGCTGGCTCGCCCGCCGGTTTCCGCGCCGGCTCGCGGCGCTGGTCCAGGGTCGCCCGGATCAGCAACGCCTTCGGCCGGGCCCCGTCCTCCTGGTCAGCCCGGGCTTGTTCAGCCTGTGTTTGTTCAGGCAGGGGCCGGCCGTGCGCGCGGAGCACCGCACGGAGGCTGGTGATCTCCGCCGCCCAGCCCCGGGCGCCCAGCCAGCCGGCCGGGTCATCCGGGGCCTGGGACTGCCGCAACGCCCTTAGCCGGGTGCCGTCGAACGAGCTGGCCTCCCGGGTCGTCATGGTCAGCCCCAGCCAGCTGCCCGGGGCCGAGAGGCTGGTGAAGGTGTCCAGTAGCTGGTCCACGTCCGCCGGGGCGAGGTAGACGAGCAGGCCCTCGGCGATCCACGCGGTGGGCCGGGCCGGGTCCAGGCCCGCGGCCCGCAATGCCGCTGGCCAGTCGTCGCGCAGGTCGCAGGGCACCACGAGGCGTTCGCAGCCGGGCACGGCGTGCTCGGCCGCGAGTACCTGGTCCTTGGGACCGAGCACGTCCGGGGTGTCCACCTCGAAGCACCGGGTGCCCGGCGGCCAGGGCAGCCGGAACGCCCGGGCGTCGAAGCCCGCGCCGAGCAGCACGACCTGGCGGCAGCCCTGCTGGCCGGCCTCGGCCAGCAGGTCGTCCAGGAACAGGGTGCGGGCCACCACCCAGACCCGGAGGGCCACCCCCGCCGGCCTGCGGGACCCGCGCCCGGCTCCAGTCCTCCCGCGGCGGCGAACACCGCGGCCAGCGGGTCGGCGAAGAGGCGGTCCGGCCGGGCGGTCTCCCCGGCCCGTATGGCCGCGACGGTCAGCCCGGTGCCGCCGACGCCTTCCAGCGAGACCGCTGCGCGGGGCGGGGGCGCCGGAGTCCCGCCCGTGGCCGAGGCCGCCCGGAAAGCCCGGGCCGCCTGGGCCGCGAAACTTTCCGCGAGCTCGCGGTCGGCGGCCAGTTCCGCGACCGTCTCGGCCAGCCCCTTCCGGCCGGCCAGGACCATCCAGCACGCCAGGGTCAGCGGGCGGGCCCAGATCGCGCCGGCCAGCCGCGCGATCTCGTCGTCCCCGGGCGTGACGT
>DASQRM010000097.1:0-5226 GCA_035642895.1 Streptosporangiaceae bacterium | reverse complement strand
ATGGTGCTCCCGCACGTGCCGATCGGGGCGCTGGTGGCGCTGTTGTTCGCCGCTACGATGTTCGCGCCCCCGTTCGAATCGGCCAAGGCCGCCATCACCCCGGACATCCTGTCGGGCGAACGCTATGTCCTCGGCACGGCGGTGCTCCAGACGACCTTGCTGGTCGGCCAGGTGGTCGGCGCGGCCGGCGCGGGATTCGCGGTCCATTACCTCGGGGTCCGGCTCTCGCTCGTCATCGACGCGGTCACGTTCCTGCTGTCCAGCGTGCTGATCCGCTTCGGCACCCGGGCCCGGCCGGCCGCGGCGAGGCCGGAAACCGTCGAGCCGTCGCCGCTGGCGCGGATGGTAGCCGGATTCCGGCTGGTGTTCGGCCACCCGGCGCTGCGAACCCTGCTGCTGTTCGGCTGGCTTGTGGTCTTCTACACGATCCCGGAAGGAATCGCCGCCCCGTATGCGAGAGCCCTCGGCGGAGGGTCGATCGCCACCGGCCTGGTGCTGGCGTCCACGGCGCTGAGCACGACGATCGCCACGCCGCTGTTCACCCGGTTCGTCCGCCCGCGCCAACGGATCAACCTCATGGGCCCGCTGGCCGTACTGACCTGCGCCACGCTGGTCCTGACGGTCCTGCACCCCGGCCTGGCCGTGTCGCTGGTGATCTTCTCGTTGTCGGCGGCATTCGGTGTCTACCAGATCGCGGCCAACACGGCCTTCGTGATCAGGACGCCGAACGAACGGCGGGCTCAGGCCTTCGGCATCGCCAGCATGGGCGTGATCGTCGGCCAGGGAGTCGCCTTCGTGGCGGCCGGCGCCGCCGCGGAACTGGTCTCTCCCGCCGCGGTCATCGCCATAGGCGGCGGGATCGGTGCGGTCGTAGCCTTTGTCCTTACGCTCAGGTGGCGTGACGTGTCACCACCCGGCGGACGGCATGCGGCCGGACGGCGTCCCGGTCGCGTCGCGGCCAGGAGTTCGGTGCCGCTACGCGGAAATGGCTAGCTGAATCGCCGTTCGTACCCGACAAGGCTCGGCGGAGGGCCAGTCGCCCCCGGCTTTGTGACAGCGTCGACGGTGTGTCGCCCATGATCGCCATGCCGTGTCCGGTCCTGCCCGCGAATCCGGGCAGGTGAACGCGTGGCCGGGGCTGCTGGCCGTGCTGACCTGCGTGACGCTGGTCCTGACGGCCCTCCGTCCGGGTCTTGCCGTCTCGTTGGTGATCTTTGCGGCCTCGGCCGCATCCGGTGCCTATCGGCTGGCGGCCAACACTGCCTTCATGCTCCGCGTGCCGAACGAGCGGCGAGCGCAGGGGTTCGGCGGGCGCCATGCTGCGGTGTGGCGCTCCGCCCATGCCGCACCACGAAGAAGCTCGGTCCCATAACGCGGGTCCCGGAACTGAGAACGGGTGAGGACTCCGCTCAAGTCCATGTGTCGCGCATTGCGGTTCCCCTAATGAGTCGCGATGGCCGGGCTGATGTGAACGTTCAGGTCCATGCGACGCGCATAATCTGCCTCCCTCCGGCCGACGATGTCGGCCGTGCTCACCCTCGCCGACGGCCGCGTGCCGGGTAATCGTCGCTTGTCAAACCCCATTTAGCCCTTCTTTGTCGGGTGATGTACGGCCAAACCGCGGCAATAGTGCTGAAGACGGGAAAGATAGGTTAAGGTAGCTATACGGAGCTAGTCCTTTACGGTGAGCTGCCGACTAGACACGAGCCTGTCGCGTCCCAATGGGAACGGTGGAGTTTGAAAGCCTCGTCCGTCACACGCCGTTTGCTATTGCGTGCTGACCCCAGGCGCTGGGCATGGTGGCAGCTTCCAGGGTTCCTGCGCTGGTACATCGGAGTGGTGCCGGTAGTGGCGTTCGCGCTCGCCTGCTACGCGGCATCCCAGACGACGTGGCACGCGGCCGAGCTGTGGAAGTTCCTGCTGTTGCTGGCCTGCGGCCTGATCTCGGTCGCGGCCACGCCTCGGGCCGTCTACCTGCACGGCAGGATGACCAGGGATTTCATCACGGTCTGGGTGCTGCCGATCGCAGTCCTGCTGCCGCCCGTTTATGCGATGATCACGCCAATCCCGCTATACCTGCTCACGCAGTGGTGGGTGTACCGGGGCGTGGTGCACCGAAGGGTGTTCACTGTCGCCGCGATGGGCCTGTGCTATGGCGCGGCATCAGTTGTCTTCCGCGCATTCCCTGACTCCTTCGCCGGTGCCTCGATCGGTACCGGAGTGCATGCGCTGACGTGGACCATAGCCGTTGCTGTCTGCGAGGTTGTCGGGGGCAGGGGGCACAACGCGATGATCGCGGTCGCGATCAAGCTCACCGATCCGACGGTCCGCCTGCGCGAGCTGGAGCTGAACCGCGAGGCGTTGCAGGGCGACTTCGCCGAGTTCGATCTGGGAGTCTTGGTAACCGTTGTTGTCGCCGTTAACGTTGCGCTTGCTGTTTTCGCCGTGCCCACGGTGCTGCTGGCCCGCCGGTTCATGATGCATGCCCAGCTCCTCGCCCAGTCGCGGGTCGACACGAAGACCGGACTGCTGAACGCGTCCACCTGGGAGCGGGAGGCCGCGACCGAGATCGCCCGGGCCATCCGGACCAAGAGTCCGCTGGCGCTCGCGCTGGTCGACATCGATCACTTCAAGCTGGTCAACGACACCTATGGCCACCTAGCGGGAGACAAGGCACTGCGCGCTGTCACCGACGCGCTGCGCAATCAGCTGCGCGCCTACGACCTGGCCGGGCGGTTCGGCGGGGAAGAGTTCGCGATCCTGCTGCCGCATGCGCGCGAGATGGACGCGCTTAACGTCGCGGAGCGCCTCCGCGCCCATGTCGCGGCCATGTCCGTTCCCGTTGACGACAACGACGAGTCCGGGCCGGTCATCAAGCTCACGATCTCGGTCGGCGTCGCGGCCCTGACCGGCGAGAACCAAGAGCTCACCGACATGCTCGCCGCCGCCGACGCGGCCCTGTACCACGCCAAGGAGACCGGCCGTAATAAGACGCACGTCATCTCCGCCAGCGCCCCGACCGCATAGCCCCCGCTAGCCGTCACCCGCACCGACCGCATAGCCCCCGTTAGCCGTCGGCCGCCCCATCGGAACGCAATGAAACCGGGATTTCACGGCGTCAGAACCATCGCAACAGGAAGTTCGTCAAGCCAGTGGTGTGACAGGCCTGGTGACGGGGAGTTGCTGCTGGACGGTGCCTGGCCGGGTAGGGGTTACGGCGGGTTAGGTGGAGGCGGTGGCCGGCTGTGGCGCCGGCGGCGGGGCATGCCAGCGAGCCGGCGTGGCGGCACCAGGCCGGATCGGGTGCGCTGGCCGGCGGCGGGCTCCTGCCGTGTCCCCTTGCGTCTCTACGTAGTCCTCAACCGGGTTCTCCCTGGCCCGGGGGCCGGGTCCCGACAGCGCGCAACCGAGCTCGGTGCAAGGGGGGCACGGCGGGACTGCCCGTGGTTCTGAGCGAGCTGGGGGCTCAACGCATATCCGGGCTCGTCCCGCCGCAGGGGGATGGCCTGCGGGTTTGCGGGCCGTCCGCGCGGGCGGCCCGGCTCGGCGTCAGCTCATGCGGCCGCCGGGCCGGTCACGGCGCCGGGCCGGGACGGGATCAGGCCGGCCGCGACGCGGGCGTCCCAGGGCTGCCGCCTGGTCACCACGGCGTAAAGCCAGCGCAGCAGGGCCGCCGCGCACGCGGCCCGGGCCTGCCCGTCCGCCAGCCGGCTGCCGTCCCGGCCGGTCAGGTGCGCGTACTTAGCGCGCAGTACCCGGTTATGGTGCAGCGCGGCCCAGGCCGCCCGCCAGGCGGCGGTCCGCAGCCCGGGCCGGCCGCGGCGGGAGATCCGGCTCACCCCGGCCAAGGTGGCCGAGGTGTTCTCAGCCGGGTTCAGCCCGGCGTGCTTGACCACCGACCGCGCCGAGGCGAACCGGGACAGGTCCCCGGTCTCAGCCAAGATGACCGCGGCGCCGACCGCCGACAGCCCGTCGATGCTCCTCACCAGCCCGGCTAGGTCCAGCTCACCGAGCACCGCGCACATCCGGGCCTCGGTATCGGCCAGCCGGGCCAGCAGCGACCGCCAGTCAGCCATCAGCAGGTGCACCCGCTCCAGCGCGCCGCGGCGCTGCGCGGCCACCCCGCCCGCATCGCCCAGCGCCTCCCACAGCCCCCGCACGATCCGGCCGCACGCACGGCTGGCCCCCCAGCGGGGCAGCTCGCGGCGGACCGCCGCGGCGAACTTGTCATAGCCCATCTTCCGCAGCCGGGCCGGATCCCCGCAGCACCGGTCCGTGACCACCCCCAGCGCGGCCAGCCACGTCGTGGACCGCAGCGGCCGGGCCGCCGCGCCCAGCGCCGCCGGCCACGCGCACGCCAGCAGGTCACCGATCTGCTGCCGCCCCGCGACCACGTCCGCGGCCAGCCCGGACCGGCGCGCGCCCAGGTGCCGCAGCCGCGCCCACGCCTCATCCGCCCGCTCGGGCAGGTAGCACTCCAGCCGGATCACCAGCTTGCCGATCAGGTACGCATCGCGGTGATCAGTCTTATCCCGGGTGAAGTCATCACCCTCCCGCGCCCGCGCCACCGCCAGCGGCTGCACGCAGCAGAACCCCTGCCCGGCCCCGTCCGCCAGCCCCATCAGCGCCTTCCACCGGTGCCCTGTCGGCTCGCACGCCACCACCACCCCGCCGAACCCCGCCCGCGCCGCCTGCCCCGCCGCCCACCCCAGCAGCCCGCCCAGCTCATGCGCCTTCACCCGCGCCATCTTGCGGGCCAGCACCCGCCCCTCATGATCAACCAGCGCCGCGACCTGCTTATCCTCACCCAGATCCACCGCCAGCACCGCCCGGTCCCGCCGCACTACCTCCCGCAGCACCGCGATCTTCCGGTTCCGGTTCCGGTCACCCCGCGTCAGCCCGCTACCCTGAGCCACGAACGTCCTCCTGCATGTCTTGGGATCAGAAGCCCGTCATCACATCAGGAGGACGTTCCTTCATCAACCCGGAAACACCAACAGGTCGTTACTACGCACTGGATCCGGGGTTTCATGGCGCTCCAGTCGGCCCGGCGCACCCGGACCGTGAGGCTGACGGTGCCGGTGTGACCTGAGTCCGGTTTTCCGGGGACGCCCCGCCCGGCCGCTACTCCGCACGATGAATGGTAACTAGTCCCGTCAGTCTCAGCAGCCCCATGAGCTGCGCTATCGGTCGGCCGCCGCCCCCGGCCGGACCGAAAATGAGGTA
>DASQRM010000096.1:0-17090 GCA_035642895.1 Streptosporangiaceae bacterium | reverse complement strand
GTCCGCGGCCAGCCCGGCGGCCATCTCGATGGTCTGGCTGCTCAGATGCTGGCCGGTCAGGGCGGCCGCGGCCTCGGTGGCGGCGATGGTGGAGCCACCCACTCCGGTCAGCGCGATCCCGGCCCTGGTCACGGTGGCTCCGGACATTTCCAGGGCCACCGCCACCCCGACCGTGGCGAAGTCGCCCACCCGGCGCTCCAGCTTGAGGTACCCGCCCGCCCGGGCCCCCGTGGCGGGCGGGATGAGGGCTTCCACGACGATCTCGTCGGGCTCCAGGACGGTCTCGAACGGCCCGGTGACGAAGTCGGCGACCGGGATGGTGCGGCGGCCGCGCGGACCCTGGGCCACAACGGATCCGCCCAGCGCGAGCACCACGGAGGCCCAGTCCCCCTGCGGGTCGGCGTGGCAGACCGAGCCGACCAGGGTGCCCCGGCTGCGCACGATGGGGTCGGCGATGAGCGGCGCTGCCGCGGCCATGGTGGGCTGGGTTGACTTCAGCAGGGTCGAGCGCTCCAGGTCGGCGTGCCGGCACAGCGCCCCGATCCGCAGCGTCCCATCCGGGTCGGTCCGGTGGTAGTCGAGACCGGGCACGTTGTTGATGTCCACCAGCAGTTCCGGCGAGGCGAAGCGCAGCTTCATCATCGGGACCAGGCTCTGGCCGCCGGCCAGCACCTTGGCGTAGTCCCCGCCGTCGCGCAGCGTGGCGATGGCCTCATCGAGGGAACGCGGTGCCTCGTAGCGGAACCGAGACGGATACATCCGATCCTCCAGTGTCCGGTCCGGACGGCCCTGCCGCACGGACGCCGGATCGTGGTTCAGTCGTCGTGGCCAGCGGTGCCGGCGTCCACCGCACCGCCATCCGTGTCACCGATGGTGGGGGCACCAGGCCGGGAGGGGCTTCGTTGCGGAGAACTTTCCGGATCAGCCACGGCGACGGGCAGCGTGTCCTCCTCCGGATCGGGGCGCGGCTCCTGATGGGGCGGCCAGGGACCCGCGACGGGCTGGCCAGCGATCTTCAGGTAGTCGATGAGCTGCGGCCAGGCCCACACCGTGGGACTCTTGCCCTCTTTCGGGGCGTTCTCCACCAGCTCGTACATGCGCGGGTTACCGCGGCTGTGACCGTCCGATTCCATCCGCATCAGCCCACTCCTACCCTGGATTGGCTGGCCATGCGTCACCTCGGTGAGGTGAGCCACATGATCCGCCGGCCGGCAGGCGTGCGCAACACGTGAATAAGTGCTTGCTTAACTGTGCTCTCCCGGGGCGGTAAGGCGGCCCTCCAGGGCCGCCCCGGCTCAGCTCCAGATGGTGACGTAGACCGGCGGGCGGAACCGCGACGGCGGCACGCCAGCCGTGGGCGCCCGCATCAGCTGCATGGCCTCCGGGGTGGTCAGGAAGCGGCGCAGGGCGCTGGCCACCGTGCTCCGGTGCTGGCGCTCCAGCAGGGTCACGTGCCAGCATCCGTTCACCGGCGCTCCCGGCACGTCGACCAGGGACAGCTCGCCCCGGCGCAGCTGCTGGCTGACCAGATGCTCCACCGCCGGCGCGACCCCGGCGCCGTCGGCGGCCGCGGCCCACGCGGCGGTCTGGTTGGGGAACACCCCGATCTTGTCCTCACCGATCCGGAGCGCCGCCAGCAACTGCCCGGTGTCGCTGTCCGGATCGGTGCCAGACGGGTCCACCAGCCATCGCCACTGCTGGGGCGTGCCGCGCAGCCGGGACTGCCCGGCGGTGACCAGGACCAGGCGGTACCGGAAGATCGGCTCGCTCACCACCGGCAGGTCCGGGTCATCAGGCACCCTGGGACCGATGGCCACGTCGGCCAGCCGGTTGCCGACCAGGACCCCCATCTCCTGGGTCACGGCCACCCCGGAGGACACCTCGAGAGGCCCGGCGAAGCGACGCCGGAACGCCTCGGTCAGCGGGCTGGCCACGAATTCGGCGAAAGTCGGCGAGGCCACCAGGCGGAGCTGTTCCGGGGCGCCCTGGGCGGCCCGGACCGCGGCGTGCGCCTCGGCGCCGAGCACCACGATCTGCGACGCGGTGGCCAGCAGCCGGGAGCCGCCCGCGGTCAGCGTCATTCCGCTGGGCCCGCGGCTGACCAGCTGGTCACCGAGGTGCTGGCGCAGGGCGGTCAGGGCCTGCGAGACCGCGGACTCGCTGACGCCCAGCGCGTTCGCGGCGGAGGTCACCGAGCCCAGCCGGGCGACCAGCACGAACGCGTTGAGCTGGGTAAGCGTCATAGCTCTGTACCATCCAGGTTCGCGATGTACACAGAGCAAGCGCACCGGCCGCTCGCCCGGGCCTGCCGGCCCAGGCTCGCTCGCCGGTTCTGAACATCGCTCACGGTCTGATTATCACCGCTGGCTAGGCGCACTCGTACACTCGCAAACAGCGGTTACCCCGAGGGAGAGCGAATGCAGGTACCGGCCTACGTCGAGTACGAGAAGGCCACCAGCGTCGCGCACGCCCTCGCCCTGCTGGCCCGGTTCGGCCCGGAGGCACGCATCCTGGCCGGCGGGCACAGCCTGATCCCGATGATGAAGCTGCGGCTCGCCCAGCCGGAAACACTGATCGACATCAACGGGCTCAGCGAGCTGTCTTACGTCACCGTGACCGGCGCTGAACTCCGGATCGGTGCGATGACCAGGCATGCCCAGCTGCTCGACTCAGCTGAGGCCGCCCGGCACTTCGCGGTCCTGCACGACGCGGAGCAGGTGATCGCGGACCCGGTGGTGCGTAACTGGGGCACGGTCGGCGGGTCGCTGTGCCAGGCCGACCCGTCCGAGGACCTGTCGGCGGCCTTCGCCGCGCTCAAGGCGACGATGGTCATCGCTCACGCCGACGGCACCCGGACGGTGCCGGCCCGGGATTTCCACACCGGGCCGTACGAGACGGTGGTCGCGCCGGGCGAGATCCTGACCGAGATCCGGGTCCCGATCCGGCCCGGCGGCGGCAGTGCGTACGAGAAGGTCGGCCGCCGGGCCGGCGACTGGCCCGTGGGCGCGGCCGGGTCGGCCCTGTGGTTGGAAGACGGCGGGTTGGAAGACGGCGGGCTGGAAGACGGCGGGCTGGACGGCGGCACTATCGCCGACGCGGGCATCGGGCTGACCGCGGTGGGCGCGCCGCACTTCTCCGCGGCGGAGGCCGAAGAATTCCTGCGCGGCGCGCCCGCCACCGAGGAGAGCTTCGCCCGGGCGGGCGAGCTGGCGGCCGCGTCCTGCCGCCCGGTGTCGGACCAGCGCGGCCCGGCCGACTACAAGCGCCACCTGGCCCGTGAGCTGACCGTCCGTTCGCTGCGGCGCGCCTGGCAGCGTGCCGGGCAGCAGAGTGCAGGCTGAGCACAGACGACATGCAGATAACGATCACCGTCAACGGCGTGAGCCACACCAGGGACGTGGAGGCGCGGCTGCTGCTGATCCATTTCCTCCGCGATGAGCTCGGCCTGACCGGGTCACACTGGGGGTGCGACACCTCCAATTGCGGCGCCTGCGTGGTGTGGCTGGACGAGACGCCGGTCAAGTCGTGCACGGTGCTGGCGGCCATGGCCGACGGGCGCCGGGTGCGTACCGTGGAGGACCTGGCCCGTAACGGCCGGCTGGACCCGGTCCAGCAGGGCTTCGCGGAATGCCACGGGCTGCAGTGCGGGTTCTGCACGCCGGGCATGATGATGACCGCCCGGTGGCTGCTCGATCACCACCCGGATCCGTCCCCGGCCGAGATCCGCGAGGCGCTGTCCGGCCAGCTGTGCCGGTGTACCGGGTACGAGAACATCGTGCGCTCGGTCCAGTGGGCGAGCAAGAACGGTGCCAGTGAGCACGGTGGTAGTGAGCACGGTGCTAGTGAGCACAGTGCCAGTGAGCACAGGGACAGCGAGCACAGGGACAGCGAGGACGGGGCCAGCGAGCCCGGGCCGGGCCAGCACGGGGAGGGACAATGAGCGCAGCGCCTGATCCGGCCCTGGACGGGGCCTACGGCCCGGTCCGGCGCAAGGAGGACGCCCGGTTCCTGCGCGGCCAGGGCACGTTCGTGGACGACATCCAGCGCCCGGGCATGCTGCACGGTGCGATCCTGCGCAGCCCGCTGGCGCACGCCAGGATCGTGTCGGTGGACACCGCCGCGGCGGAGGCGCATCCCCGGGTCCGCGCCGTCATCACCGGCGAGATGCTTGAGCAGCGGAAGCTGGCCTGGATGCCCACCCTGTCCCGTGACGTCCAGGCCGTTCTGGCCACTGACAAGGTCCGGTTCCAGGGCCAGGAGGTGGCGTTCGTCGTCGCCGAGGACCGCTATTCCGCGCGGGACGCGCTGGAGCTGATCCAGGTGGACTACGAGCCGCTGCCGGTGGTCGTGGACGCGACCCGGGCATTGGACGCGGACGCCCCGCTGATCCGCGACGACGTGGCTGGCCAGCAGGACAACCACATCTTCGACTGGGCGGCCGGGGACCGGGCCGCCACCGACGCGGCCTTCGCCGCCGCCGACGTGGTGGTCACCCAGGACATGCTGTTCCCGCGCTCACACCCGGCGCCGCTGGAGACCTGCGGCGCGGTGGCCGAGATGGACCCCGTCACCGGGAAGCTCACCGTGTGGGTCACCACGCAGGCGCCGCACGCGCACCGCACCCTGTACGCGCTGATCGCCGGGCTGCCCGAGCACAAGATCCGGATCGTGTCCCCCGACATCGGCGGCGGGTTCGGCAACAAGGCCCCCGTCTACCCGGGCTACCTGTGCGCCGTGGTCGGCACCATCCTGACCGGCCAGGCGGTGAAGTGGGTCGAGGACCGCTCGGAGAACCTGATGTCCACCGCGTTCGCCCGGGATTACCACATGCACGGCGAGATCGCCGCGACCCGGGATGGGCGGATCCTCGCGCTGCGGGCCCGGGTGCTGGCCGACCACGGGGCGTTCAATGGGTCGGCCCAGCCCAGCAAGTACCCGGCCGGGTTCTTCCACATCTTCACCGGGTCCTACGACCTGCAGGCGGCCCACTGCGAGGTCACCGGCGTCTACACCAACAAGGCCCCAGGCGGGGTGGCCTACTCCTGCTCGTTCCGGATTGCCGAGGGCGTGTACCTGGTCGAGCGGATGGTCGACCTGCTCGCCGGCGAACTCGGCCTGGACCCGGCCGAGTTGCGGATGCGGAACCTGCTGCGGCCCGAGCAGTTCCCCTACACCTGCCCGACCGGGTGGGAGTACGACTCCGGCGACTACCCCCGGGCCCTGCAGGTCGCGATGGACCTGGCCGGGTACCCGGAACTGCGGCGGGAGCAGGCCGAACGGCTGGCCCGCGGCGAGTACATGGGCATCGGGCTCAGCTTCTTCACCGAGGGGGTCGGCGCCGGGCCGCGCAAGGACATGGACATCCTCGGCCTGGGCATGGCCGACGGCGCCGACCTGCGGATCTACCCAACGGGCGCGGCGGTGCTGAGCATTTCCTGCCAGACCCAGGGCCAGGGGCACGAGACCACCTTCGCCCAGATCGTCGCGCATGAGCTGGGCCTGACTCCGGACGACGTCGAGGTGGTGCACGGCGACACCGACCGGACCCCCTTCGGCCTGGGCACTTATGGGTCCCGGTCCACGCCCGTGTCCGGCGCCGCGGCTGTCGTGGTGGCGCGCAAGGTGCGCGCGCGGGCCCGGGTGGTAGCGGCGGCCATGCTGGAAGCCGCACCCGAGGACCTGGAGTGGGCCGGCGGCCGGTGGCAGGTTCGTGGTGACCCCGAGCAGGGCCGGACCATCGCCGAAATCGCGATGGCCGCCCACTCCTCGCTAGAACTGCCCGACGGCATCGAGGGTCATCTGGACGCGGAAACCGTGTACAACCCGCCGAACCTCACTTACCCCTACGGCGCGTACATCTGCGTGGTGGATGTGGACCCGGGCACCGGGGCGGTCGCCCTGCGCCGGTTCATTGCGGTGGACGACTGCGGGGTCCGGATCAACCCGATGATCGTGGAGGGGCAGGTGCACGGTGGCCTCGCCGACGGGGTCGGTATGGCGCTGATGCAGGTCATCACATACGACCAGGACGGGAACTGCCTCGGCGGCTCGTTCATGGACTACCTGCTGCCCACCTCGCTGGAATGCCCGTCGTGGGAGCTGGGCGAGACCGTCACCCCGTGCCCGCACCACCCGATCGGCGCCAAGGGGGTGGGCGAGTCGGCCACGGTGGGCTCGCCGGTCGCGGTGGTCAACGCGGTGATCGACGCGCTCCGCCCGCTGGGGGTCCGGCACGCCGAGATGCCGCTCACCCCGGCCAACGTGTGGTCCGCGATCCAGGGCCGCCCGGTGCGGGCCGACCTGGCTCTGTAGTCCCGGGGGGACGACCCCCGGACCCCCCGGGCTGGCCGGCTCGGCGAGGACGCGCCTGCGGCGCGCCTCCCCTCCCCGAACCAGCGGGGACGACCCCCCGGACCCCCGCGCCGGGCTCACGTCTTCAGGATGTTGACCGCGCGAGCGATCACGAGGGCGCCCAGGCCCAGCGATACGCACGCTTCCAAGATCATGAGCAGCTTGGCCCACGGCTTGATCGCGGAGGTGTCAGTGGGACTGAACGCGGTGGCAGTCCAGAAGGCCAGCGAGAGGTAGTCCACAAACCGTGGCATCCAGGCCGCCGGCGCGTACTGGGTGTGCTGCATCTCCGGGAAGACGAACGCGGGGCCTGCGCGGGGGTGATGGGCACGGGCGGCGGCGCCGCCCCGGTCCAGGTCCCAGTACCACAGGCCGAACGCGATCACATTGGTGACCCAGATGACCCCGCCGCTAGCCAGCAGCGCGATGGGGTTGTTCGCGAAGATCTTGTTGCTGGTCAGGATGTCGACAATAAGCCGGGCGGCGGAGAACAGGTTCGCCACCGTGATGAATGCGATGACGATCCCGATGACGGCCCGCAGCCAGGGCTTCTGCCGGTCGATGCGGCCCGGGTCCCCGAGGATCAGAACGGCCAGCAAGACGAGCAGGACGACCGGGACCACCCATCTGGGGTTCACCCGGTACGGCGCAGGCAGTGCCACATGCAGGCCGCCCGCGGCCAGGATCGCCAGCGCCACTGGCCACCAGTGCTCACCCCGCCCGGTGGCTGCCGCCTGCTGGCCCGGGGCCGGGCCCCCGGGAAGGAGATCTCCCGTGTCCATGTGCCCCCCATGCCGAAACGCTGACCGTCTCATCTGCCCAGCCCGCGGGAATCACCCGCGGAGGATGGTGCGGGCTGCCCGGCCTGTGGCTGACGTGTGTGCGGGCAGCCGGCCCGCTGCCGCATGATTGAGCTATGCGGTACTTGTCGTTGACCGGCCTGTCGTTCGCCCCGGGGGCCCCATGTCATCACCAGCCCTGAGCGAGCTGGAAGGGCGGCTGCCCGATGTCGACACGCTCGTCCGTAATCTGGATGCCGCCGGGTACCTGACCGACCAGCCGCTGGGCGTGGCGCTGTTCCTGGCCGCCCGGATGGGCCAGCCGATCCTGCTCGAAGGCGAGCCCGGCGTGGGCAAGACCGAGGCGGCCAAGGCGCTCGCCGCCGTTCTGGACACGCCGCTGATCCGGCTGCAGTGCTACGAGGGCCTGACCGCCGCCGAGGCCCTCTACGAGTGGAACTACCCGCGCCAGCTCCTCGCGATCCGGCTGGCCGAGTCCCGCGGCGAGACGCTGCGTGACGCGGACCTGTTCAGTGCCGACTACCTGCTGGCCCGGCCGTTGCTAGCCGCCCTGGATCATCCCGGTCCCCGGCCCGCTGTGCTGCTGATCGACGAGGTGGACCGGGGCGACGACGAGTTCGAGGCGTTCCTGTTCGAACTGCTGGCCGAGTCCGCGGTCACCATCCCCGAACTCGGCACCCGGCGGGCCGCGTTGCCGCCGGTTGTGGTGCTGACTTCCAACCGGACCCGGGATCTGCACGACGCGCTGAAGCGACGCTGCCTCTACCACTGGATCGAGTACCCGGATACCGAGCGGGTCGCGGCGATCATCCGCCGCCGGGTGCCCGCCGCGGCCGAGCCACTGGCCGGGCAGGTGGCCCGGGGTGTCGCGCGGCTGCGGGACCTGGACCTGGCCAAGCCACCCGGCGTGGCCGAAGCGATCAGCTGGGCTGAGGCCCTGGTCGTGCTGGGAGCCGAGCGCATCGACGAGACGGTGGCGGCCCAGACCGCGGGCGTGGTGCTGAAGTACTCCGAGGACCTGCAGGTCCTCCGGGCCGCCGGGTTCGCGGCGACGGCCAGCGACGGTGAATGAGGCCCTGTGCCTAGCCACTCCGGCCCTGAACACTCCGGCCCTGAACACTCCGGTCTAGACCGGACCGGCCCAGACCGGACTAGCCCAGACCGGTCCGGCAACGGGAACCACCGCGACGGAGACCGCGTCCCGGCTGACCTGGCGCTGATCGCGGCCCGGCTCGGTGCGGAACTGCGCGACGCGGGGGTGGCGGCTGACCCGGGCCGCTGTGAGCGGTTCGCCCGGGCGGTTCCCGTGGCCAGGCCAGGTACCAGGTACGAGCTCTACCTGTGCGCCCTGGCTACGTTCGCCACCGGGCCGGAGCAGACCGAGACGGTGCAGCGGGTGTTCGGCGACCTGTTCGGCGGAGTGGGTGGCCCGGCGGCCAGCCAGCCCGGGCCGGACTTGCCCGGCGCGCCGCCCCGGCTGGCCTCCGATGATCTGCTGGCCGAAGCCGCACGGGCCGCGCAGGAGCACCCGGCGTCGCCGCCCGGCCAGCTGCCGCCCGGCGTGGCCGGCCCGGACGGGACGGAGGGCCACGGCCCGGCCACGCCGGGGAGCGCGGCGGAGGAAGGAGCGGAGCTGGACGCGCCGGACCGGCCGGAGTCCGCGCGCCCGGTCCTGGCTAGCCGGGTCGAGCGGCTGGCGGGCACGGATTTCGCCGAGCTGAGTCCTACCGAGCTGCAGGCCCTGACCGGCCTGATGAGCGAGCTGACCCTGGCCGTCCCGCTGCGCCGCTCGCGGCGCGAGCATCCCGCGGCCCGGGGCCGCGGGACCGACCTGCGCAGCACACTGCGGCACGCCCGGCGCACTGGCGGCCATCCGCTCCGGCTGGCCCACCGGGCCTCGGTGCTACGGCCGCGCCAACTGGTCGTCCTGTGCGATATCTCGGGATCCATGGAACCCTACGCACGGGCCATGCTCCAGTTGCTGTACTGCGCGGCGGGCGGGGCCGACGCCGAGGTGTTCACGTTCGCCACCCGGCTGACCCGGCTCACCGGGGCGCTGGCGCACATGCCGCCCGAGCAGGCCCTGCGGCGGGCCGGGCAGGCTGCGCCGGACTGGCTGGGCGGGACCCGTATCGGGGCCTCGCTGAAGGAGTTCAACGACACCGTGGGCCGCCCCGGCCTGGCCCGGGGCGCCGTGGTCGTGATCATTTCGGACGGCTGGGACACCGGAGAGCCCGCCGAGCTGCGGCGTGAGATGCAGCGGCTCTCGCGGGTCGCGCACCGGATCATCTGGGTCAACCCCCGGACCAAGAGCGAGCAGTACCGGCCCCTGGCCGGCGGGATGGCGGCCGCCTGGCCGTACTGCGACGCGGTGCTGAGTGCGCACTCCGTCAATGCGCTGCACGAGCTGACTGTGGCACTGGCCCGGCCGGGTCGGCACCGGCCCTGGTCCCGCGATGGCACCAGGAGCGGGCCTGAGGTCACACGTCCTCGGGGAGCAGCAGACCCGGAGGGGTAGGGAGCGGTCCGTCGCCGTGCCTTTGCGCCGCAATGAGCACTATGAGCAGGGCAACGGTATGGGCAAAGGCCAAAAATATGCATTAAGTACCTGCACTAACGCGGATCCCCTTGGCTCAGCAAGGGTTTATGTCGTTGCCCGGCGTCTGGCCGGTCCCGGCGCTTTACCTAGGCAGAACATGAGAAGACCCGATCGGGCGCATTGCCGCAAAGCGCTGTGATAACTTCGTTATCCGCACAGATACGGATTCACCCGGCGCCGGAATGCTGAGGCCGGGGCCGGCCAGGGTGCGCCTCAAGGATGAGGAACTGGACCGGGTCAGGCCGCATCGAGTCAGCCAACACAGGGTTAGCCAACACAGGGTCAGTCAGCACGGAATCAGCAACCCCCCAGCCACGAACCACAGAGTCACCAGCTACGGGGGTCAGCAAGGGGAGCGCCCGAGCCATTGGAGTGAACCGACGTGTCCCTCCTCATCGGGGACGACTACCCCGAGGCAGCCCACTCCCCGGACCGGGAGGAACCCGCGCCCGTCGGTGACCTGCGGCGCCGTCCGGGGTCCGGGGGTAAGAAGCGCGACTGGTCACGCTGGCGAGGCAACCGCCGCCGGAGCATGCTCATCCAGGACCCGCCGGATCTGGCTGGGGACGGCACGGACGACGGTTACGGCACGGACGACCGTTACGGCACGGACGACCGTTACGGCGCCGACGGCGGTTACGGCCCGGATAACGGTTATGGCTCCGACTATGGTTACGAAGCCGCCCCGGCTGGCTCGCGGGACGGATTCTTCCTGGGTCATGGTCCTGGCCCGGACGACTATCCGCGGGATGAACACGCTCCCCATAGTTATCCTCCGGAGGGTTATCTCGCTGACCGTATTACCGAGGACCGTTACCCGGAATCTGGGTACGCCGATTTCCCGGATTCCGGGCCGCCTACCCTCAGTTATCGTGACGCTGGCTACGCGGAGCCTGGCCACCAGGACTCCAGTTATGCCGAGGCCCGCTCCGCATATCCGGATTCCGGCTATTCAGATGCTGCCTATCCGGATTCCAGTTATCTCCCCTCGGGGTATTCCGGTCCGGGGGATCCCGGCGATGGTCATCCCGGGGCCAGCGACCCGGGGCCTGGTACGAGACCGAAGGCGACGGCTTCCAGGCCTCGCCGGCCCCGGAGGACAACCCGTGGGACGACGGCGAGGTCGGCGATCCGGACCTGGAGGATGAAGCGTCAGGCCGGCGCGCCCCACTGCTCGAGGCGCTCTTCCCGCGCCGCGAGGCCCGCTATCGGGAGGCAGAAGGCCCGCGGAAATTCACTGGCAGCACGCGGCGTCTGGGCGGGATCTTGCTGGCCGGGGCCTCAGTAGTGGGCGTCGCGCTGTACGTGTCGTCGGTCCTCGCTGCCGACAGCCGCACGTTCACCGGGGTGGTCAGCAGCAGCGGCATCGCCAGCCTCAACTTCGAGACCTCGGGCCGGGTCGGCAGTGTCCGGGTCCACCTGGGACAGATGGTCCGCAAAGGTGAGGTGCTGGCCACCGAGGTGGGCGCGGCGAGCGCGGCGGCCGTCCAGGCCGACCGGGCCGTGATCACGGCCGACAAGGCGAACCTGGCCGCCCTGCAAGCCGACGGATCCGCGCCCGCTAGCATCACCGCGGCCCAGGCTCAGCTGGAAAAGGACCGTGCCCAGCGGGCCGCGGACCAGATGAAGCTGGCAGCCACCGAGATCGTGGCGCCCAGCAGCGGGACCGTCGTGGCCATCTACGGCCGGCCCGGCGAGACCGTCAGCCGCGCCGGGCTGAGCAGTTCCGCGGTGCGTGCCCAGGCCTGGCGCGGCCAGCAGCCGAGGTTCTCGCTCCGGCCCAGCGTGCCGGTGGCCAGCCTGCGCGCCACGGGCCTGACGCTGCCGGTGATCGCCCTGCTCACCGGCGGCGGATGGCAGGTCAGCATGCTCATCCCGCAGACCGACACGTCCGCGGTGAAGGTCGGCGAGGACGTGACAATCTCGGTGCCGGCCGGGCAGCTGAGGGGGGTCAAGGGCACGATCAGGGAACTATCGCCCACGCCGGTGAGCAGTTCGGGCGGGGCGGCGTTGGAAGCCGTGGTGCGGGTGCTCGGCCGGACCTGGAGCACCCCGCTCAGCGGCATGACCGCCAACGTCCAGCTCGGCTCGTTACGGCTCCACGCGCAGGCGGCCGGGGCCAAACGCTGTGGGTAGCCTGCTCGGCGTCCTCGCCACCCCGGGGCCACGCGTCTTCCCCAGGGGGCCCCGCGCCGGGCTCTGAGAGGGACAGACAGAGCCGCCCGAGTCTCAGGCGGCAGAGCAGTCACTGACGCCCGCAGTCAGTGCATGGACGTGGCGTGCATGTACGGCCCTGAGGGGACGGATTCCCCGGGCCGGGGCTGGGCCGCCGTGTTGCCCACGGCCGCGACCCATTGTGGCGCCGCGGCGTGAGCCAGCCGGTTGCGGGCGTGCCGGCCGGGCCGGCGGGCCATCCACCAGCCGGGGATCCCCAGGACTACCAGGGGCAGGCCGACGGCGAATACCAGCCGCAAGATTCCCAGCTCGTGCAGGGTGAACGGGATCAGTGCGTGAGTGAACCGCGCGGCGTACAGCAGGACCGCCGCGGTCGCGGTGGCCCACGGCAGCCGCCACCGCGTCACCACCAGGTCGATCACGATCGTGCCGAGCAGGGCGCCAGAGGTGTAGTACGCATACACCGCCGGGTCGAGCATGATCCGGGCGGCCAGGGCCACCAGCAGCACTGCGGGCCAGCGGCCACGCCAGATCGCCACCGCGCCGCCGGCCACCCCGAGGAGCAGCTGGGCTGAGCGGTCCCACCATGGGGTCCGGGCCGCCGTCACACCGAGCACCCGCAGCGCCGAGGAAGGATCGTTGGGGATGGTGAAATGGACCACGGCCAGGGTCCGCGGGTTAGCCAGCAGGAACGGTAGCCAGACGACCGCGATCCCGCCGGTGAACGCGGCCAGCGCGATCAGCCACTGCCGCCGCGGCAGGGCCAGCAGCAACACCACGAACGCGGCGGCCCACGGCTTGGCGTCCACCGCGGCGGCCAGAGCCAGCCCGGCCCAGACCGGATGGCGGCGGTCCACCGCATGCAGCGCGGCCACTGAGAATACCAGCGCGAGCAGGTCGTCGAGATGCGCAAAGTGCGTGGTCAGCTCGGCCCACACCGGCAGGAACAGCAGCCCGGCGAACAGCAGCCGGCTGCGGGGCCGGCGTTCCTGGGCGGGTACCAGCCGCCACACCGCGGCCAGCATCAGCGGACCGGTCAGCGACATGGCCGCGATCGCGGCGGTCTCGCCGTTGCCTGGCCCGAGCGCCCGGAAAACGCTGGACACCGCCAGGGCGAGCGGGCCGATCTGCAGGTCGGGATGGGCTGCGTACAACCGCAGGCCCGCGCCCGGGGCGTTGGCGAACAGGAGCCGCCCGCCCTGGGCGAAGAAATGCCACGACTGGCCCGCCATGCCGGCCTGGAACGCAACCCAGGCCAGTGCCCATGGCCACAGCACCCACCATGGCCACGCCACCCGGCCCAGCGCCTGGAGCACCGCGATCCTGGCCAGCGCAACGCGGGACTCTGCCGCCGGGGATATTGCCGCCTGGAACTCTCCCGCCCGGAACTGGGCCATCCGGTCCCGGGTGGCCGGGGCTATCCAGCCCGGGGTAACCGTGTCCTGGGACCAGTCTGAGTCCCGGGACCGGTCTGACCCCCGGAACCAGTCCGAGGGCAACCACGGCTCCGCAGCCTCCCCCCGGTCCGCGGTCTCCCCGGGACCGGCCAGCGGGTGCGCAGTCATCGACCGGCCGCCGCCAGAGGCGCCACGGCCGGTGAGAACGGCGGTCAATCCAGAACCATCGCTACTCCGGAGCAACAGATCACGGCGGCAGGCGGGGGGCCCTGGTGGGCACCAAATTCGCGGGGAATCACGCCGTTAGTATCGCCGCAGTCGCGAAAGGGATAGGCCGAACATACGACTTATTAACGGTTGCGGCGCTTTGTTTAATGTGCGGTAAGGAATCTGTAAGACCGGGGGCCGGCGGCGGGCACGTGGTGTACCGGCCGCGTGACCTGGCCGGTATATCCGTTGCGGGGCGGGACGCCGCCTGGTTATCTCGGCTGAGGGCATCACCAGCAGCCGGGAGGGGATCAGGGTGGGACACGTCGAGGTGGCGCATGTGCATCACGCGCTGCCGGACGGGCGGGAGCTGCTCGACGACGCCTCGTTCCGGGTCGGCGAGGGCGCGGTCGCCGCGCTGGTGGGCCCGAACGGCTCCGGGAAGACCACGCTGATCCGGCTGATCGCCGGGGACCTGACTCCGCAGTCCGGCACCGTCACCACCAGCGGCGGCCTAGGGGTGATGCGGCAATTCATCGGGGGGATCCGGGGGGTCGCCCCCCCGGGTGAGCACAGCATCGGGGGGATCCGGGGGGTCACGCCGACGGGTGAGCACAGCGTGGGGGGGATCCGCGGGGACGACGCCCAGATTGAGCACGCCCTCGGTCGGCCCGGCGCGGAGCTGGTGGTTCGCGACCTGCTGGTTTTCGTTGCGGAAAAAAGGGTGCGGGAGGCGGCAGCGCGGCTGGATGCGGCGGAAGGCGCCATGCGGGCGCGCGACGACGAGACGGCCCAGTTGCGGTACGCGGCCGCACTGGCGGACTGGGGCGACGCGGGCGGATACGACGCCGAGGTGCTGTGGGATGCGTGCACGGTCGCGGCGCTCGGCCTCGGCTACGAGCAGTGCCGCGACCGGCCGGTGGGCACGCTGTCCGGCGGCGAGCAGAAGCGGCTCGTGCTCGAGGCGCTGCTGCGCGGCCCGGCCGAGGTCCTGCTGCTGGACGAGCCGGACAACTATCTGGACGTGCCGGGCAAGCTCTGGCTCGAGGAGCAGCTGGCCCAGACGCGCAAGACCGTCCTGCTGGTCACCCACGACCGGGAGCTGCTCGCCAACACCGCGCAGCGGATCATCACCGTGGAAGACGGCAACGTGTGGGTGCACGGCGGTGGATTCGCCAGCTACCCGCAAGCCCGGCAGGACCGCAATGACCGGCTCGACGAGTTGCGGCGGCGGTGGGACGAGGCGCACGAGAAGCTCAAGGAGCTGGTCCGCACCCTGCGGCAGAAGGCCTCCTACAACGACGGCATGGCGTCGCGGTACCAGGCAGCGCTCACCCGGCTGCGCCGGTTCGAGGACGCAGGGCCGCCGGAGCTCGCGCCGCGGGAGCAGAACGTGCGGATGCGGCTGCGCGGCGGCCGGACCGGGAAGCGGGCGGTGATCTGCGAGGACCTGGAGCTGACCGGGCTCATGCACCCCTTTGATTGTGAGGTCTGGTACGGCGACCGGGTGGCCGCACTCGGTTCCAACGGATCGGGCAAGTCGAGTTTCCTGCGGTTGCTCGGCGGGGCTGACGTCCCGCACGAGGGAGTGGCGCGGCTCGGGGCCCGGGTCGTCCCGGGGCTGTTCGCGCAGACCCACGCCCGCCCCGACCTGGCCGGCCGGCGTCCCGCCGAGATTCTCATGACCGAGCACGCGATGCAGCGCAACGAGGCCATGGCCGCGCTGTCCCGGTACGAGCTGCAGCACTGCGCCGAGCAGCCGTTCGCCACCCTGTCCGGCGGGCAGCAGGCCCGGCTGCAGATCCTGCTGCTCGAGCTGAGCGGGGTGACCTTGCTCCTGCTCGACGAGCCGACCGACAACCTCGACCTGGCCAGCGCGGAGGCGCTGCAGGCCGGGCTGGAGTCCTACCAGGGCACGGTCCTGGCCGTCACGCACGACCGCTGGTTCGCCCGGTCCTTCGACCGTTTCCTCGTATTCGGGGCGACCGGAGACGTCTACGAATCGAGCGATCCGGTGTGGGACGAGACTCGTGTGGCCAGGCCCCGGTGACGGAAACGCTTGCTAGTCTGCATGGAGCGTAAGGAGCCTGGTCGCCCCTTCCGGGCCGGCTCCGCGATTGTCGAGGTGAAGGGGTCCGCACCGTGAAGAAGTTGCTGCTGCTCGCTCTGGCGGGGCTTGGCGTGTTCGCCGTATGGCGGAAGGTTCAGGCGGATCGTGCCGAGCTCGATCTGTGGACCGAGGCGACGACCAGCGACGACTAAGCCAGGCGGCGCCCGGCCCCTGAAGTCAGCGCGGCCGGGCTGACGACGGGAGTTCCAGGTGAGCAGCGCGACACCGGTCACGCTGTTGTGCTGTGGCCTGCTCGGGGTCACCGCGGATGACGGCGGAATCCTGGAGCGGGCGTTCACCGAAGCCTTCGCCACCCAGGGCATCGTCCCTGGCACCGCGGCCTACGCCCGCAGCATGGTCCACGTCCACCAGACCCGCGGGCAAGCCGCCGTCGACGTGTTCCGCGCGCTGTTCCCCGACGCGCCGGGCCGCGCCGAAGCCGCCACGCTCGCGTTTGACCGCTCCTACCGCCTGGCCGTCGACCGCTCCGGGCTGGCTCCCATGCCCGGGGCAGCCGAGGCGCTGCAGCAGATCCGCGGGTCCGGGGTCCGGGTGTGCTTCATCACCGGGCTGTCCCGGGGCCTGGTCGGCCTGGTGCTCGACTCGCTCGGCTGGGGGCGGCAGGTGGACCTGGTGCTGTGCCCCGAGGACGCGCCGCGCGGCTACCCGTGGCCCGACCCCATGCTGTGCGCGATGCTGCGGCTCGGGGTGACCGATGTCCGTGAGACCGCGTACGCCGGGGGCACCGAAAGCGGCATCCTGTGCGGCCAGCGGGCCGGGGCCCAGATCGTGGCGGGGATCCTGACCGGAGGGCACACCCGCGACCGGCTACAGCGGGCGGGCGCGACCCATCTGCTGGGCAGCTTTGCTGAACTGCCGGGGGTGCTGGCGGCTGAGGCGGCGGAGCCGGTCATCGACCCGGCTGCGGATCCGGTTACGGATACGGGTGCGGAGCCGGTTGCCGGTCGCACGGGGTCCGCGGCGGATGGTGGCCAGGACTCCGGGGCGAAGGCGGCCGATCCGGGGCGGGGGTCTTCAGGGCCTTCTGGGCCTTCTGGGCCTTCTGGGTCTGGTTCGCGGCCTGGATCTGCGTCGGGATCCCGGCCAGGATCTGTGCCGCCTGCGACTGCTTCGCCGACGCCGCCCCCCTGACGGGTGGCCTCTGCTTGCGGCGCCTTCTGGGTCGGCGCCGACCGGGTACCCTGGTACCGCCGTGGTACGGGGCTATTGAACCGCCGTGGCGCGGGGGCTATAGCTCAGCTGGAAGAGCACCTGCTTTGCAAGCAGGGGGTCAGGGGTTCGAGTCCCCTTAGCTCCACCAAGAAACACCAGGTCAGAGCCTATAAGGCAAAACTGCGGTGAACTGTGGCCAGAGCCAAGAGCCAAACTGCGAGCCAAACAGTGCTACTGTCCCGGTCATGGCAAAGCGGACGCACACAGACGGCACCAGC
>DASQRM010000095.1:0-2229 GCA_035642895.1 Streptosporangiaceae bacterium | reverse complement strand
CAGGGTCGTGTCGCTGGTGCCGGCCTGGTCCATGTAGTCCCCCACCGCCATGCAGTTGGTGGCCGAGGTGCACGAGATGGAGTTGAGCTCCGTGAGATCACCCGCAGGAGCCGGGTTCGCCGGGGTGAGAACCGTCCAGCTCCCGCCGGTCCACTGCTCGGCGAGAGGTCCCAGGGAAAGCGTTGGGCCGGACACTGTTCCTGCCAGGCCGACGGCCACACAGTCCTTCACTGCTGTGCAGGACAGGCTGGTCAGCACGTTCAGCTGCTGCGGGCTGGCCACGGACTGGTCCGACCAGGTCTTCCCGTTCCAGTGCGCGGCGAGCGCCTTGCCGGCGCTGTTGGAGCCGACCGCCGTGCAGTTCCCGGTGGCGGGGCAGGACACGCCGTCCAGGGCGCCCAGGTGCTTGGTGGTCTGGGCCGACCACCGCCGCCCGTTCCAGTGCTCGGCCAGGGTCATCCCGGTGAGCCGCTGGCCCACGGCTGTGCAGTCCTTGGCCCACCGGCACGAGATGCCGAACGGCTGGCCGCCCGTCGCCGGCTTCGAGTCGGGCTGGATGCTCCACTTGCGCCCGTTCCAGCCCTCGCCCAGCAGCCGGGCGAAGCTCTTGCTGTATGAGTAGCCTGCGGCCATGCAGGCGGTGGACGACGTACAGGACACGCCGCCGTCCAGCGTGCCACCCAGCCAGCCGCCGGTATTGGTGGTGGGGGTGGACTGGACGGCCCAGCTAGTGCCGTTCCACCGCTCGGCCAGGGGCTTGAGGTTCTTACCGGTGCGGGTCGTGGCCACCCCTGTCGCGGTGCACTGCGACCGGCCGGTGCAGGACACCCCGTCGAGGATCGCGCCGCTGAAGCCGGGACTGGCGGCGGTGGCCGCCGCACGGGCCTGCGCGCTCATCGAGCCGCTTCCCGTGGCCCCGGCCCGGGCCCAGGGGACGAGCCAAGGCGTGGCCGGGTTGTTCACCTGGGCCGCCACGCTGCTGGACGGCCTGCCGCTGGCCGCCGCCGACGCACCCGCCGGGCCGGCCGCCATCATCGCGCCACCCAGAACCGTGGCCGTGATGCCTGCGCCGAGCGCCGCGGTCGCGATCCGCGTTCTGGCCACGCGTCTTATTCCCTGCCCTGCCATGCTTCCTCCGTTGGACTGCCCCCGTGATGACGTCAGACACATCAATGACGCCCGAGCCGGGCCGGCGGTTTGCATCCGTTTGCAAGGATTTATCTCGGCGCAGGCGGCCGAGATCCCGGGCGGTGTTCCGGCTGTCTTGCGGCTGCTGCCGCGGCCGTGGTCCGGGGTCCTCCCGGCCGCCGCCCGGCCCCGGGTGGGATCCTCCCGGCCGATAAGTTACTCACCGGTAGAATGCTGGAACCGTCATGCAGTCCCCTCTTGACGGTGCAGTGGAGTGTCTTATTCATTGGACCTTGATCATTGTGGCCGGGGACGCGCGGCGTACGCTGGCAGCCGGCGCAGCGGCGGTCCGGCCGGGCCGGGCCCCGCATGAGGAGGTTTTCGTGGTCGTGCGGATCGTGGTTGGCCTGGTGCTGACGGTGGCGGCGTTCACGCTGGCGGGGCGGCGGTTGTGGTGGCTGGCCAGGGTCGGGCGGGCGGGGCAGCCGGCGCCGGAGCGGATCGCGGCGGTGCGCTCGCATCCGGCCCGCGACGCCGGGGTGGAGGCTGCCGAGGTCATCGGGCAGCGCAAGCTGCTGAAGCAGGCGGTGCCCGGCGCCGCTCACGCGGCGACCTTCTGGGGCTTCATCGTGTTGCTGCTGACGATCATTGAGGCCTACGGGGACTTGTTCTCCCGGGCTTTCGCCATCCCGGGGATCGGCCACTGGGCGCTGGTCGGGTTCATCGAGGACCTGTTCGCGGTCGGGGTGCTGGCCGGGATCATCACGTTCGCGGTCATCCGGCTGCGCAGCAGCCCGGAGCGGGAGGGCCGGGCGTCCCGGTTTGCCGGCAGCCACACCGGCGCCGCGTGGCTGGTCCTCGGGATGATCTTCCTGGTGATCGCGACGCTGCTGGCCTACCGCGGCGCGCAGATCAACACCGGGGTGTTCCCCTACCCGCACGGGGCGTTCGCGTCCCAGATCGCCGGCCACTGGCTGGCGCCGCTGGGGGCCGGGGTGAACAGCGTGCTGGAGGTGGTGTTCCTGCTCGCCCAGCTCGCGGTGGTGCTCGGGTTCCTGGTGTTCCTCACCTATTCCAAGCACCTGCACATCATCACCGCGC
>DASQRM010000094.1:0-49159 GCA_035642895.1 Streptosporangiaceae bacterium | reverse complement strand
ATCGCCCACTTGCTGGTGCTGGGCTGGTCCCAGCACATGTCCAGGAACATCCCGTCTACCGGCGCGAACCGGCGCAGCACCTCCGCGAGTTGCTCGGCGACGTAGTCCTGATAGGGACTCGACATGTCCAGGATCTGCCAGCCGGCCTCGAACGCCGACGCGGCCCGCTTGACCTGCCGCAAATCCTCGGTGCGGGCGATCCATTCGGGATGGGTGTTGGCGGCGTACTCGTCCACTTGGACGCTGAGGTAGAGGGGCGCTCGGATGCCACGCGAATGCAGGGCCTCGATCTGATCGCCGAGCAGGTCGAGCCCGGGGCGCAGGTTCGGGTGCCGTTCCGGCCGGTCCGTCGGATAGTAGAGGTGCCCGTGATGGCACTTCGCGAAGACGGTCACGCTGTCGACGTGCGCCGCGGTGAAGGTCCGGGCGAACTGCTCCGGATCGAACTGCGCCCCGACGTCCGGGACCGCAGGACCGGTATGGAAGTCAAGGTGGATCGTCCGCCGGGGGAACCGCGGTGGGCCGTCGCTGATCATCCTCGTGCACTTCCCCACGACTCGCTGGACAGGGAGTCCGACATCAAGACATCGGATGAATGAACCGTACGGCCCCCGGATGAGACAGTCAACGCCCCCGGCTGAAGAGTGAGAATTCGCGGGACTTAGGAGTAATAGCTGGTCAGGAAGGCTCCAGGGGTCGTTCCTCAGGCAGTCCGGGCCTCCGCACTAGTCCGATGTCTAGTCCCGTTCGCGCAAGCAAGCTGAGGTCTCGTCCGCGTGAGCCGCGGTGGGTGCCCTGATCTAGTCCTGAGTTCTGGATCCGGCCAGGGCGCGCTGGCCGCGACGGCAGCGAGGTTCCCGGCCCGCGGAAGCAGCCAGGCAAGTCCCGGCCAGCCGCATATGCCATACTGCGGATTAAACATCGGATCTCTGCAGCCGGATGGGTGGCGGGCGGCTGTGCCGCATCGGAGGTGGGCCCGTTGGCGGTAACCGACGAGGCGATCGAGAAGGTCAAGGCCATGATCACCTCCGGGGCGCTCCGGGCCGGCGACCGGCTGCCACGTGAGGCGGATCTGGCTGCCGACCTGGGCCTGTCCCGCAGCTCGCTGCGGGAGGCGGTGCGCGCCCTGTCCCTGGTCAACATCCTGGACGTGCGGCAGGGCGATGGGACCTATGTGACCAGCCTGCAGCCGAACCTGCTGCTGGAAGCGCTGAGCTTCATCGTCGATTTCCACCGTGATGGCACGGTCCTGGAGTTCCTGCGCGTGCGGCGCATCCTGGAACCGGCGGCCGTGGCGATGGCGTCCGAGCGCATCACCGACACCGAGTGCAAGGAACTGCGCGCGCTGCTGGACGGCCTCGGTCCCGATCCGGACGTCGACGATCTGGTCGCGAACGATGTGGAGTTCCACCGGCGGATCAACGCCTGCTCCGGGAACACCGTCCTGTGCTCACTGCTGGAGACCCTGTCCGGGCCGACCACTCGCGCCCGGATCTGGCGCGGCCTGACCCAGGCGGGGACGAAGGAACGGACCCTGGCCGAGCACAGGGCGATCCTGGAGGCCCTGGCCTCGCACCAGCCCGAGGTGGCCAGGTCCTGGGCCACCGTGCACATCGCCGGCGTGGAGCAGTGGCTCGCGTCCGTGCCCTGACCGGCCGCGCGACGCCGGCCAGCACCGTTCCAGGGCCGAGGCCTACCGCACGCTCGCGTCCGGTATCAGCCCTTCTTCAGCCAGCTCGGGGAATAGCCCCTCGGGTACCGCCGCCGTCAGCCACCGCACGTCCTCAGTGACCTCGGCGGCGTTACGCGCCCCGGCGACAACGGCGGTCACGGCGGGGTGGCGCAGCACGAAGTGCAGCGCGGCGGCGCCGATCGGCACGCCGTGGCGGGCGCATACGGCGCGGATCCGCTGCGCCCGTTCCAGCAGGCCGTCCGGCGCGGGCGCATAATCGTAAGTCGCGCCGGGGCGGGGGTCGGCGAGAATGCCGCTGTTGAAGATGCCAGCGGCGAGGACCGCGACGCCCCGCTGCTGGCACGCGGGCAGTAGCCCGGCCGCGGCGGAGGCGTCCAGGAGCGAGTACCGGCCCGCCACCAGCACGCAGTCGAGGTCGGCCCGCTCGACGAACCACTGCAGCAGCCCGGCCTGGTTCATGCCCACGCCGACCGCCCGGATCACTTTCTCCGTGCGGAGCTGGTCGAGCGCGGCGTAGGCCCCGTCCAGGGCTTGTTCCGCGTGGTCGTCGGGGTCGTGGATCAACGCGATGTCGATGCGGTCGGTGCGCAGCTGGCGCAGGCTGTCCTCCAGCGCGGCGAGCACGCCGTCCCGGCTGTAGTCGCGCACCCGGGCCAGCTGCGGCGTGCCGTAGAAGCCGTCTGCGCCCTGGACGTCACCGGCCGCGGCCACCAGCCGCCGGCCGACCTTGGTGGATAGCACGAACTCCGCGCGCGGGCGGCCGGCCAGGAAGGCGCCGATACGCCGCTCGGACAGGCCTACGCCGTAATGTGGCGCGGTATCGAAGGCCCTGATGCCCGCCGCCCACGCCGCCTCCAGCGCCTCCGCCGCCGTCTGCTCGCCGACCAGCTCATACAGGCCGCCGATCGGCGCCCCGCCGAAGACCATCTGGGAAACGCGCAGGCCAGTTCGTCCCAACGGCACCTTGCGCAGGTCAGATCCCATCACGCAGGGCTGATGTAGCCGACCGTCAGCAGCACGTTCGTGTAGAGGCGGTCGTCGCCAGTCGCCACGCACACCGCGAGGTCAGCCTCCCGGCATGTGGCATAGAACTCCAGCCGGCGCAGCGGCTGCAGCGGCAGCTGGTCTCCGAGCAGTTCTCGGTATCTAGCGAACACTTCCGGCGTGCTCCCGTCGTCTGGCTGCATGACGGACACCGATTCGATCGGGACCATGGCGATGACCGGCTCCAGCACCTGATCGACGGTGACCAGGCCCGGCCGCACGTTGAGATGGATGAGCGCGGCCCCGGGATACACGTTGGTACTGTGCGAGTAGTTGGCGTCGGCGATCAGCACCCGCGCGCCGTGTCCGGCCGCTCCCAGCGCGGCGAGCAGTTGCGGATGAATAAGCGGCGAACGCAGCACGTCATCTCCTGATGCCGACTCGGACCGGCTGCCCAGGCCCGGCGGGCCAGTGGACCATGGAACAGGCTAGGTCGGCAGCTGCCACGAGAACAAGCCTTTGGCGTCCAATCGTCCGATGTTTAGCTGGCGCTGGTGAACCGCCCCTGATGAGTCGCGGCACGGCGGGCGCGGCCAGCTCCTGCTGGCCGGAGAGGCGGGGATCGGCAAGACCACGTTGCTCACGCAGGCGGCCCGTTACGCGGGGGACCGGGGGGCCAGGGTCGCATGGGGCTGGGGCTGGCCCGGTGAGGGCGCGCCGGGGTACTGGCCATGGGTGCAGGTCATGCGGGCCCTCGGGCTGGACACGCCGCTATCGGCCAGCGCGGGTTCTCCCGATGTCGATTCCGCGCCCGCATCCGCATCGGCCAAGCGTCCCGCGACGCCGAGCTGCTGGCCGACGCGGTCGCCGACGGTCTCGGCGGCATCCGCCCGCTCGGCAGCGCGCTCGGGCAATACCACCGGGCGCGCGACAAGGCGGCCAGGCCGATGTACGACTTCACCGCCCGGCTCGCCGCGATCGCCCCACCAACTCCAGCGGAGATGGCCCTTTTCCAGGCGCTCTCGCGGCGCCAGCAGGACGCCGACGCCTTCGTCGGCGCGCTGACCGGCGCGGTGCCGCTGCGCGAGTTCATGTCTGCGCGCAACATGGTGCGCCTGGTCGGCGTGCGCGGCTTCACCAGGCTGGTGCTCGGCCAGCACCAGCGCGGGAACCTCGCCAGCAACGTGCTGGAGCCGACGCAGTAACCGTTGGCACCGTCACGACGGAGGAGGATGCTGGTCGCCTGGGGCTTGATTGCGTGGAGCCCGCTGCGTGACGTGGGAGGGAGCGGTGCCATGCCTGGGGAGATTCCGACCGGTGATATTCATCACCTGCGGCTCACGGTGACCGACGTGGGGCGGAGCCGGCAGTTCTACACCAGCCTGCTCGGCTTCACGGTCGCGGTGGAGTCGCCACCCGAGGATGACCCGTCGGCGGCCGAGGTCTTCAAGGTCTTGTTCGGGGGCGTGGTCATGATCCGCGGCAACTTGCTGCTGGGCCTGCGGCCGATGGCGCCGCCGGGCGACCGCTTCGACCCGGACCGGGTGGGACTTGACCATCTCAGCTTCGGCGTCGCCAGCCGCGATGACCTTGAGCAGGCGGTGCGGCTCCTGGGGGAGTACGGCGTTAAGCACGGCGAAATCGCCAGCCTGCCTTCGTTCGGCATTGACGTGCTCGGATTTGAAGACCCGGACGGCGTCCAGCTCGAGCTGACGGCACCGATGGCCCAGCCTGCGGAGTCGTAGGGACGGGCCATCATGCAGGTGCGGTCAGCGCCGAGCACGCCGGGCTCCTGGCCGCCGTGCGGCTGGCTGGCCACGCCGGTTTCGATACCCACGCCTGGCAGCTCGCGTGGACGCTCAGCACCTTCTTCCTGCGCAGCGGAGCCTGGGAGGACCATGCCCTGGCCCAGCTCGCCGGGCTGGAGGCGGCCCGCCGGACACACGATGTGGCCGGGGAGGCGCACGCACTGCACGGTCTCGCCCTCGGGTACGCCCGGTCCGGGCGCTTCGCCGACGCCTACCCGTGTTTCAGCGACGCCCTCACGCTGTTCGCAGAGGTCGGTGACCAGGTCAGCCAGGCGAGAATCCACAGCAGCCTGACCTGGCTGGCCGATACCAGCAGGCCCTCTCCTACTGCGCCCTGGCCGTCATCCGCGAGGTGGGGGAGCCCCACTGGGAAGCCGCCACCTGGGACAGCCTGGGTCTCATCCATCACGGGCTCGGCGACCACCAGCAGGCCATTGCGTGTTATCAGCGGTCGGTCGATCTCTGGCGGGAACTGGCTGATCGTTTCAACGAGGCCGACACGCTCGACAGTCTGGGCGACGTCCAGCACAGCGCCGGCGACGACGAGGCAGCCAACCGGACCTGGGCCCGTGCGCTGCGCATCTTCGACGAGATCGGCCATCCTGATGGCGACAGGATCCGGGCCAAGCTCGGGCCGGCGGCATCCGCCCCTGAAGAGTGAGCCGCCCTGCCGCTCACCGCCCGCCGGACGGGCCGTTAGCGGAGATCAGGGAGCGTACTGGCCCGGGCCCGGTACTGGTTCAGAGACATTTCCCACCTGGCTTGCCGATGCCGATGCTGACCGCGGTGCCCAGCCGGGCCAGCGTGCCCGCGGCCGGGGTCTGCGTCTTCACTTCCCCGATGTAGTCGCAGGTGATGTCCACGACCTGGCTGACCCGGCCGAGCGCGAAGCCCGCCGCCTGCAGCGCGGTCGCGGCCTCGGACTGGGAGTAGCCGATCGCGCTCGGGACGGTGGCCGCGTCGTACTGGCCGAAGGCCAGGCCGCTCTCATAACTGAGCGCGATCTCGCTCACGTTGCTCAGGTAGATGTTCTGGACCGGGACGAGGTGGTTCCCGGGGTTCCCGCCGATGCCCAGCTCGAGGAGGCCGTTCGGGCCCCAGCCGAACAGCGAGCCATCGGAGCGCACGGCCTCGCTCGAGAACAGGCCCTCGGCGACCTGGGTCACCCCGGCCAGCGGCACGGCGACGGGTGTGGCTGAGCTGGTCGTGCCGGTGCCCAGGTAGCCGCTGCCCCAGGCGAACAGGGTCCCGTCGGAGCGCAGCGCGTAGCCCATGTACTCACCGGCGGCCATCTGCTTGATCCCGGTCAGGCCGGGCACCGGCGCGGGCGTGGAGCGGTCGGTCGTGGTTCCGTCGCCGAGCGAACCGAAGCCGCCCAGCCCCCAGGTGTCCACGGTGCCCGGCCGCGGGCGCGGCCGCGGCCGGTGCCGCCGTTCTGGCGATGGCCACGGCCGCCGCGGCGACGATGGTGACCGCATGCACGCCGCGGCGCGCTCTTCCGCCCATGGTCAGCACCGGCTCTTTCCCCTTCTGCGTCAGCCGTCAGCAGCGAAGTACCAGACGGCCCACCCCGTAGTTGTTGATGAACTCTGGCAGCAGGTACTGGAACGCCGCTGAAACGGCCTGAAGCGGAGCTTCAAGAGGGGCGCGCTGTCTCGTCCGTTCAGCCGAGCTCGGTCCACGACCGGTAGGCGGTTCGCAGTGCCCGTCTGCGGGCCGGGCTGGCGAGGACATCAACATTGTCGGCCCACTGCTCGATCGAGCCAATCCCGGCGGGCAGGCGGCTGACCTGCGGGTCGGCGATGCCGGCGAGCAGCGCTTGCGCAATAGCATCATCGACGGTGCGGAAAGGCCGGTCCCAGAATCGGGTGACCGCAGATCCCGGGGCCGGAAGCCCGCGGGCGCGTTGCGCGCTCAGGAGCACCTCGCACGCCTCGGCCAGGCTGCTTTCGCGGTCGCGCCAGTCGGGCGCCGTGGCCGAGGCGGCCAGCGGGCCCGCCAAATCCGCCGCGATACCGAGAGCCTGGAAAGCTGTGCCGCGCCATTTCGCGTAGGGGGGCCACTGGCGGGACAGCGCGAAGGCCAGCCACATCAGGTCGTCAGCCAGTTGCGCGCTGAGCAGCCGTGAGCCGAGATCGTCACCGCGGACGGCCGTGCGGCCGACCATGGGCATCTGCTGGGAGAGTCGCTGCCAGCCCGCCGCGAGCACATACCGTTCGACGTCCGGCGGGTACCAGCGCAACGTCGCGCGAACCCGGGCCAGTTCGGCGGTCCGGTCGACGAAGATCGGCCCGGCCGTCACCTCGAGCACACTCTGGCCGGTCAGCACCAGCCAGTCCACCGCCGACATCTCACCCGTCGGGTCGACCCCCAGCCGGCCAGCGGCAAAGTCAGCCACGGTCGCGACCTCAATCTTGTGCGCGGGCGAGGGGTTCCAGGTGACCGGAAATCTCACCGGGAACCCCCGGTATGACTCAGGCAGCTGCTGCTCCAGCGCTCCACCGATCTGCGGCACTGCATCGCGATCCGGCGCGTCGACCAGAAGGGTCAGCCGGCAGCCCCAGTCATGATCGCGGCTCATCGCATCATCAAGGCCCAGGACGTCGGATCCCGAACCGAGCCGCCCAGCCGCATACCGGAGCCTGGGCATCGACTCAGCCAGCAGTGGCTCCACAACATCGGCATGAAACTGCCGGGCCAGTTCCCTGCCGGGCAGGACTGGATCGCTCATGGGACCAGTTTCTTACCAGTTATCCGGCCGGAACACGCGCTGCCGTGGCTACGCGCGCCGGGGATCACTGGGCGATGAGAAGCTCGTCCAGTCCCAGAACCCGGGTCACCCTCCGTACCGCCCAGCTGGGTGCCCGCAGGGTGAGCGAACCGCCGCCGTCCACAGCCCGCTGCCGGGCGGCGAGCAGCACGCCGATCCCCGACGCGTCCATGAACGTGACCGCGGACATGTCAACTTCCAGGTGGGCCGGGCCGGGTCCGGTGGCCAGGGCATCCTGCATGGCCTGGGAGGTGGCGATGTCGATCTCGCCGGTGATGGTGACAGTGACTACCGGGGGAATCGGGATGCCGGTCACAGATGTGCCTCTCGCACTTGTCCAGCGCGGTGGCGGCAAGGTCCAGACCCCCCTAGGGGGAGACTCTATACCTTACGGAGAGCACACGGATGGTAACAGGACGCAAAGGGTACAACGAAAAAAACTGAGCGGCCCTGACGATCAGTCACTATTGCGCGATCCGTGGATGAGCCGGGCGTCGTATTCACGTCCGGACGCTGTCAGCCTCCCTCGTCCGGGTACGGAATCCCTCTCGCGAGTGATGGAAGGACCAGCCGCCGCTGGGAGCTTGGGAACACCACCGAACACGCAGACCTCGCAGGAACCAAGCATGACGACGACGATCGACGTAAGGCCCGCCGGCCGGCTTCGCGATGCCTGGGCGGCAGCGCACCATCCGGTGCCCGGGGTTCCCCGCTGGGCCCGGAACGCCGCCTACGCCGTGCCGTTTCGGTGACTGGAAGGGCCTGGCCGCGACCGTTGCTTATGCGCCGCTGCTGTTGTGGGGACCGCTGCTGGGTGCGGTGACGATCAGCTACTGGAAGCGACGCCATATCGGCCGCCATCTCCGCGGCGGTCGGTGACCACCCGCGGGCGGCGCTGGCGCTGGCACTGGGCATCGCCGGCTTCACCGTGCTTTCCCTGCTATCGGAGGCCGGGACCCCACCGTGGGCGGTGGCACTGGTCGGTGTGGTCCTCATCGGCGGGCCACTGATGGTGGGTGTAGTCCCGGCAGTGCGGCAGATCGAGGGCGCGGCGGTGCAGACGCTGCTCGTTGTTCAATTCCGGGACGGGCCGCCCGGTCCCGCGCTGAGCTGGTCGCAGCGTCGGCGGACGTTGGGATGGTTCCTCCTGCATCTGATGACCGGAGCTCTCGTCGTCGCCAGTGTTATCGGGCTGATCGCGTTGACGGGCAACTGGTGGACGATCCCGGCGGCGGCGACGACATTGCTAGGCACGCTACTGCTAGGCCGGCTGCTGGCCCGGCTGGGGCCGGCCCTGCTCGGGCCGTCCTACGCTGAGCGGCTGGCGCGTCTGGAGGCCGACACTGCCCGCGCAAACGAACGAAATCGGCTTGCCCGTGAGATCCACGACAGCATCGGGCACGCCCTGTCGTTGGTGACTGTCCAGGCCTCGGCCGCGCGGAAGCTGATCGGACGCAACCCCGGCTTCGCCGAGGAGGCGCTCGAGACGATCGAAACGACCTCGCGCCGGGCGGTGGAAGACCTCGACCATCTGCTCGGCTTGCTGCGCCAGGAAACGCCACGCAGCGCACCACCCGCGCCCGCACCGAACCTCACCTCCCTCGGCGGCCTTATCACCGCCGCCCAGTCGGCTGGCCTGACCGTCGAGCAGGCCATGTCTGGCGATCTGTCCCGGCTGCCGGTGCTCGTCAGCCAGGAGGCTTACCGGATCGTGCAGGAGGGACTGACCAACGCGCTGAAATCCCCCGCCGACGGTACGGCGGTGCTGAGCATGTCGCTGCACACCGGCACCCTCGAGATAGAGCTGACCAACCCGGCCCGAGGCTCGCGCGCCATGCGTGCCGGTCGTGGGCTGCGGGGCATCGGTGAGCGTGCTGCGGCACTCGGCGGCACCACCGCTGCCCGCGACGACGGCGGCCGTTGGACGCTTTCGGTGGCGCTCCCGGCGGGGACGTTGCGGGGGTGAACTCCATCCAGGTGCTACTGGTTGACGACGAGCCACTCGTCCGTAGTGGCCTGCGGGCGATCCTTGAGTCCGAACCGGACATCGCCGTGGTCGGCGAGGCGGACGACGGGGCGGCGGCGGTCACGCAAGCGCGGCGCACGCATCCCGACATCGTCTTGATGGATGTCCGGATGCCGCGGGTCGACGGGATCACGGCTACCCGGTTGCTCGGCCAGTTCGAGGGCGGCGGACCAGCGGTCATCGTGGTGACCACCTTCGAAAACGACGACTACGTCTATGACGCGCTGCAGGCTGGTGCCCGCGGGTTTCTGCTCAAACGATCTGCCGCGGAGGATTACGTCAACGCCATCCGCACCGTGCACGAAGGTGAGTCGCTGCTTTTCCCCGCGGCCATCCGCCGGCTTGCCGCCCGCCGTGGCGGGCAAGGTGGGGGAGGACTCGCCAAGGCGAACCTGACCGACCGGGAGGAAGAGGTGCTGCGGCTGGTTGCGCAGGGCCTGTCCAACGCCGAGATCGCAACCCACCTGGTCCTCGGGTTGGAGACCGTGAAGACCCACGTGCGCAACGTGCTGGCAAAACTGGGCGTCCGAGACCGCGTCCAAGCGGTCATCACCGCCTATGAAAGCGGCTTCATCCAATGACGCGGCCGCGCTGACCCTCCTAAGCCATCCGCATGCGGCCAGAAAATCCAGGATGAGGGTCAAGGGGCCCCGGCGTTACGCTGTTGATACGTCTGCGCTGGCCGGGAGGTGCTGGTGACCGCAGGGCCTGGAGAGTGTGGGGCACCGGGTGCGATGGGCCGCGGCCGTCTCCGGGCTTCCGACGCAGACCGCGAGCAGGTGATCGATACCCTCAAGGCCGCGTTCGTGCAGGGCTGGCTGACCAGGGATCAGCTCGGCGTGCGGGCGGGCCGGGCGCTGGTGTCGCGGACCTATGCGGAGCTGGCGGCAGTCACCGATGGCATCCCGGCCCGGCGGATCGGCGTCGCGGGACCACCCGCGCTCCCGGTGGGACGCGCCCGGAAGCCGGTGAGCAAGCAGGTGGCCGCGTGGGCGGCGTGCGTGATCATTCCGGCAGCGCTGGGAGCCGCTTTCCTGACCTATTACGGCGGATTCTTCGTCCTGTTCCTGCTCGCCTTTACCGGGCTGACGGTGACAACTAAACGCTGATCGCCGGGCCCGGGACCGGAAGGGCTCCCGTGCGCCTAGGGGACCGCATCGCCCAGCCGGTGATCTGGCCGATGACGCCCCGTCAGGGAGTGGCGGGCCGGATTACCGGCATACGAAGGCGGCCAGGTCACCGTAGGTGACGAAGGCGCCATCACGGTCGATCACGGCCTGCACGTCCTGGCGCACGTCCTCGACGACTCCGGGCCAGGGACGGGCGACCTCATCCTGGTAGTGGCTGGCCAGGCTGGCGACGTAGTCCGCGGCCAGCGCGGCGTCACTGATCACTACCGGCGGTTCGCTGGTCGGTCGCACGCACTTAACAGAATCAAACGTCACTGCCAGCTGGGCTGCCGCGTTCTCGGCGGTAAACGCGTGCGTCGCCGGGTGCATCCGCCAGCCCGGTGCCGTGGTCCGGACGGCCCATTCGACGAGGGCACGCAGCGAGCGGGTATGCCGCGCGCCGTTGGTCACCGCGATGCATACGCCTCCTGGCACCAGGACGCGGCGCAGCTCACCGAGGGCTGCTTCCCGGTCAGGTACGTGGTAGAGCATGTGCAGCGCCAGCACGACGTCAAACGCGCCGTCCCGGACCGGCAACGCGGCGACATCAGCATTGAGCAGCGCCGGGCAGGCGGCGGTCCGCAGCATCCCCATCGACAGATCACACCCGGCCGCGTGCACTGGCCGGCGGGCCAGCGCACGCAGGTACTCACCGTTGCCGCACCCAGCATCCAGCACCCGCAGCCCCGGCGAGAGCCCGGCCAGATCCAGCACCCACGCCACCACGTCAAAGTACGGATCCTGATACCGCCACAGGCGCTGGCGGGCCCGCAGGTTCCGGTCATCGGCGTACTGGCCCGGCAGATTCAATGCCACCACCGCACCATGCCCACTCCCGGGCGCCGCCGGCAACCATCTGGCCCGGCCCGGGGGACTGGCCAGGCGTACCGGCCGGTGGTCAGGCGTCCCGGCGGATCAGCGTGACGGCGGTCACGGTCAGCAGGATGGCCGCGAGGATGACGAAGACGCCGGTCTCGATGCCCTGGAACGCCCAGAACCTGCTGGCAGGCTGGTAGGTGACGAAAGAGCGGAATCCGGTGAGCGCCGCCCGGCAGGATGAGGTCATGCCCCCTGGGGGGCCGGCCAGCCCCGCGCAGGCCCTGGGCAGGGAGCTGACCGGCACCCCGAAAGCGGCCGGCTGGCCCTGCGCCCCCGCCATCAGCTGGCCGGCCGGGTTACGCGCGCCCTGGTGGATCAGCCAGAACGAGCCGGACGGCTGGAACAGGGCAGTCAGGTTGCGGGTGACCGTGACCGCGCCCAGGTAGTGCGGGCGCACCCAGAGGGTCACCGCGACTCGGGCCGCGATGAATCCGCCGAGGGTGACCGCCATCGCGGGCACGGTCCGGCGGATCAGCGCACCCGCGCAGATACCCAGCGCCATGGCGAACACCGCGTAGGCCACCGGCACGAGGTACAGGACGTCGAACCGGCCAGGGTAGAACTCGCTGCCGTGCTCGGCGTTGGTCGGGCTGGCCCACCAGGTGGTCAGGGCGGCGAGGACGCCACCCCAGAGCGCCGCGGCGAGCAGCAGCCAGCCGGCCTTGACCGCGAGCCAGCGGGCGCGGGTGATGCCCTGCATCCAGGCGAACTGGGTGGTGCCGGCCTCGAACTCGGCGGCCGCCATGGGGGCGCCCAGGAACAGGCCGGCGAGGACCGGCGTGGCCAGCACGATGAGGCTCACGAAACCAACCGTGGGGCCGCCCACGAACAACCCGCCCCCGGTTGAGCAGTTCACGCGGTTCTGGCCGTTACCGGCGGCCGACGCGCATTCTGTGATGATGGTGTGGTACTGCGAGACGAGCTGCAGGCCGGTGAGCACCAGCAGCAGGCAGAGCGCGGCCAGCAGGGCGGTGCCCACGGCGAACTGGGCCCGGTACTGCCGCCAGGTAAGCCAGGTCATTGTTCCTCTCCAACTGAGGTCAGGTGTGATGTCGCGGGCGCGGCGTCACGGCCCATGTAGGCCAGCACCATCTCTTCGAGCCCGACTCCGGAGCTTTCCCACGCCGGGTCGATCACCGGGGCGTTGCCGCGGATGAGCAGCGTGGTCTGCCGGGGGGTGTGCATGGCCTGCACGATGGTGTGCGTCCCGGCGATCGCGGCGGTGTCCTTGCGCGGTCCGACCAGTACGCGATGCTCGGCCAGCAGGACGTCGATGTCGCCGGATAGCTGCACGCGGGAAGCCGCCAGCAGGATGAGGTGGTCGACGACCCGCTCCATGTCCGCGACCAGGTGCGAGGACAGCACGACAGTCAGCCCGTCGCCGGCGACGGCGTCGGCCATGGTGGCCAGGAAATGCCGCCGGGCCAGCGGGTCCAGCGCGGCGACAGGTTCGTCCAGCAGCACCAGCCTGGGCTTCTTGGCCAGCGTGAGCGTCAGCGCGAGCTGGGCTCGCTGGCCCCCGGACAGCGAGCCCGCCGCGCGGTCCAGCGGGATCTTCAGCGACTTCAGCCGGTCGCGCACCAGCGCCGCGTCCCAGCGGCGGTTCAGGTGCGCGCCGATGCTGATGTGCTCCTCGGCGGTGAACCGCCGGTACAGCGGGATCTCCTGGGCCAGGTAGCCGACCTCGGCCAGGAATGCCGGGTCCTGGCGGGGTGGGCTGCCCAGCACCGACATCTCGCCCGCCGTCGGCCGGGCCAGCCCGGACAGCAGCCGCAGCAGCGTGGTCTTGCCCGCGCCGTTCGGGCCGATCAGCGCGCATATGCGGCCCTCGGGCACGGTGACGTCGCAGTCGCTCAGGGCGGTGACCCGGCGGAACTGCTTGACCAGTCCCCGGGTCTGGATGACCGTGGTCATGCGATCTCCTCCTCGGGTGCTGCCTGCAGGGTGACGCGCAGCAGCGATTCGATCGACTCATCGTCGAGTCCGGCCTCGCGGGCTTCCCGCACCCACCGGGCCAGGCTGCGGCCGAGCCGGGAGTGCGTGCCGGGCGGTGGCCCCGGCGGGAGGTTCAGCACGAACGTGCCGTGCCCGGCCCGGGCCTGCACCAGGCCCTCGCGTTCCAGGTCCCGGTAGGCCTTGAGCACCGTGTTGGGATTGACGGCTGTCGCCGCGACGACGTCGCGCACCGTGGGCAGCTGGTCGCCCACGCCCAGCACGCCCATCCGCAGCGCCTGTCGTGCCTGCTGCACGATCTGCAGGTAGGGCGGAGCCGGCGACCGGCCATCAATGCGGAAGTTGATCATGTCCCTACACCCTTAATGTCTTAGCCTGATAAGACATTAAGTCTTTACGGTCCAGCCGTCAACGCGAGGGGTACCTGGGTGGCCCACGGGCGCCCGGCCAGGCCCGCTGAGGGGGAGACGCATGCCACTCACGTACACCCTGGCCGCCCGCCCGCGTGCCGGGCGTATCCTCGTGTTCGCGGTCAGGCGGGCCGTGACCGGATGCCGGGTCTCGGGAAAGGACGCGCCGTGGCTGACGAGAGAGCAGGTGAGCGGCCGGGATCCGTTGCGGCCGAGCAGGCAGCCAAGATCGATACCAGCGTCGCGCACCCGGCCCGCGTCTACGACTACTGGCTAGGCGGCAAGGACAATTTCGCAGCTGACCGCGAGGCGGCTGAGCGGGTCCTGGCCGTCACGCCGGGCCTGCGGTTCCGGGTCCGGGCGAACCGGGCGTTCCTGGCCCGAACGGTCCGCTACCTGGCCGGCGAAGCAGGAATCCGGCAATTCCTCGATATCGGCACCGGCATTCCGTCGGCGAACAACACCCATCAGGTGGCCCAGGCGGTCGCGCCGGATGCACGGATCGTTTACGTCGATAACGATCCGATCGTGCTCGCCCACGCACGGGCGCTGCTGGCCAGCGGCCCACAGGGTTCGACCCAGTACGTCCACGGCGATGTGCGTGACCCGGTCCCTATCGTGCGGGCCGCAGCCGAGACGCTGGATCTGGCCCAGCCGACGGCCCTGATGCTGCTGGGAATCCTGCACCTCGTCCAGGACAACGAAGATCCGTACCGGATCGTGACCGAGCTGATGGCTATGCTCGCGCCGGGCAGCTACCTGGTGATCTCCCACCCAGCGAGTGACATCCACCCCGGGCAGGCCGAGGCGCAGAAACGCTACAACGAGCACGTGTCCACTCCGCAGACCCTCCGGACGCGGGACGAGGTCGCCGCGTTCTTCGCCGGGCTGGACCTGGTGCCTCCGCGCCTCGTCTACGTCCACACCTGGCGACCAGGCCCCGCGGACCTCGCCCCCGCCGGTGCAGCATCAGCCTACGGGGGCGTCGCCCGCAAGCGCTGACCTCGAGCTGCTCAGGCCTTGGTCAGCGTGGCCACGGTGATGTGCGGCCAGCTCAGGCCGGCGAAGTTCAGCAGCACGGTCTGGGAGTACTGCAGCCGCTTGGGCTCGGTATCGCCTTGCAGCGTCTGCAGCCAGAACGTGGCGACGACGTGTGCGGCGTCGGCGTTCGGGCCGTCCTTGGTGCCGACGAGGAAGGCCGTGTTGGACGTGCCGCCGCCCACGATGGTGCCTGCGGTGGACGACACGTGCAGCCTGGTCGTCGTGGTGACGTTCGGCGGATTCCCGGTCAGCACACTGTTGGGGTTATTGAGCATGGCCTGGGTAATGCCGGTCAGCCCGGCACCGGACGTCCGGAACTGCGTGGTCCTGTTCAGGTGCTGCTCGTCGAAGTCGACCGTCTGTTTCGGCTGGCCGATGCTGAACGGGGTGAGGCTGACGGCCGGGATCGAAGGCCCCCCAGCCGCGGTCGCGGCGGTCCCCTGGATCAGGATCGTCGTGCCATGCGGGATGGAGGCCAGCCGGGCGATGGTGGTGGGCTCCTTCGGGTCAGTGGTGGGCGGGATGTTGATCCACACACCCGGCTCGATGTGCAACCCGGCCGGCGCCCCGTTGACCTGCACGTTGGCGTCGGAGATCTGCTGCAGGTACGTCAGCCCATGCATGAAGATCTGGCCCTGCACCAGGCCGCGGTTCGGGATCCGCCCGTTAATGACCTCCAGGCCGATCTGGTCGCTGGTCACGTTCAGCTCGAGGAAATGGTCCGACGCGCCGGTATGCGGGCGCCAGATGGCATTGAAGCCTCGGCCGCTCCAGTTTCCGGCGAGACCAGCGAGCGGCCCCAGCCCCTGGTCCGGCACAGCGGCTACTGCCGCTCCAGTTCCCGTGTCGTTGTCCAGCGGCTGGAAGGTAAAGTTTGCGGCCAGTTCCATGATTTCCCTTCAGCGAGACGTGGCTCACCCGCGAGCCCCCGAGACCACTGCAGCCTGTGCAGAATCAATGGAAGTTCTAGTCACTGGTAGTAACGGCTACTTAGTGGACGATGCTAGTTGGGTGCGCGTAGAACGGCAATGGGTCTCTTCCCGGCTGCGCGGGCCTGACATCAGGCCGGTGCCGTTCAGCATGGTGGAGCCTCCTCGCCCGCCACCGATCTTGTCCATGTCCGGAAGCCCGGTCATGATCGGTGCGCCCGGGGTAGCCAGGCCCCACCAGGCCATTCAGCCGTTGCCGCCGACCTGGTGCGCATAGAGATCGCGTTCCCATGATCTGGGGCCCGTAGTCCAGTAGCGGGCTTGCCAGCTGTCGTCCTCGGTGAGGAAGCTGTGGCTGTCCGTTCCGGCAGCGCCGAGCTTCGCCGCCCACCAGCGGGCGTAGAAGTGCTGGAAGATCCGCATGTATTCGGTGAAGTACACGTCAGCGACGTCGCGGTCCCCGGCAATGACCAGCATATTTTCGTCATTGCTGGTGGTCGAGGCTTCAGAGAAGTTCGCGGACCCGGAGATGATAGTTGGCGTTTCCCAGAGAGCACCTATGAGCAGAATTTTCGTATGCAGGTAGTCGACGTGCCCGTTAAAGCCGGTCAGCGTTTCTTTTGCCCATCGCGAGAGCACGTCAGGGCCACCTTCGGCGCCGACTGCGACTTGTATGGCCTGGTCTCGTGACCAGGTGTCCTGGTGGTCGTCCTGGGTGTTCAGCATGACGAAGCGCAGCGGCCCGCCTGCTGCCATGGCGGCGACGGCCGGCTCGAAGTGCTTGGCGTCCATGCCGAACGGCAAAGTGATATGCGCGGTCGCGGTGCTGCCGGTGAAACCCGTGGCGTACCAGTCGAGCGGCTGCAGATCCAGGCGGGGGCTGAACAAGGTATGGATTCCTGCTGTTGCCTCCGCGGCGCCGTCGAAGGTGCTGTTCGCTGACACCCACGTCTTGAGGGGCTTGGCGGTGGGGTCGCCGGACAGTTCGGCCCAGTAGCCGAGGTAGGCGCGGGCTATGTCCGGGTCGCGGACGGCGTGGCCGACGTTGGAGTGGCCGAAGATCCCGCCCTGGCTCATGTTGGTCGACCCGGTCCACACCTGCTCGCCGGACAGGGTGCCGTCGCCAGCCCGGGTCGCACGGACGATGAACTTGTTGTGGGCGATGGTCGGGTGGTGCCGGGCGATGAGCATGCCCGGGTCGAGCTGGGCGGCGGAGATGGCCTGGTCGTTGAGGGCGCTTTGCGGGTCGTTGGGCTTGTCGTGATAGATGATCTTCACGTCGGCGCCCGCGGCGTGGGCCTGGGCAAAGGCGGCCAGGACGGTTGGCTCGGTGAACTCGTAGGCCGCGGCCCGCACGACGAGCTGCGGGGAGGCGGCTGTCGTGATGAATCCGCACAGCGCCTCGTGCAGGCCGCGGGACAGCCAGGTCATCGCTTCGGCCTGCTTCGCGGGCGGCAGGGCCGGGGGTGCCGCACCGAACTTGGTGGCGTATGCCTGGCTGGCGGCGACACCGCGATTGAAGTAAATCCCGTGCTTTCCGGTCGCAGGATCGCTGGTACTCACGTCGAGGGTGACTGACCTGGCATCATCCACTACCGGGCTCGCGGGGGTTCCGTAGACGGGAATGATCTTGTAGGTGTAGTCGTGCGCGGGTTTCGCGCTGTAATCACCCCACCACATCCCCTGGATCGGGTGCTTGTCGGTGGTGTAGATGGTCGTCGCGCTCGGCTGCGGGACGACGGAGCGGAACGTCTTGAATCCCGGAATCCAGTACGCCTCGCCTTCCGTGTGGTCCTCCCGGTGCAGAGCGAATCCCAGGCACCCTGTGCGGGCCTCTGCGGCCAGGTCGAATCCGAAGAACACGGCATGGTTGCCGGTGACGGCCTGGACGACGACACCGCCCTGCTCGATGCGTTTACGCACGTCTCGCCTCCCGGTGGCCTGGACCGGTCATCCTTGGATGCCCGAGGGGACCCTGGCGGGGGGCGACCACCTCAGCGGGGGCGCACACTGCTCGGCGGCGGCCCGCACGGCGGCCGCGCCGAGCTGGTGGTAGGCCTCGAACTCTTCGGCGTCGTACAGCTGCTCCAGCGTCGGATCGCATGGGTAGGTGGAGTGAGATTTCGCGTAAGCACGGACGTCCCACGGTGCCCCCGCCCACCAGCCGAGCTTGCACACCCAGATCTCCCCCTGCGCGGGCAGCCCGGGCACCTCCTCCGCTCTGCTGAACGTGCCGTGCGCCCACGGGTGGACCACCTGGCCGGCGGCCAGGTGCTGCCCGCCGCTGGTCATCGTGGTCGGTTCCAGCTTGATCTCCACCCCGGCGTCGGCCCGGGCCAGCGTGATGGCGCCCCCGAGTGTTGACCACGTGTTTGCTTTATCTCCGGAGGCGTCGAGCACCACGACGTGCTTGGCTCCGCGGCGCAGCGCCTCGACCAGGCCGAGGTTCTCGTAGTGCCCCCCGTCGGTCACGTACATCCAGGTGTCGCGGTAGCCCAGGCGACCGGCGGCCTCGCCCCAGAGCAGCCCGAGGGTGGGCTGCATCGCCCGGTACCACAGCGCGCCGGCCAGCCCCCCGCGGATCCTCAGCTCGAGCACGTGAGCCCAGAGCCGGGCCTCCCGGTCGGCGTTCTGGTCCGCCTTACGATCCCAGAGCGGGTGCGGCGACAGGTACCAGAGCATCAACAGCAGCGGTCGCCGTGTCCACCATGGATCGCGGCCGGGTTCCGCCCGGCCGGGGTGATCTTCCGCGTGAACGCGGCCGTCTTCCGCCCCGTCACGACGGCCCTGGGCGGCCAGGTTCAGCATCTTCCGTGCGTCACGCACTATGTTCGGGTGCGGCAGCCACACGCCGAGGCGGACGTTGGTCGCGGTGAACAGGAGCCGGTAGGCGTGCCGCGTCGCAGCGCCCATCAGGGGTGAGATCGCCGCCCCGCTGATCGCGGACACGTCGAACAAGGTGCACCTGCGATCGCCCACGAGCGCCTCGTAGTCGGAGGTCAGGGCCTGGGCGCGATCGACCGCCAGCCCTCTCTCGCGGTGCAGGGTCACATGCTCCGGATCGAACGTGACGCAGAAGCCGCCTCGTCCCGGTGGTGCCTCCCGGGCGGCGTTGATGTTCGCCGTGCCGCAGATCACCAGGCCTGGCTGGCCGTTGGCGCCGGCTTCGTGCGGCAGTTCGGACAGGCGGGCCGCGGCCGCCTCAGTGAATAGCCTGCGAGCCTGCAGCGGATCCTGCTCTTGCGCGGCCTGCCGGGTGATGGCAAAGGCGTCGGCCAGCCGCCACCGGTAGAAGTCATGCATCGACAGGCGGTTGACGTTCACGGCGACGCGGGCCAGCACCGTGATGACCAGCGCAATGATCACCTGCCAGAGCTGGGTAGCGGTGAAGCCAGCGCTGGCGCCGCCGCTGGTCCATAGCAGGGCCAGGAGAATGCCGCCGAGCACGATGACCGTGCTGGCCAGCCACGGCAGCAGCTTCTGCCGCAGCCAGCCTGCGAGCTGGGTCAGCAGGCCCGGCTTCTCTGCGGCCGCACCGCTGGCCTTGGCCGGGCCGCCCAGCGCATTCCACTTGGCCAGGCCGGCCTGGCAGAAGCGGGCCACCACGGTCACCGCGGCGACCAGGCCCGCCAGGGCCGAAATCGACCAGGATGGCCTCGCGCCGAATCCGACGAAATGCGCGAGCGTGCCCAGCGATCCCGTGCTGCTGGTCAGCCACGCGATCGCCGGGGGTACGGCGAGCATGGCCAGGGCCAGGCCGGCCGCCAGAGCAGCAGCCCAGCTCACCACCCGGGCCCGGTTGGCGCCGCGGTCGCGGTCATCTGGCTTCAGCGACATCCACCAGTGCACCCGGCTGCGGCCGCGGACGATCGGTTCCAGCGTCACCCACCAGAATGCGAACAGAGCCAGGAAGATCCCGGCCGCGATCACCGAGGGCAGCCACCAGCCGAGCGCGGTGATGTGCGCCACCAGGACGTGCGGCTTGGACCCCGGGACCAGCACGTCCTGCCAGCGCAGCAGCCAGCCCCAGGCGTGCGCCACCGCATACACGGGGGCGGCAGCGATGATGAACGTCACCATGGCCCCGAGAACCAGCGACAGCACGCCGACCAGCACGGTCGCCCCGTCTGGCGCAATGTAGCGAGTGTTATCACGGAGATTGAGTTCTTCCGGCGTCCCGGGAGCGTAAGCGGGCCGCTCATCTCCGGCAGGCAGACTATGGGCCACAAGCGCCCGGGACGCGGCGATGTAGCTGCCCCCGGATACGCCCAGGATCCATTTGACCTTCCCGAGCAGGCCGCACTTCTCCAGGCTCTGCAGTGCCCCGAGGCAGTACGCAGCCGAACGGATGCCGCCTCCCGAGCAGCAGATGGCCCAGTCGTCTCCCGCCATTCCGTCCGGACCGGCGGCTTGCGCCTGCCCGGCGGCAGCTGTGACGGACAGTGCCATAGCTACATCGGATGCGTCATTGGCAGAACCTGCTGATGTCATGATCCCCGCCCCTCACACCCCGCCCCCGGGGCATCCAGTCACTTCAATAAGCTGACCAGAACCTGACCGCATCGTCCGCGTGCCAGATGTGGCTGTCAAGCAGGGGGAACAATTATTCTGCTGGGCTTTCTGATGGCAGGCGCCCGCTGCCGCAGCAGCGACGCTGCGTTAGCCCAGATAATGCTTGATAGTGCACAAATAGGACCAAACGCGGGCAATTCAGGATATATACCAAGGATTAGCTGTAATCCCCCCTTTCCGGCCAGGCGATGACGACGGCGAGTCCCGTATTTATCAGCGAGATCATGGACGTCATGGCGGCGACCCGCGGCGGCAGTTCCCGGCGGACCCCTGCCGTGATCGCTGTTGCAGCGTCGGTGGCATGGATGAGCACACCGAACCGGGCTGCCTCCGGCGAGGGGGCATCGATGAGGAGCTGCACTCCGAGCACGACGGTGCGGATGCCAAACATCCGCATCGGGTATATGGCCACCTTGTTCACGTTCGGGTCCGCCCCGAGCCTGCGAAGCAGGGCGTTCGGGGCCACCAGCGCCAGCGTTCCGTTCACCAGGCGGATAGTGGCCAGAGCAAGACGTGCGTGATCACGGCTGAGCGGCATCGGGGCCTCCTTGGAAAGCGCGCTGGACAGGAACGAAAGTCGCACGGCGCTGGCCAGCAGTCAACGATTCGCCACAGCTAGCCCGGCCGATCAGCGCGGCAGTCTTTACACTCTCGTGGCAAAGGTTCATTGTGAGTGGTGCGGGGTGGTGTCGGTCAGTCGATGGTGCCTGGACATTGGGGGATGTTCCATGCCATACCAGGTTGGCGTCACCATCCGCGCGGAAGTTTCTCCCGATCAGCTGCGGCCTGTTCGTGAGTGGCTCGCCGATACCGGCCGGAAGGGCCTGACCGGGCCGCCTTTCGACGTCGCTCACCTGCGCGGAGTCCATTTCGCCCGGTTCTATCTTCTTGACGAGGTGGCTGACCTGGACGGCCGTCTGATTCCGGCCAGCCTGGTCTTCATGAGCGAGGTGGATGCGCCGCTGCGCCGTCACCTGGCCGAGCTCATCGACGTGGCGGGCGACGGCATCGATCAGGCGTTCGCCCACTGCGCGGGCTATCCAGGACCAAGGGCCCGCCGCCGGGCCCGGATCGCCTGGCTGCGGCGGCATCTGGTGCCGGCCAGCGCGTACTACGTGAATACCGTGGGCCGCGGGCTGGACCAGATCCGCCAGGAGGCGAAGCTGCGTGACGCCCTGGAGGGCCATCTCGACCGGCGCGACTGGGCTGGCCGGCCCGCTGCCGAGGTACGCCAGGAGCTACAGGACTACGTGGCCAGCCGCGGCGACCTGAGCTGGGCGTGGCAGCCGCCGCCGCCGCTGCCCCCCATGTTCCGGATCCGCGAGGCCGTGCACAAAGCCGCCATGCCGCTGCTGCTCCTGCTGATGCTGCCGGTGCTCCTGGCCGTCCTCCCGTTCTGGATTCTGGCGCTGCGGAAATCTGAGCTCGCGAAGCAGCCGGAGATCGGGCGGCCAACCCAGCAGCAGATGAACGAGCTCGAAGCCTGGGAGGACGTCGAGACGCAGAACCCCTACGCGGTCATCGGCTTCATCAAGCCCGGGCGGCTGCACCTGCTGACCATGCGGGCCGTGCAGATGGCCACCAGCTACGGGGCCCGGCACCTGTTCACCCACGGCAGCCTCGCCGGAGTAAAGACGATCCACTTCGCCCGATGGGTGCCGCTGGACGGCTGGCGGCGGATGACCTTCGTGAGCAACTACGACGGTGCTGTGGAGGCCTACAACGACGACTTCATCAACGAGATCTGGTGGGGCCTGAACGCGGTGTTCGGCAGCGCCGTCGGCTATCCACCGACCCGGTGGCTGCTGTGGGGCGGAGCCAAGCTGGAGCAGCCGTTCAAGTACACCCTGCGCGACCACCAGGTCCCCGTGCCCGCCTGGTACACCGCGTACCCGACGCTCAGCGCGGACAACATCGACAACAACGCCCGGATCCGGGCTGGCCTGGCCGGCGAAATGAGCCCGGCCCAGGCGGAGCAGTGGCTCTCCCTCCTGTAAGGCGACCGATGACCGACACGCTTGACCGAGCCGACATCCAGGGCATCATCGCCCGCGGATACAGCAGCCTCGGGCACGCCCGGTTCACCCTTTTCGCCTGTGACGACCAGTCCGCCTCCCGCGCGTTGCTCGAGTGGCTGCTGCCGCGGATCACCAGTGCGGCGCGCAAGTTCTCCGCGGACACAGCGGTGCAGGTCGCGTTCACGCCCATGGGCCTGGCCCGGCTCGGGTTGCCGGAGCAGGCGGTGGCCGGCTTCTCACTGGAGTTCCTGGACGGGATGGCCGCCCCCAACCGGAGCCGGTTCCTGGGCGACGTCGGCGAGTCCGCTCCACAGGACTGGGTCTGGGGCGGGCTGGACGGGCCAGCGATCGACGGCCTCATCTTGCTGTACGCCAGCAGCGCGGAACTGCTCGACGAACGGCAGGGGGAACTTGCCCAGCAGTTCGCTGCATCAGGCGCCCGGCCCGTCGCCGTCCTGGACACCCTCGAACGCCAGGACCGCGAGCCATTCGGCTTTCACGACGGCATATCCCAGCCGCTTATCCGAGAGCTGTCGAAGGCCAGCCGGACCGGCCGCCCGGTGCCGGCCGGCGAGTTCGTGCTCGGCTACCGGAACGGCTACCGCCAGCTGACCGACCGGCCACTGCTGCCCCGGTCCGCCGACCCTCGGAAGCTGCTGCCGCCCGACCCCGGCGGCTCAGGCCAGGCCGACCTGGGCCGCAACGGGACCTATCTGGTGCTGCGCCAGCTCGAGCAGGATGTCGACGGTTTCTGGCGCTACGTCGCCGAGGCCACCCGGCGGCCGGACGGCTCCGACGATCGCGGCGCGCAGGACGCGCTGGCCGCGAAGCTGGTGGGCCGGTGGCGGAGCGGCGCCCCGCTGGCCAGGGCGCCTGACCGGGACGATCCGGCGCTCGCCGAGGATAACGACTTCGGCTACCATCACGGCGACCCGCTGGGCCTGGCCTGCCCGCTCGGCGCGCACATCCGCCGGGCGAACCCGCGTGACTCCCTGGACCCACGGCCTGGCACCGACGCATCCTTGCAGGTCAACTCCCTGCACCGGCTTCTCCGCCGGGGGCGCAGCTATGGCCCGGCGCGGGCCAGCCGCGCACCGGACGGGGCGAGCGGCCTGTACTTCATCTGCCTGGCCGCCAACCTGGCCAGGCAGTTCGAGTTCGTGCAGCACACCTGGCTGAACGACCCGACCTTCAACGGCCTGTACGACGACTCCGACCCGCTGGTCGGGGCCTGTCAGCCGCGCGGCCGGACCTTCACCGTGCCGGCCCGCCCGGTGCGCCGCCGCTACCGCGGCCTGCCGCAATTCGTGCGGACCCGCGGCGGGGCCTACTTCTTCCTGCCCGGCATCTCCGCCCTGCGCTACCTTCAGCGGCTGCCGGCCTCAGTTCCTTCCGGACCCAGAACGGGGTGATCGCATGGCCACACGCCGGCCACCGGCCTACCACCAGTCCACCTTCTGGAGGCTCTATGACCGCGGCGCCGAACTCCTTGACCACAAGGTCGGCTGGGACCGGCTGCCGGTACCGCTGGGGCTGGTGACGCTCGTCGGCCTCCGCGATGTGCTGAGGAAGCGCAACCTTTACGACACCAATGACGTGCCAGCCGTGAACCTGCCCCCGGTAGCGCCGGCCACCCCGGAGGTGCGCACCACCCGGACGGTCGACGGCACCCACAACGACCTGGACGAGCCCAGGATGGGGATGGCCGGGTTCCGGTTCGGCCGGAATGTGCCGATCGACCGCACCTACACCGACCCGCCGTCGGAGTTCATGCGGCCCAGCCCCCGCGAGGTGAGCCGCGCGCTGCTCACCCGGGACCAGCTCATCCCGGCGACCTCCGCCAACGCGCTCGTCGCCACCTGGCTCCAGTTCATGATCAAGGACTGGTTCAGTCACGGGAGCAGCCCCACCGACCATCCCTGGGAGATCCCGCTCACCGACGACGACCCGTGGCCGGACCGGCCGATGCGGATCATGCGGACCCGGCCCGACCCCACCGCCCCGGCCGGCGAACAACGGCGGCCGACCCACGCCAGCACCAGCACCCACTGGTGGGACCTGTCCCAGATCTACGGGACGTCAGCCCAGGCCGAGCAGTTCGTCCGGGCCGGCACGGACGGCAAACTGCGGGTCGACCCGGACGGGCTGCCCCCGCTGCCCGACGACCCGGCGGCCGACCCCCGGCTGATGCCGGGGTTCTGGACCGGGCTGCTGATGATGCAGACCCTGTTCACGCTGGAACACAACGCGATCTGCGACCGGCTGCGCGCCGAGTACCCGCAGTGGTCAGACGACGAGATCTTCCAGCGGGCGCGCCTGATCAACGCGGCGCTGGTCGCGAAGATCCACACGGTCGAGTGGACGCCCGCGGTCATCGCCCATCCGGCGACGAAGATCGCGATGCGGGCGAACTGGTTCGGGCTGGCCGGCGAACGGGTGCACAAGCTGTTCGGCAGGCTGAGCGGCAGTGAGGTCGTCAGCGGCATCCCCGGCTCGCAGACGGAGTACTACGGCGTGCCCTTCTCGCTGACCGAGGAATTCGTGGCGGTCTACCGGATGCATCCGCTGGTGCCCGACGACTACAGCCTGCGTTCCAGCGCCACCGACCAGGAGATGATGCAGGCGACCCTGCGCGATCTGGCCGGGGCGAACGCCCTCGAGGTGGCCCGGAAGATGGGCGTCGCGGACCTGCTGTACTCGTTCGGCACGCAGCACCCGGGCCTGGTCACCCTGCATAACTTCCCGAGGTACCTGCAGGAGTTCCAGCGTCCTGACGGCCACCTCCAGGACCTCGCCGCCACCGACATTCTGCGCTCCCGCGAACTTGGGGTGCCGCGCTACAACGAGTTCCGGCGGCTGCTGCACCTGGCCCCGGCCAAGGACTTCGATGACCTGACCGACAACCCCGCGTGGGCGCGGGAGATCGAGCACGTCTACCACGGGGACATCGAGCAGGTGGACCTCATGGTCGGGGCGTTCGCGGAACGCCGGCCGACCGGGTTCGCGTTCAGCGACACCGCGTTCCGGATCTTCATCCTGATGGCGTCGCGACGGCTCAACAGCGACAGGTTCTTCACTGCCGACTACACCCCGGCGATCTATACCCAGGCCGGGATGGACTGGATCAACGACAACAGCATGACCACCGTCCTGCTGCGCCACTACCCGCAGCTCCGGCCCGCGATCGGCGCCCTGCCGAACGCGTTCCAGCCCTGGGCCCGCGCGGTGCCCGGATCTGGCCGGCCGGCCGCCGCCGGGCCGGCCCAGGCGGCCGGCCGGATCGACACGAGCGATCCGGCCACCTTCATCGCCGCCACCTCGGGCCACCTCGGTGCGCTGTTCCGGGCGGGCAGCGCGGGAACGATCCCCGACGGCCGCAGCCGGGGCACCGTGCTGCTGGGCACCGGCGACGTGCTGGCCCGGCTGGCTGCCCAGGTGTCCTATGCCCTGCTCTGGCGGGGGAAGGTGGTGAACGCGCGGAAGGGGCGGCTGAAGAACCTCATCTCGGCGCTCTCCGTCCCGGCGATCGCCGCTGCCGTCTACAAGCAGGACAGCTGGTACGACGGCAAGCCGTGCATCGTGCTCGACTACTCCAAGACCTCGCTCGTCGCCCACATGGTCCGGGACGAGATCCGGGAGGTCTCGCCCGGCGTTTACGTCGGCCTCGTCTTCTGGGGCCGGCGTCATGTCCTGGACTTCGCCCTGGACTTCACTCGCCCGGAATGAATGGCGCCGGAGGAATCGCGATGCCGACTGTCCTGACTGACCGGCCGCGTAAGCGCAGGCTCCTGTCGCCCCAGGGGCTCTGCACCTTCATGGTGCTGCGGCCGCTGAGCGATCTGTTCCTGTGGGTGTGGCGGCTGGAACGGCGGGTGGAGTTCCTCTACCGGCCGATGTTCGACAAGTGGGCGCGGCCGCCGCTGTTCGCCTGGGCGCAGTCGGTACAGAACGCGCGGCGCCAGGACGAGCATCTCGAGATCGCCGAGGAGCGGCTGCTGCCGGGGGAGGAGCAGTACACCCGGGACATCATCGACGAGCTGACCAAGTTCACCCGGGAAAACTGGCTGCCCGGCGGCGCGCAGCGGTTCGGCAACACCAAGACCTTCGGCGTGCTCCGCGCTGAGTTCGCGGTGCTGCCGGACATTCCGGAGGGCCTTCGGCACGGCCTGTTCGCTGAGCCCCGGACCTATCCCGCCTGGGTCCGCTTTTCCGGGCCGGGCCCGTACGCGCCGCCGGACATTGAGGACTACGGCCAGTGCTCCGTCGGGGTCAAGGTGATGGGCGTCCCGGGGCCCAAGCTGATGGAGGACGAGCGCTTCACCCAGGACCTGATCCTGGTCAGCCCCGCGAGCTTCGTGACCCCCAACATCAAGGAGAACGCGACACTGCAGCGCTGGGTGCGCGCCAAGGCACCGCTGGCCTATGCCATCAACCCCTTCGACTCACATCTGCTGCACCTGTTCATGCAGCTGCTCTACTCACCGATGCTCGCGAACCCACTCGAGGTGCAGTACTACAGCAACGTGCCGTTCCTGCTCGGCGAGGGCCGGGCGGTGCAGTACTCGCTGAAGCCGTGCTCCAGAGCCCGGACCAGGATCCCTGCCCGCCCGGCGGAGAACTACCTTCGTGATGCCATGATCAAGACCCTGGAGTCCGGGCCGTGGACGTTCGATTTCATGGTGCAGGTACAGACCGATCCGTTCCTGATGCCGATCGAGGACGCCACGGTTCACTGGCCCGAGGACCTGTCCCCGTACGTACCCGTGGCGCGGCTGCGGCTGGCGGCCCAGCGCTTCGACTCCGCCGAGCAGCTCGCGTTCGCGGACGTGCTGCGCTACAACCCCTGGCACAGTCTCCCGGAGCACAAGCCCCTGGGAAACTCCAACCGGGCGCGGAAGCGAATGTACTGGGAGCTCGCTCAGCTCCGCCAGGCCATGAACCAGGTCGACCACATCGAGCCAACGGGGGAGGAGCAGTTCCCGGCCTAAGCCGAAACCAAGGATTACTTCAGAGACAATCAGTGGCCAGCCCGGCGCCGATCGGTCGCCGGCGTGGTGGGGGATCCATTTCCGGCCTTGCGGCGTGCCTGGCTGGATCGCTGCTCAGCGCTCAGCGACGATAGCGAGCGCGGCCCGGAAGGCTGGGGGACTCAGGTTGAAAGTTCGGAGAGTACGCGCGTGGCTGGAGACGGCACTGGCGCTGATCGCTGGGGGGCTCGGTCTCCTGACCATCTTCTGGCATGACTGGATCGAGGCTCTGACTGGGTGGGACCCAGACCACGGCAACGGCAGCGTGGAATGGATTGTGGTCGCGGGACTACTGGCAGCCGCAATCGTGATGGGCCTTCTGGCGCGGCGCCATTGGATACTCCTGACCCCGGTTCCCGGGCAAGTGGCAGCAGTACCAGGCGGAAGGGGCGGGCGTCATGGCCGTCTCGGATGAGGACCTGGCCCGGGCGAGGAACCTCAGCGTGCAGCAGATCAGGTTGCTGCGTGACAGCCGGGGCACGACCAACCAGACCCTTGAGGCGGTGCCTGACGCAGTGCTTCGTCAAGCGCTCCACCGCCTGGCCTACCCCGATCGCCCGGCCCTGCGGACGGAGTTCCGGTTCCGGCAGGCCACCGGAAATGGGGGCGCCGGGCCACCCCCGCAGCAGGCCACGGAGACCGCGGTCACCGAGCTGTATGTCGCCGCGGTAGCCGGCGCGCCCGGCCAAACGGCAGGCGTGCCGACCGGTTCCACGGGAGCGGCCCCGGGCGGCGCGGCGGCAGAGGCAGGTCTCAGCGTGGCGGCCTGGGAGTGGCTTGGCCCAGGAAATATCGGGGGCCGGATCAGGGGCATAGTTGTCGATCCAGGCGATCCCGACCGGATATGGGCCGCAAGCGTCGGGGGCGGCGTATGGCATACACAAGACGGCGGTGCCACCTGGATGACGGCCGATGACTTTCTCGGCAACCTCGCCTGCGCGTGTATGGCCATGGATCCAGCTGACTCGCTGAAGATCTACGCGGGCACCGGCGAAGGCTTCGGGAATGTCGATGCCATCCCGGGGAGTGGAATCTTCGCGACGTCCGACGGGGTGACCTGGGCGGTACTTCCGGCCACTCAGACCCCGGACTTCAGGTTCGTCAATCGCATCGCTGTGGCGCCGTCGGGTGTGATGCTGGCCGCCACCAACGCCGGCCTGTTCCGCAGCGCCGACGCCCACCGCGCCAACTGGACGCGGGTTCTCAGTGGTCGTATCGCCGACGTGAAGTTCGATCCGCGGGACAACGGGCGTGCGGTAGCGGGCGGAGGCGGCGGCGCGGGACCAGGAGGCGGGGCGTGGTTCACGACGGACGGCGGGCTTACCTGGGCCGCTGCCGGTCATGGGACAGCCTGGGCCGGCCGGGTGGAACTCGCTTATGCGGTCAAGAACCCTGACATCGTGTATGCCTCGGTGCAAATGATCTCCGGTGCCATCTGGTGCTCGGCCGATGGCGGCGCCAGCTACCAACCCAAAGGGACCCGCGCGCTGGACGGCAGCGCCGCGCCGTACCTGGGCGGCCAGGGCTGGTACGGCAATGCGATCTGGGCCGGCGACCCCACCAATGAGAACCTTCTGATCACCGGCGGAATCAACCTGTGGCGCAGCACGGACGGTGGTGACACGCTGGCCGAGATCAGCACCTGGTGGGCTCATCCGCCGTCCCCGCACGCCGACCAGCACGCCATTGTCGCCCACCCGTCGTACGACGGCGCCAGCAACCGGATGGTGTTCTTCGGAAGCGACGGCGGGATCTGCGCCGCGCGGGATCTTCAGGCGGTCGGCCGGGAAGCTCAGCCGCCCTACCAGGACGGCTGGACGGGACTGGACAACTCCTTCGGGGTCACGCAGTTCTACGCAGGCGCGGGCAACACGGACAGCGGGAAGGTCATCGGCGGCGCGCAGGACAATGGCACACTCTGCTTCGATCCCGGTCAGGGGACGCAGAAATGGGCGACGATCTTCGGGGGAGACGGCGGCTGGTGCGCGTCGGACCCCACGGATCCCAGCGTCTTCTTTGGCGAGTATGTCTTCCTGAACATTCACCGTAATACCGACGGTGGTGCGACCCAAGACGAGCAGGGCGATCGGTACATCAGTGGCCAGTTCTTCAATCAGACCACGCGGAAATGGGACTGGAAGCCAGTGCCTTTCCGCATTCCAGACGCCATGCCCCCCGCGGCCGGCCAGCCGGCTAACGCGCTATTTGTCGCCCCCTTCGCACTGGATCCCAATAACCCGGACCGGATACTGGCGGGCGGAGTGTCATTGTGGGTGACGAACGACGCCAAGACTGCCAATACCCCCAGCTCAGGGCCGAGCTGGCAGTCAATCAAGGATCCGATCGGGGCGCCTGGCAGCGGCGGGTCTGAGATCAGTGCGCTGGCCGTCGCCGCAGGTGACCCTGGCACGATATGGGTGGGCCACGCCAACGGGGCCGTCTTTCGAACCAATGACGGCACCGCCGTATCCCCCACCTGGCTGCCGGTCCAAGCGGCCTCGTTCCCGCCCCAGCGGTACTGCACGCGCATCACGATAGACGCGGCGAGAAAGGATGTCGTTTACGTAGCCTTCGGCGGATATTCACGCGGCAACCTCTGGGCAACCCAGGACGGCGGGACGACGTGGAACGATCTGTCGGCCACCTTGCCGACCGCGCCGGTGAGGGCGCTGACCGCGCATCCCCGGCGCGCCGGGTTTGTCTATGCCGGCACCGAGGTCGGCCTGTTCGCCAGTGAGGATTCGGGCGTGACCTGGTCGCCCACGAACGAAGGGCCGACAAACTGCTCAGTGGACGACCTGTTCTGGATGGGCGAGACTCTCGTCTCCGTCACGCACGGCCGGGGGATGTATCGCATCGACTTGTCCAGTTCCTAGGTCTGTACCGTCGAGTGCACACCGCGCTTTTGCCAGTTCCACACGGGTGCGAGCGATGGCTCACAGTCGCGGCGCGGGCACGGGATCCGGCACCAGGCAGCGGTGGTGATCGTGTTCGCGGTGCCGCTGCGGCGTCCGCGCTGTCCGGCGGGCTGGATTTCACCAGGTCGCCGGAAGGCCTGGCCCAGCTGATCACCGGCTGATGGGACGCCGGGACCACCGTGCGCGACCACGTCGGCTCATGGCGCGTCCAGGAAGGGCGGGATCATCGTCATGAGGGTGTCGGCGCGGCCGGTGACCCCGATGTGCGAGGTGCCCGGCAGCACCGCGAGGCGGCTGGGAGGCATGGGCATCAGGTCGCCCAGCACTCCTCCTCCGAGCAGCCGGAACATCGCCACCGCGTGCTCGGGTCTGACGATGTCGCTGTCGCCGATGATCAGCAGGATGGGTACGTTGATCGCGGAGATCATCTGCGGGGTGATCTCGGGCAGTTCCATCGCCTGGACCTTAGCCAGCAGGGCCGGCCAGTTTCCTGGGTTGGGGGCCAGTGCCCGGTATTCCTGCTCGAAGGGAATCTGAGGGTCGCGTCCTGCCGCACCTGCGGACTCCCCGGACTCGGGCGCACCGAACATTTCAGGGTGGAAGCCGCTCTTGTCGTAAGTCACCGATGCGAGTACGGCCTTGCGGACCACCGCTGGGTGGTGGGTGATGACGTTCAGCGCGATGCCCGCGCCCAGGCTGTAGCCGAAGAGGTCGGCCAGGCCGATGCCCAGGCTGGCCAGCAAGGTCAGTGTGTCATCGGCCATCGCCTGGACCGACATGGGCCGGTCGATGTCGGCGGTCCGGCCGTGCCCTTGCTGCTCCACGGTGATGACCTGACGGGTTCGGGCCAGCAGATCTGGCAGAGTCCCGAATGAGCTTCCGGTCGCGGAGAGGGCGCCGTGCAGCAGCACCACCGGGACTTTAGCCGGATCTGATGGGCCACGGATCTCGTAGAACATCTTCAGGCCGTTGATGTCGGCGTACACGGCCTGCCCCTCCTACGCGATCTCGGCCAGGACCCTGGAGACCCGGCCGAGAACTTCATCGACACTCTCCGTGACCATGGAGTGCATGGACTCATCGACGTCGAAGGTGTAGGCGATCTGCGTGCTGTCGTCCGGGGCGGAAGTCAGCGCGATCTCGGTGACCACATCGCCGGGCACCGTCATCACCAGGTGGTCTGGCTCGGACACCTCGTCGTAACGGCCGGTCAGCGGGATCTCCTCGCCCTCGGAGGAGATGACAGTCGCCTGCCAGGACCCTCCGGTCCGCACGTCCAGCACCGCCGTCCCCGGTTTGGCCGGCAGCCAGCCTTCGAAGTGGCTGGACTGCGTGAGGACCTGCCAGACCCTCCCGCGCGGGCCCTTCAGGGTGCGGGTGACCGTGAAGTCGCTCATCGGAATCTCTCCTGTCGTTGGCTTGGCTGAGCCACGCCCCGGATCGGGGCGCAGAGCTGGAGACGCAGGCATACCTGCTTTGATCGGCTACCGGATCGGACGGTAGGTCGCGATCAGGGCACCGCTGCTGGTCGGCTGGCCTTCAACCAGTCCGAACTTGGTCAGCACGGTGTCCTCGGCGAAGAGCCGCTTGGGGCCGCTCCGGAGGCGACGTACTTCGGTGTGCTGTTGATCCATGCGCGACAACACCGCGCCCATCTCCTCATCGAAGCTGGGCTGCCACTCGTTGGGCGCCTCGACCACACCATCAATCGAGCTGAACAGCCCCGCGGCCACCTTGCGCATGCAATCGATCCCTTCGTATTCACCGGAACGGTCTGCTGGTCGGGTGTGGCCGCCAGCCTAAGTGGCAAGTGGTTCAGTGGACGGGTCCAATTGCTGGCGCATAAGTGAGTCCAATCGACGTCCCGCGACGTGGACTGGATAGCTTCGGAGGGTGGATCTGGAGATGGAGTTCAAGCCTGGCGTCCCGCTCCGCCGGCAGCTTGAGGGCGCGCTGCGGGTGGCGATTCGTTCCGGCCGGCTGGTGCCAGGATCGGTCTTGCCGCCGAGCCGGGATCTGGCTGACCAACTCGGCGTATCACGCGGTGTCGTGGTCGATAGTTATGCCCAGCTAGCCACGGAGGGTTACCTGACCGCGAAACGCGGGTCGAGCACCCGCGTCGCCTTGCTGCCGGCCTCTGGAACGCCACCGATGCCGCGGCAGGTCAGACCCCCGGAGCACTTCCGGTATGACCTGAGGCCGGGCCAGGCTGACTTCCACGCCTTCCCCCGCGCCCGGTGGAAAGCGTCGCTGATGCGCGCGCTGCGTGAACTGCCTGACAGACGGCTAGGCTACGCCAACCACCGCGGCGTCGCCGAACTAAGGAACGCCGTCGCCGGATACCTGGCCCGCGTACGCGGAGTGGTCGTGGAGCCGGAGCACGTCGTGGTCTGCTGCGCGGCATCCCAGGCGCTGACCGTACTCTGGCAGGCGCTCCGGACACAGGGCGGGCGCCGTGTCGCGGTCGAGGATCCTGGCTGGCGCTGGCAGCGGTACACGGTCGAGCATGCCGGGCTCGAGGCGGTCCCCGTGCGGGTGGACGCGGACGGCCTGATCGTCTCCGACCTCGCTGCCGCCGACGTGGATGCAGTGGTGATGACGCCGGCGCATCAGTATCCGACCGGGGTCGTCATGACGGCGGAGCGCCGCTCCGCCCTGATCAGGTGGGCACGCGAGCGCCGGGCGCTGATCGTCGAGGACGATTACGACGTCGAGTACCGCTTCGGCCGGGAGCCGGTGGCCTCCCTTCAGGGCCTGGCACCGGACCTGGTCGCGTTCGTCGGGACGACGAGCAAGACGCTGGCGCCCGCGTTGCGTCTCGCGTGGGTCGTCCCTCCGTCGTACCTGATCGACGACGTGGAGAACGTGCTGCTCGTCACCGGTGTGACCCCCCCGACGCTCGACCAGATGGCCATGGCCTCATTTATCGAAGACGCCGCGCTCGAACGTCATCTGCGTTCGATGCGCCGGCGCTACCGCGCCAAGCGAGACATCTTGATCGACGCGCTAGGTACGCACCTCCCCGAGGTGCGCATCAGCGGGGCGGCCGCCGGGTTGCATCTGCTCGCCTGGCTTCCGGACGGTACCGACGAGCACGCGACGGCGATGCGGGCTCGGCGCTCCGGCGTCGGCGTGCATGAACTGCACCGCCACTGCACAACGCAGGCGTCATCGGCTCCGGCGCTGCTCCTTGGCTTCGCGCTTCCGAGTGAGTCCGAGCTGAGGACGGCGACCGGGCTGCTCGGCGAGGCGATGGCAGGATCCCCGAGCCACATGCTCTGCTGACAAATTCCTATCAATAACGTCTGACCATGAGTGCTGACGTGGATAGAGCAGCGGCCGAGTCATCTGGCCGCCCTCCGCCGGACACGACCAGCCGCCACCGCGCGGAGTGGTCCAGCAAGGGGCACCCACGAGGATGTCGAGCGGCCATTGTGGCAATCGTGCATTGGAAACCATGACGAAGGCCTCGCGTAAAAGGCCGCCCTGGGCCACTAGGCAGGTTCGTCGAGGCTGGGACCGCTCTCGTTCACGCTCCCCGCCGGGGATTAACGCGACGACGCACACCAGCACGGCCAATCCGGCGATGATCACGGCTGCCCGTCAATGACTGGATAATCATCCTTTCCGCAGGTTGCGGAAGTGCGAGTCCGGCAAGCACCAGGCTGCCTGATTAAGGTGGTCTTCGAGGTAGAAAGCCGGGAAAATAGGCTGGCCGATGAATCCCCTGGGCAAAACGTCGCTCCTGCGATTAGACTTCGGAACGCGTCCACCCCTGCTTGGCGTGGACTGGCTTGGACCGGGGGGGTCACATGCCGGTGGCACGGCGGAGTGTCAGCCGTCTCGGAGCCCGTGCGGTGGCCGAGGCCTTTGGCCAGTCCCACGTCGGCGACCCGGGACATGATGCCGAATGCCAGCGGCTGCTGGCGCAGCTGCGTAAGCAGTGCCCGGAACTCGTCGCAGCTCAGCCCCTGCCGCCAGGAAAGGTCGGCGCGCCGCTGCCGGTGAGCGGCGCTGACCTGCCCGCCCTCGCCCGCGCGGCCATCCGGGCCGCTAGCGGGCTGCCCCCCGCACCGGCGACCGGAGTTCCCCCGGTGGCCGGCGTCACCTGGGTGGACGGCGATCGCGAGCTGTACGTGGCGGTCGAGCAGGTCGACGTCAAGCTGGCGCCGGGTGCCATCGCGGTGACGATCCCGGTCCGCTGTGACCAGGCCGGCGCGACCGAGGTCGACGTCAGCTTCGCGATCGGGCTGCCAGACCGGCCGCTGGGCCTGGTCGCGGCGACCGAGGACCGGCCGCGCGGGCCCGACGCCGTGGTCGACGTCTGGGGTGACGCGCTCATCGCGCTGGCGTGGCAGTGCCTGCTCGACGTCGCGTCCGGCGTCAGCGCCGCGAGCGGGTCAGACACCGCCGGGACGCCGTTAATCGCATCGTCGCTGCACTGCGACGGGAAGACCCTGTCGGTGACGCCGCAGGCCCGGTTCGCCTTCGACGCCAGCAGCCTGAGTCCGCCATGAGCCTCGGCGCGGCCGACCTGGGCAGCCTCGCGGACCTGGCGGCGGGACTCGGGCTGCTCGATGGTCAGGGCCAGCCGGACGGAAGCTGGTTCTCGGAGCCGGCGAGTCGGCTGAAATCCTGCATCTCCAACCCTGCTCAGCGTGCCGGGCTGCTGCGGTTCGTCGATGAGGTGATCGGCGGCGACAACGCCGCAACCGACGACCGCGGGCGCACCTGGCTGCCCCTGGCCCAGCACGACGAGCCTCAGGTGACGGTCTACGTAGTGGTCGATGCGGCGCCCGACGGCTGGGTCGTCATCGGCGTGGGCGCGACGCTCGCCACGGCAGCCGGCCGCACGCCCGCCGCCGACCTGCGCGTCCACGTCCCCGTCGTCGCGATCACCAAGGATGGCCACAGCCGTCCGGATGGTCCGCTGCTGCCGGGGACGCCTGACGGGCTCGTCGAGATCTCGGTACAGCTGACGTTCGCGACGCCGGCGCCGGGCGAGGCCGGCCTGCAGGGCGTGAGCCTCACTACCGTCGTACCGACCGCCGCTGGGCCAGGCGCCGGGATCAGCCTGGCACTGCAGGGGCTTCAGCTCCCCGGAGCGGGTGCGCCGCAGGACCTCACGCTCGACCTCAGCCATCCCGACCAGCTCGCCACCAGCGCCCGTGACTTGCTGCTGGACCTGGCCCGGCGGGAAGCGGCGAACGCCGGCCCGGTGGCCGGCCTGGCCGCGATGCTCGGGCTGACCGGCGCCGTGCCGCCGCTGCCCTTTGACCAGTTCAGCCCGCACGCCATCGCCATCTGGCTGGAGGGAGTGGCCGCCAGCGACACGGCCCGCGCGGCCTTCCTCGCCGGCCTGACCGAGCTGCTCGGGACCGGAACTGTCGACGCGGTGACCGGAGAGGTCACGCTCACGCTCGGTGCCGCCGATGTGAGCCTGGGGCTTCGCAGCGCACCCGGCGCGACCGGGCACCCGGCCGTGTCCCTGGTCGCGGAGCTCACCGTGGCGGCGGCCGATGCTGACCTGCACGCCGACGTAGAGCTGGCCCGGCTCGACCTCGGGACCGGCAGCGTGCTGGCGTTGCCCACGCTGGAAGTCGCAGCCAGAGCCGGCCAGCGAGGTGCGGCCGGCACGCCGCTCATCGCGACCGGCGACGTTACCGTCGCGGGAGTACGCCTCGGCTTCGCCCTGGATCAGGGGCGCCACCCGGCCTTCGTCCTTGCCGCCGACACCGTGCAGATCCTCGGCCACCGGTACGCCACCCTGGACCTGTCCACCCCGGACGCGATCGCCGCGACCGTCACCCAGGCGCTGGACGGCGTGCTCGCCGACATGCTGAGCCGCCTGGCGGGAACTCTCGGCGACGCGGTCGGGCTGCTGATCGGCGTGCGGGCTCCGCCGTCCGCGCCGGAGCTCGCCCCCCTGGACCTGGCCGGATTCTTCCGCGACCCGCTTGGCGCGCTGGCGACGTACTGGAAAGGCCTGATCGCGTCGCCGGCCGGGATGACGGATGTGCTCGGCCTGCTCCGCGACCTGCTCGCCGACGCCACGGCGAGCGGGACCGCGATCGCCGGCAGCGGCACCGCCGCAGATCCGTGGATCGTTCCGGTCGTGGGGCCGCTGAACCTCCTCGTCTGGCGTCCGGACGGCGCGGCGGAACAGCTCATCGCGGCCCTGTCAGCCGGCTACACCGTCGCGACGCTGGGACAGGGCTGCACCAAGGTCGGGACGAGCTTCACCGTCACCCTGGCCGACCTGGACCTTGCGGCGGGGCACGCGAGCCTGCTGCCTGGCGCCCGGGGGGCGCTGACGCTAACCGCGAGCGACGGCGGACCGATCGCGCTGGACCTCGGGGGCGTGCTGCTCGAAGCGACGAGCATCGGGCTCCAGATCGCCTGGGCCGCCGGCGCAGGACCCGGTTCCGGCCTGCAGGCTGGCTTCGCCGCGCCCGGCCTCGCGCTGGACATCGACGGGACGACGGTACCGCTGCCGGTGCCGCAGGTCGCCTCCAACGGAACGGTGACGATGCCCCCGGAGGCCTGGGCCTCGCTCGAGACCGCACTGTCCCTGCTGGCCGCGCGCTCACCGGCCTGGTGGCTGGCGAGCGTGGTCGAGCTGATGGGCTGGGGACCGGCCGCCACCGGCCCGCATCTGGCCCTGGCTGACCTGGTCGCCGACCCCGAGACTGCGCTGCTGGGGTGGGCGCGCGGCCTGGCCGCCCCGGTCGGCAGCGCCACGCCGCACGCCATGGTGTCGCTGCTGGCCCGGTTCGCCGGCGGGCTGCGCGGTGACTACGGGGCATATGCCGGGTCAGGCACCCCGGCCGACCCGTTCCTCGTCCCCCTCACCGGGACCGATCCGCTCGCGGCGCCCGCCCTGACCCTGTGGTGGGCGCCGTACGGGCCCTGGCCGGTGCCGGTCAGCAGCGCACCCGACGCGCTGCAGTCCTGGCGCCCCGGTCAGCCGGGGCTGTCCCCGATCGCCCTGGGCGCCGCGCTCGCCAGCGAGGCGGCGGCCGATCCAGCTCTCGCCGACCTGCTCGGCGGGCGCCCCGACCAGAGCGCCGGGCTGGCCGCGCTGGCCGCCCGGCTGACCGGCAGTGACGGCCTGGTCGTCCCGCCAGCGACCGCACCCGCCGGCATCACCGTCACGACTGTGCCGGCGAACGCGGCCGGGCTCGCCGGGGAGCTCGACCTCGAGACGCTGCTCCCGGGGATCACCCCGGCTCTCGTGGTCCACGTCGGGATCAGCGACCCGTCGGCGGGTGCCCAGCCCCCCGCCGCGGACAGCGGGCGGCTGGTCGACGCGACCGCCGCAGGTGTCGCGCCGGACACGATCGCCCTGCCCGCGTTCGCCGCGGGCACCTGGTGGGTGCAGCTCGGCACCCGGGACGCGTGCCGGCTCGCCAGTGGCGATCCGGACGGCGCCGCGGGCCAGGCGGCCCGCCTGAGCCGTATCGTCACCACGGCGGCGGCCGCGGCAGGCGCGGGCGACGTGGTCGTGATCGGCTGGGGCGGCGCCGGGCACGCCGTCCTGCGCACCGCGGCTGACGTCCCCGGGGTCACGCATGCCGTGCTGGCGGGCACGCCGCTGACCGCGGTCACCGCGAACATCATCGACACCAACCCGGCCGCCGACACGCTGCGGCTGCTCGCCGCCGTACTTCCGCCGCTGCCCGATCCGAATGCACCGCCCGATCCGGACACCGAGCCGGACGACGCTGACCTGGCCGCCGGGCGCAGCATCGTCACGGGCCTGCTGGGCCTGTCCGAGCTGGCCGATCCGGTCGGCGAGCTCGGCCTGCCGCCGAGCACCGGCACCAGCCTCCCGGCCGGCATCGACCGGGCCGGGCTGGCCGTCGATGCGGTGTACGGCGTGCTCGGCGACGACGACGTCGCACGCGCGGTGACGGCCGTGCTCGCCGCCGGGCTGGCGGCACGCGCCCGGCACCGCACCGGCGGCCGCGGAGTTCCCAGCGAGCTGCGGATCGGGATGCGCGTCCCCCTGCCAACCGCCCCGGCCGGGCCCCAGGTCATCGCCAGCGGCCGGGTCGACCTCGACCTGCTGGCGCTGACCAGCGGGACTTCCCCGCAACTGCAGGCCCGGCCACGGCTGCGCGCACGCCTGGGCGTCGGGGCGGCGCAGGGCTGGCTCGTCGGCGGCCCGGGCGCCGACCGGTCCCAGGCCACCGTGCGCGAGACCGAGCTGCGCCGGGCCGAGATCGTGCTGGACGTGCCCCTGTTCGCGGGTGCAGCGACCGATGACGTGGCCGCCGTCGTCCTGCACGAGGCGCGGGTCGACCAGGTACGGCGGACCCGCTGGACGATCGCGCCCGACGCGGCCAGCGCGATCGCCGCGGACGCCGCGGGAGCGGCCGAGGTGGCGGCAGCAACGGCCGGCAGCAGCTTGACCACGACACTGCTGCCGGAAGCCCGCATCGCCCTCAGCCGGCTCGCCGAGCGACTGGCCGACCCGGCTTCCGGGACCGTCGCCGGCTGGCTTGTCGACCTGTTCCGTGCCGCCCGGCTGATCGACGACTCTGGCGGCTTCGTCGCCGAATCAGTGGAACGGCTCATCGGCGACCCACTCGCCCACCTGCGTGACCTGCGCTCCGACCCGGCGGCGCTCAGCGCACTCGCCCGAGCCGCCGAACGGTTCAGCGCGGCCGCGCCAGCAGCCAGCACCGGCATGGCCGCGGCTCTCGCCTGGGGACCGGTCACGCTGACCCTGGACCTGGGTGCCGGCACAGCCGGCCTCGCGGTGGCTGAGACGGCCGGCCGGGGGGCCGTGACCTGGAGCCTGGCCGCCGCGCTCGGGCCGTCCGGTCCCAGCCTGACCGCCGGGCTGGGAGCCGCCGCCTCGGGCTCGGGTCCGGCGGGCGGGCTGCGGCTGGAGTTCAGCGCGCCCGACGTGGGGGCCGACCTGGTCTGGACCGGCGGTGCGGCGGCGGATCGCCTCGCGCTCTGGCCTGCCCCGGACCCCGGGGCGATCGGCCGCGCGGTCGCGCGGCTCATCCCGGCCGAGGTCGCCCGCGCCGGGCTGGCCGCCGTACGGGAACTCGACGCGACCGCCCAGCCGGTCGTAGACGCCGTCCTGGACGCCTTCGGCCTGCTCACCGCCGACACCGGGTCCGGGCGTATGGTACGGCTGCCCGCTGCGCTGCTCGCCGACCCCGCGGGGTTCTTCCGGCATCCGGGCGTGCTCGGCGCTTCCGGCGGAGGCGTGGACGCCGCGCGGATGACCGCCCTGCTCGACGCCCTCCGGCCGCTGCTGGGCATCAGCGGCGGACCGGGTCAGTGGCAGCTGGCCACCGGCGTCACCGTCACAACAGCCGCGGCCGGCTCCGCGGTCCGGCTCGGCCTGCAGCTCGACTCGAGCGCGTTCGGCCCGCCTCCGGGCGCCACCGACCGGCTGACGGCAAGCCTCGACGTCGCGCTGCTGCTCGGCGCGGGCACACCGGGAGTGGACGTCGACATCGCGCTCGGCGCGCCCGGCGCTGCGCCCGGGCGCAGCGCGGCGCACCTGGAACTGACGACCGGCACGCCGGTCGCGCTCTACCTGCGGCCGGCGACCGGAGCCGATATCCCGTTGCTCCCGGCCGGAACAGGGCTGGCCGGCCTGGCCGTCACCGCCGTGACCAAGGCGCTGCCGCTCGTGCTCGACCAGCTGGCCGGGATGACCGGCGCTGGCCTGCCCGCCACCGTCGCTGGCGTCGTCGCGGCGCTGGGCGACGCACTCGCCGTGCGCTCGGGCGGGAAGTTCGACCCCGACGCGCTGTCACGATGGGGAGCAGACCCGCTCGGCTCGCTCGGCCGGGCCTGGCCGGCGGCCGCCGCAGCCGGACTCGGCCAGCTCGCGACCGCGCTCGCGCCGCTGTTCGCCGGGCTGCCCGGCGGGGTGACGGTCACTCACGACGGGACCGGTATCGCCGTCTCCGTGGCCGGCGTGACCGTCAGCCTGCAGGCCCCGCTGGTCCTCGACGTCACCCTCACCCGGCCCGCCATCCCGGTGATCGGGGACGTCACGGCCCACCTGCGGGCGGACGCTACCGGGCCTCTGGAGATCACCGCCGTGCTCGGGCCGCTCGGCCTGACGGTGGGCGGCGTCGCGGTGGCGCCATTCCTCGGCGTCTACGCCGGCGCCTCTCCCGGAGGTGGCCGGCGGATCGAACTCGGCCTGAGCCTCGGCAGCGCGACAGCTCTCGTCGCGCGCTGCCTGCTCGGGCCGGCGCCGGCCTTCACGCTGGTCGCCCGCAGCGGCAGCACCGACTCGGCGGACCCCGCCGCGGTCGCGCTGGCGACGCTGGAGGCCATCCTCGACTCCGCCGCGGCCGTGCTGATCGCGCTGCCCGACGTGGCCGCGCTGCTCAACCGGCACCTCGGCAACGACACCACGAAGCCTACGATCCGCGCCCTGCTCGAAGGCTCGGTGCTGTCGGCCGACGGGACAACCACGGCGACCGGGCTCGCCGACCCGGCCCAGCTGCTGCCGCGTGCGCTGACCCTCGCCAAGGCGCTGGCTGAGGCCCAGCCGTCGATCACCGTGGGCGGTCTCACCATCGCGCTGCAGGCCACGAGCAGCCGCTACGGCGTGCGCCTGGACCTGGCTGAGCCGCTGACGCTGCTCAGCGGTACGCCGAGCATCCGGCTCGAAGCCGACGACAGCTGGATCGACCCCAGCCACGGCCCCACCCCGGAGGGCCTGACGCTCTGGCTGCTCGCCGACGACCCGGCGCCGCCGCTGCACCTCGCGCTGTCGCCGGGGCTGACGATCGGCGGCCTCGGTATCCGCATCAGCGGGGACCAGGCGCCGCTGCTCGATACCGGCCTGCGCATCGATTCCGTGGCCGTGCACGGTTACCTCGACGTCGAGCCCGGGGCGCTGTCGGGCGGCGGCCAGCTGGAGCTGGCCGGCCTGGCCCTCGGGGTCGGCGGGGCGAGCGGCGGCAATCCAGTCGCGCACGGCCTGCTGGCCGACACCGGATCGGGCAACCAGACGCTCGCGCCGAGTTTCAGCCCGGCGATCGCGGTCCAGCGGCATGCCTCCGATCCCGTTCTCGTCTCGTTCCGCGCCGGCCCCGGCGACGGGCCGTGGTGGCTGCTGATCCAGCGCAGCTTCGGCCCGGTCTACGTGGAGCAGGTCGGGCTTGCGGTCACCCTGGCCGAGGGCCAGATCCGGCAGATGGGCATCCTGCTCGACGGGCAGGTCAGCATCCTCGGCCTGACCGCGGCGGTCGACGGCCTGCAGGTGTCGTTCGTCCTCGGCGCCGGGTCGGCCTTCGCCGGCACATCGTGGCAGGTGGACCTGGCCGGCCTCGCGATCAGCGCCGACATCGCCGGGCTGTCGCTGGAAGGCGGGCTGCGGAAGTTCGAGGATTCCGCCGGCGTCCAGTACGTCGGGATGCTGCTGGGCCGGTTTGCGGTCTACGGCATCTCGGTCTACGGCGGCTACGGCCGCACCGCCGACGCCCAGGGCACGTACGCCTCCTTCTTCGCGTTCGGCGCGATCAACGGCCCGATCGGCGGTGTTCCGGCGTTCTTCGTCACCGGCATCGGGGGCGGGCTCGGCATCAACCGGCTGCTGATCGTGCCCACTGACCTGTCAGAGTTCGGGGACTATCCGCTCATCAAGGCGCTCGATCCGGCCGCCCAGCCTAGCCCCGACCCGATGCAGGACCTGACGCGCGTCGCGGGCTATTTCCCGCCCCAGCGCGGCTCGTTCTGGTTCGCCGCCGGGGTGTCGTTCACCTCCTTCGCGCTCGTGGACGGCGTCGCGGTCCTGGCGGTACAGGTCGGCGACGGCCTGGAGATCGACCTGCTGGGCCTGGCCCGGATGGCGCTGCCACGGCCGCAGTTCGCGATCGTGTCGATCGAAGTCGCCCTGGTGGTGCGCTTCTCCACCCGTGACGGCATCCTCTGGGTGCAGGCGCAGCTCACCGACAACTCCTGGCTCCTCTATCCGGACGTGCGGCTCACCGGCGGCTTCGCCTACGTCATCTGGTTCGGCGGCGCGCTCCGCGGCGAGTTCGTCTTCACCCTCGGTGGTTACCATCCCGACTTCCACCGCGACGGCTACCCGCAAGTGCCCCGGCTGGGCTTCCAGTGGCAGTGGGAGATCTTCACGATCAAGGGCGGCGCGTACTTCGCGCTGACGTCCGACGCGGTGATGGCCGGCGGCTCGATCGAGGCGTCGGCCGACTTCGACGTGGCGTCGGTGAGCGCCACGCTGTCCGCCGACGGGATCGTCTACTTCGACCCATTCCACTTCTGCGTGGTGGTATCGGCCACCGTGACGGGTTCCATCGACCTGTGGATCTTCTCCGGATCGGTATCGGTCACCGCCACCATCACCGTCGAGGGCCCGCAGTTCCACGGCACCGCCTCCGTCGACCTCGGCCCGACCAGCGTCACGGTCGAGTTCGGCGACCCCGGCCAGGAGGCCTGGCGGCTGCTGGGCTGGCTCGAGTTCGTCCAGAAGTACCTGGAACTCGGCGCCGGCAGCGCGGCCCGCGCACTGGCCAGCGTCGCGGGACGCGGCAGCCAGCCCGGTGCGATCTCCGGCGGCACGCAGGCGCCCACGCCCGACGGCACCAGCGCGCACCCGTTCGTGGTGGTCGCCGAGTTCGAGCTCACCCTGGCCTCCACCATCCCGCTGACCGTCGTCCGCGTTCGCGGCGCGCTAGCCGGTGCGATACCGGGCGACGGGCTCGGTGTCGCGCCGATGGGGCTCGGCTCGCTGCCTTCGTCGATCGACATCGGCATGGCCGAGGTCACGCCGGGCAGCGCGCGTGCGGACGTGCCGGAACTGTCGCAGATGCAGGTCGCGGCGGCCGCCGACGGACGGTTCCCGCCCGGCGTGTGGGGACTGGCCAAGCCGCAAGACGACCCGCCGCTGCCAACAGGCAGCACCGTCGCCGGCATCAGCCAGGTGACCCTGACCGCGGAGGCCGCCGAGGGGCACGGCCTCGGCCCGTACGCCTATGACAAGGTCGAGACGGGCGCCCACCTCCCGCTGCCGTTCGGCTTCGAGCGCGTCTTCCGCGAGCCGTTCCTCGGCGACGTGACCGAGCTGACTGACCTGGTGCCGGCGGAGCCCGACACCTCGTCGGCCCTGTTCGCCGCGGCGACGGACTGGCTGGCGCGCTCGGGCCCGTCACGGACGGCGCTGCGGGCCTACGCGGGCGAGCGGGTGGCGCCGCCCCGGCTCGGCGCGCTCACCGACCGGCTCACGCCGGATGAGCTGCCCGTGCCGGACGTCGTTACCCGGCCAATCGACGATGCCCCGCCGGACCGCACGATCCTGCCGCCGGAGGCTGCCGCCATGCTCAGCGCGCCGCGCCAGCTGGCCCGGACCCCGCTGCGGACCACGGTCACGCAGGTGCCCGACGGAACGCCGCGGACAGCGCCCCCGACGCTGGCGACGGCCAGCCTCCGCACCGACGTCTCCGTGGCCGCCAGGCTGGTGCTCCGGCCGGCTACGGCTGCGAACTCGGGCACCAGCCTGCTGCCCAGGGGGGCGGCGCCAGCCACGGGTGGCGTGGGCTCGGGCGCGGAGGCCCTCGCCCGGGCGGGCGCTCCCGCCGACGCCGCGTCCCGGCTCGCCCGACTGTCGGCCTCGTTCGCGGCCCCGACCGCGAGCGCGGGCTCGGCCACCGCCGCGGCGGCTGATACGGCACAGCAAATGCGGGTCGGTGAGGTCAGCGTCCTGCGCCTGCCGTCGGTCGCCGTCGACGACCCGGCCCGGCCGCGGCCCGCTCTGGCCGTGTCCGGCGCCGCCTGCCGCGTCGTGGCGCTCGGCCCGGGAGGCGCCGTTCTCGGCGACTCCGCCATCGACGCCGTCGGCGGCCAGGTCACCGTGCCGCTGCGGACCGAGCGCCTGGTCGTCGCCGCCACGGGCGCGCCTCAGGCCCCGGACGTCCTCGGCCCGGCCGGGCAGCCGCCCGCACGCGCACCGGGGCTGCTCGGCTGGCACGGCGGGCAGGCGCTGCCCTACGTCGGGTGGGCCACGATGCTGGCGGCGGGCGCCGTCGTCACGGTCGAAGGCGACGTGGCCCGGCGGCGCGGGCGGCCGGTCCCGGCCGGGTTCGTGCTCGCCAGCAGCGTCGTGACCGGCGACCGGCTGGTCCGCACCCGCTTCGCGGCCCCTGTGGCGACCGTTGTGGTGGTCATCGACGCGGCCGACACCGCCGGTGCCGCACCTGAGGGACTGGTGACCGGGATCGACGGCGCCACCCGGCTGGACGACGCGCCCACCCTCGTTGTGGCCGGGGGGCGCTCCCACCTCGTCTACGCCGTCGCCTCGCAGGGGCCGGTCACCGTCACCGTGGGCGCGGACCCGCGGTGGGAGCTGGCTGGCGTGCTGGGGTCGGGGCAGCAGGCCGCTGACGTCACTTCGCTGCTCGCGCGGCTCGGCCTCGACGACGCGGTCGCCGGCCCGGTGATCGCCGGCGCCGAGGGCACCGTGCAGGTCGCGTGGGTGCCTCCCGCCGCCCCCGCCGGGCCCGCCGCCCCCGCCGGGCCGAATGCCCCCGCCGGGCCGGATGCCCCCGCCGGGCCCGCCCCCGCGGGGCCGGGCACTCAGGAGGCCGCGGACCACGGGGCGGCGCAGGAACCGGTACCGCCAGACGGCAGCACAAGACACAGGGAGACGCGCTGATGCCGAGCACCCCGCAACCGGGCTTCTTCAACCTGTGGTCGGCGCTGACCCCGCCGCTGAAGGCCGGCCAGTTCCGGCTCGACGCCCAGGTCGACCTCGATCCGGGCGTCACGCCCACGTCGATGCCGGTCGAGAGCGGCCAGACCTTCTTCACCGTCGACGCCCCGCGTTTCGCGCTGCCTGCCGATCAGCTGCTGTCGACCTACCCCCCGGCGAATGGCAGCGGCGCGTACTCCGAGCGGCTGCCCCAGGTCGTCCTCAAGCGCCGCACGCTGCCCTGGGAACGGGCACCAGGCGCCGGTGCGGACGCCGCGCTTCCGTGGCTGGCTCTCGTCGTCATCGCCCAGGGCGAAGGGACGCTCTCGCCGGAGGTGGACGTCACCCAGTGCGTAACCCCAGGGGTCACCCTCGCCGGAACTGACGACGTCACGCAGGGTGTCTATCTCGAGGTCACCAAGACCGTCATCGATGCGGTGTTCCCCACGAAGGAGGACCTGCCGCTGCTCTGCCACGTGCGCCAGGTTGACCTGTCCGACACCGAGCTGGCACTCGGCGATGATGACGGCTGGATGGCGGTCGTGCTCGCCAACCGGCTGCCCTGGCCGGCCTCTGCCGACCCCACCACGACCGGCGGCCCGGACCAGCCAGCCGCCGCGCCGGTGCAGTACCTGGCCTGCCTCATCAACCTCGAGGGCCAGCTCGCCGCCCTGCCGGACGCAACCGAGGACGCGGTCGAGACCTTCGTTCCGGTCGACGCGATCGCCCACTTCGACCTCTACGCGGACACGTTCGCCGACCCCGACACCCTCGCTATGGCCCAGCCAGCAGGCGGACCGCCGAAGGCCGGGCCCGCCGCACCGCCGGCGATCGTGGCCCGGTCCACGCTGTCGGACACCTGGGCCACGGCGCCGGCCACCGCCGCCGCGCCCACTGCGCTCGGCATCGACGCCGGGCGGGCCGTCCGGGAGCTCATGGGCCGGCCGTGGCGCACCCCGGTCGGCGTGGTCACGGCCGAGCAGACCTACCGCTTCCCGGTCCTCACGCACTGGCAGTTCACCGTGGACGGGGACCCGTCCTTCGAAGGGCTCATGCAAGCGCTGGACGTGGCGTTGCTGGGCAGCCTGCCCGAGCCGGACCCGCAGGCACCACCGGCGCCGCGCCCGGTGCCCGACGTAGCCGCCACCGGGCACGTCGGGCTAGCACACCTCACCCGGCGGGGGGACCACGCCACGGCCTGGTACCGGGGCCCGCTGGCGCCCCGCCCCACCGAGCGGGACGCCGCCGCCGCTTCCGGCGGTCCGCTGCCGGTCGCGCACGCCAGCGACCAGCTCCGGCGGGTCACGCCAGACGGCCGCGAAGACCTGACGTACGCCGCGGCCTTCGAGATCGGCCGGCTCCTGGCGCTGTCGCAGCCGTCAGCCGTAGCAGCCCTGATGCGCTGGCGAGCCGAGCAGTTCGGGGCGGCCCGGGCCGCTGAGCTGGCCGCCCAGACGGTCACCGGCACGAGCCTGCTGGGCGGCCCGCCGGCGACCGCCGGCGTGGCCGGCCTGGGCCGGCTGGTCGGCGGCACCCTGCTCGGCATGATTGACGCCGATCCAGCGGCCACCGTCGGACCCCGCCGGCCCGCAGCCGATCCCGGCGCGCCGATCCCCGGCCTGACCGGTGACCTCGAAGCCGTCGTCGCGACCGGGCTCGGCCTCAGCATCGACGCCTTGCGCGCCCAGGCGGCCCAGGTGGGTGCCGTCGACGCGCTCGCGGATACCGCGGTCCCGCTCGCCGACGCGGTGGCCGGCCCGGTGCTGGAGGGCCCGGACCTGGTCACGCTCCGCAGCGCCGCGGAGACGGTGGCCGGCGGCCTGGCGGCCCAGGCGGCGGCGGGGGCCGCACCGGTGGCTGGCGCCGAGCCCAGTGCCCGGGCGCAGCCGGACGCACTCGACAGCCTGCTGGGGGAGCTCGAGCCATGATCGACAGGACGCTGCTGACCGGCGCGATGGCAGTGGAGGCGACGCTGACAGTCTCCGCGACGCTAGGCGGGGCGCTGCAGCCGCAGCCACCCGACCCGCGCACCGGGCCACGGGTCATCCCCAACGACCTCGCCGACTGGCTGGCGGCGCTGCGGCTGCTCGCGGCGGTGCCGTTCGCCTACCTCGTCCCCGACGCGGGGCTGCTGCCGCAGGAGTCAGCGCGCTTCTTCTACCTCGACCGGGCGTGGACGGACGCGCTCGTGCAGGGCGCGATGTCGGTCGGCACGGTCACGACCGCGGACCACGCCCAGCTCGAGGCGGTCTACCCGTACGTGCGCGGCGAGGTGGATGAGGCCGAGCGACTGGCCCGTGTCGCCGGTCATGACCCCGCGCCGCTCGGGCCGGCGGGCACGGTCACCGGCCTCCTGCTGCGATCGCGCGCCGTGGCCGGCTGGCCAGGGCTGCACCTGCGTGCCTACTCCGAGCTGGTGCCCGACGACGCGATGCTGCCGGACAGCGATCCCCGCCGGCTGCGGCTGCTGCGGATGGAACGGCTGGCGCCCGCGGTGCTGGCCGCGCTGATCGACGGGGTGCCGCGCATGGTGCACGTCGAGGAACCCCGGCAGGGGCTGCAGTTCGGAGTCCGCCCGCCAGACGGCGACCCGGCCGATACCACGCGGCAGGGCCTGGTGCCGCCGCGGGACGTCAACACCGGCGAGCCGCTCGTGCCGATGGATGACAAGACCAGCTGGGTCCCGGTGCGTTTCCGCCCCGGCGCACCGGGGGTCCTCAACCTGCGCAAGACCCGCGATGCGCTGCTCGCGGTCCCGGGCACGAACATGGGCAGCGACGTCGACTCCGCCGAGTTCGCTATCCAGATGCTCCGCTACCCCTACCGGCAGGTCTTCGGGCCGACCGGCCCGCAGACCGACCCGGAAACGAACCCGTCCGCTGCCGGGACCAAGGCCGGGTGGACCCAGGTCTTCCGGCCGCGGATCGAGGTTCCCGATCTGCTGGCCGAGTTCACCAGGGAGACGTCGTGACCGGCTATGACCCCGGCCTGGTCGCCAAGGTCGCGGGTACCCAGCGCTGGTCGGTCCTCGCCCGCACCGACCTGACCACCGGCGAGATCGGGACGTGGGATCCGGCGCTGCTCCGGGATCAGCGGCTGCTCGTCCCCATCGACGTGCAGGCCCTGGTCGCGGCCGCTGACGGCACGGAGCCGGTGGTCCGCATGCTCTCCGCGCTGCGGGCCGGCGCGGGCCAGCCGGCCTTCCCGGCCCCGTTCGATCCGGGTGCCCCCCGCGAGCCCGGCGTGCACCTGCACTGGGCGCTGCCGGACGCACTGATGCGCGGCCGCATCGGCCAGCTCCCCGGCGACGCCGACCCGACCGATCCCGGGCAGCGTCTGCAGATGAGCCCGGCACCGGACCGGTGGGCCGTCGTGCGGCTGCTGTGCCCGGCCGGATCGGACACCGCCGTGGTAACCGGCTGGGTGATCGAGGCCGACACCGCCCGGGCGGTGCTCTTCGCCGACTACCCGGCCCAGGTTGGCGCCGCGACGCCGGCGGGCGCCACGGTGCCGCCGGGCCGGCTCACCCCCGTCGCCGGCGGCAGCGCGGCATGGGCGGCGAGCTACGACGGCACGCTCAACCGCTTCGCATTCCACGACCCGCTCGACGACCTGGCGGCGATCCGCGCCGCCAGCGGCGAGCTGCTGCCCACCGCCTCCTACGTGGTCGCCGGGTGGTGGTCTGAGGCCGGAAGCGACCCGCTGGACGGCGCGCGGTCCGGGGCCAGCTTGCACGCCCTCCTCGCCGGCCTGGGGTGGCGGGTCGCGGGTGACGCCGACCCGGTGACCCCGGCCGCATCGGCCGGCGCCGCCGACCGGCTGATCGCTGAGGACGCGAAGTCCTGGCTGGGCCTCACGGCCGCCCAGCGCTACCCGGCTCAGCCGGACCAGGCGGCGCCGGCTGCGGCCGGCCGCCTCGAGGCCACCGACCATCTGACCCTGGCGCAGTCGACCGGGCCCTACCAGGGCGCGGCGTCGGCGCTCGCCCGCGCCGCTGGTGATGTCATCCGCACGCCGGTCTGGCAGACGCCCTCTACCCTGCTGCACGGCAGCGTGCTGGGCGTGCCCCTCGATGGCACCGTGGCCGCCGACGCCCGCCCGGACGCCACCGGGGCCCGGGTCGTCCTCGGGGTGGCCCCCGATGACCTCATCGCAGGCCTGATCGAGCCGGGACTTGCCGCGCAGACGCCAGAGCAGCGGCGCGCGGTCGAGATGCTGGTCGGCGCGTTCGGTGCTGGCGTCCTCAAGCGACTGGGGACACCGGATG
>DASQRM010000093.1:0-3091 GCA_035642895.1 Streptosporangiaceae bacterium | reverse complement strand
GAATATCAACAAGTTAACACTCGATCTACCAGGCGAAGAAGCCTCCACCTGCGAAGAACCTCGCATTCGGGCGTGAAAAATCTGTAAATGCAACACCGGCTCGCGACAACGTTGACATTTTCGAAAACTCCCGACCAGGCCGCTGGTGAGCCCCGCGCCGCCGCGGACCAATTAGGCTCCTGACCCGCGCCATCCTCCAGCCAGAAAGCGAACTCACGTGACCACAGTCCGCCAGCGGATCGCCGCTGAGCTCAACGTCCGCGAGAACCAGGTCGCCGCGGCCATGGACCTGCTCGACGGCGGGGCCACGGTCCCGTTCATCGCCCGCTATCGCAAGGAAGCCACCGGCGCGCTGGACGACACGCAGCTGCGGACGCTGGAGGAACGGCTCCGCTACCTGCGCGAGCTGGACGAGCGGCGGGCGGCCATCCTGGAGTCGATCCGCGCCCAGGGCAAGCTCGACGACGAGCTGGCCGCGCGCATCATGGCCGCCGACTCCAAGGCCCGGCTGGAAGACATCTACCTGCCTTACAAGCCGAAGCGCCGGACCAAGGCCCAGATCGCCCGCGAGGCGGGGCTGGAGCCGCTCGCTGACCAGCTGCTCGCCTACCCGCAGACCGTCCCGGAGCAGGCCGCCGCGGACTACGTGGCCGCGGAGCGCGGCGTGCCGGACGTGGCCGCCGCGCTGGACGGCGCCCGGGCCATCCTGGTCGAGCGGTTCGCCGAGGACGCCGACCTGATCGGCGAGCTGCGGGAGCAGATGTGGTCACGGGGCCGGCTGGTCTCCCGGGTCCGCGAGGGCCGGGAGGAGGCGGGCGCCAAGTTCGCCGACTACTTCGAGTTCGCCGAGCCGCTCACCGCGCTGCCCTCGCACCGGATCCTGGCCATGATGCGCGGCGAGAAGGAAGAAATCCTGGATCTGACCATGGATCCGGGCGAGCCCCCGGCCGACGGCCTGGCTCCTTCCGCTCCCTCCGATTACGCAACGAAAATCGCCCGGCGCTATGACGTCCGCGACCAGGGCCGTCCGGGGGACCGCTGGCTGGGGGACACGGTGGCTTGGGCCTGGCGCACCAGGATCTCCGTGCACCTCGGGGTCGACCTGCGGATGCGGCTCTGGCAGCGGGCCGAGGACGAGGCGGTCACGGTGTTCGCGGCCAACCTCCGTGACCTGCTGCTCGCCGCGCCCGCCGGATCCAGGTCCACGATGGGCCTGGACCCGGGGTTCCGCACCGGGGTCAAGGTCGCCGTGGTGGACGGGACCGGCAAGGCGGTCGCCACCGACACGATCTACCCGCACGAGCTGAGGCGGGGCGGAACGGGTGGGGCCGGCTCGCCGCGGTGGGCGGAGTCCATCACCACGCTGGCCCGGCTGGCCGCGGCGCACCGGGTGGAGCTGATCGCGATCGGCAACGGAACCGCGTCGCGGGAGACCGACCGGCTGGCCGCGGACCTGATCAAAGCGCACCCGGAGCTGAAGCTCACCAAGGTGATGGTGTCCGAGGCGGGGGCGTCGGTGTACTCGGCGTCCGCGTACGCCTCCCGCGAGCTGCCCAGCATGGATGTGTCGCTGCGCGGCGCGGTCTCGATCGCCCGGCGGCTGCAGGATCCGCTGGCCGAGCTGGTCAAGATCGACCCGAAGTCCATCGGGGTCGGGCAGTACCAGCATGACCTGGCCGAGATCAAGCTGTCCCGTTCGCTGGACGCAGTGGTCGAGGACTGCGTGAACGCGGTCGGGGTGGATGTGAACACCGCGTCGGTCCCGTTGCTGGCCCGGGTGTCGGGCATCAGCGAAGGGCTGGCCGCCGCGGTCGTGTCGCGCCGGGACGAGGCCGGCCCGTTCCGCAGCCGGACGGCGCTCAAGGAGGTGCCGAGGCTGGGCCCGAAGGCGTTCGAGCAGTGCGCGGGGTTCCTGCGCATCCCCGGGGGCGATGACCCGCTCGACGCGTCCAGCGTTCACCCGGAGGCCTATCCGGTGGTCCGGCGCATCCTCCGGGCCGCCGGGACGGGCATGCCCGGGCTGATCGGGAACGCGTCGCTGCTGCGGTCGCTGCGGCCACAGGACTTCACCGACGAGCGCTTCGGCCTGCCGACCGTGACCGACATCCTCAGCGAACTGGAGAAGCCCGGCCGTGACCCGCGGCCCGCGTTCACCACGGCCAGCTTCGCCGAGGGCGTGGAGACGCTGGAGGACCTGGCGCCGGGCATGGTGCTGGAGGGCGTGGTCACCAACGTGGCGGCGTTCGGGGCTTTCGTGGACATTGGCGTGCATCAGGACGGTCTGGTGCATGTGTCCGCGATGTCGCGCAACTTCGTGTCTGATCCCCGCCAGGTCGTGAAGCCGGGTGACGTGGTCCGGGTCCGGGTGCTCGGGGTGGACATCCCGCGCAAGCGGATCTCGCTGACCCTGCGGCTGGATGAGGAGGTGCCCGCCCGGGGTGGCGGGCCACGTCGTGAGCCGGGCCGCGCAGACGCGGCGCCGCGCCGGGAGGCGGGGCGGGAAGGCCCGGCGCCGCGCCGGGAGCCGGGCCGGCCGTCCAAGCCCGGCCGCGGTGACGCCGGGTCCGGCGCTGGCCGCGAGCGGGGCAGCCGCGATCAGGCGGATCGCGGCCAGGAGGGCGGGTCCATGGCCGATGCGCTCCGCCGGGCGGGCCTGGCCGGGGACCAGTCTGGCCAGCGGCCCCGGGGAGGGCGCGGCCGAACCTAGCCGCTGTGAAGCACGTTCTGAGCCTAGGCGGGTAAAGATCAGGAAGAACGCTCTGTCTAGAGTGTGTTACTGATTGTTAAACGTGAGCCTGCTGTGGCTGCTGTCCCTGGATCGGCCATGGCCAGGCTCCTGACCCCATCCGGGGGCGGGCGATCCCGCTCTCACCTGCGGGTGGTGGCGTGCGGAGGAGGTCACGCCAGGCAGATTGTCGTCCGCCGGGGTCCAGGCCTGGGGCGGAATCCCGGCGGGGGCCCGGGAGACGTGCGGGGGGTGTGCGTTGGCGTGGCGACGGGGGATGATGGCGGCCTATACCGCCTGGATGGTGCTGCTCGCCTCGGCCTACTTCCTGCTGCCTGGGCAGCGGGCCGTGTTCTGGGGCCTGCT
>DASQRM010000092.1:0-2595 GCA_035642895.1 Streptosporangiaceae bacterium | reverse complement strand
ATTGGCGTCCGGCGCGTCGATGTTGGTCCCGGTCACGGTCAGCCTGGGCATGGCACAGGTCTAGCACGTCGCCCCGGGGGATTCTGACTCAACGCGATCTGAACCGCGACCATGCCGGGTACCCAGGTCATTTCGCCACTTACGCACCGCGTGCGCCCGGTTACCTTAGAGTATTCGGTACAACCGAATGCATCACGCTGCAGTCGTCATCTTTAGCGCCCAAAACGGGCGGTTCAGGTCGAGATCATCTGGGGGCGGCAGGTGGCCACGGGGAAGGCAACCCGCAGGGCGGTTCTGATCGTCGGGGGAGTGGCACTGCTGACCAGATTCTGGAAGGACCCCTCCCAGCACGCCGAGGTATCCGCGCAGGCCCATCCGGTGTCTGTGCACCCCACGCCCGCCCGTTCGGCGCCGTCCGCGTCCCCGCACCCAACGGCGACGCCACACCCGGCACCGGCCCGCGCCCAGCTAGCCCGGGCCCACCCGCACCAGGGCCGCCATGGTCACCCGGATCAGCCCGTGTTCCACATCCATGACGGACGCAAGCGCATCGCGCTGACCATCGACGACGGGCCCAGCCCTGAGTACACCCCGCAGGTCCTGGGACTGCTGGAGAAGTACCGGGTGACCGCGACGTTCTCGATGATCGGCCTGGAGGTGCACGCCTACCCTCACCTGGTCCGAGAGGTCGAGGCCGCGGGCCACAAGATCGCCAACCACACCTGGTCCCACCTCAACCTGGCGCACCTGCCCCCGGCCGTGGTCGCCGACCAGATCGGCCGCGCCACCGGCGCGATCCACCATGCGACCGGACGGGTCCCGGCTCTGTTCCGCGCGCCCTACGGCGCCTGGTCTCCGGCCGTCCTGGGGCAGTGCGCACAGGCCGGGATGACCCCGCTCGACTGGTCGGTCGACCCCCGCGACTGGTCCCGTCCCGGCGTGGCCGCCATCGTCTCCAACATCATGCGCAACACCAGGACCGGCTCGATCATCCTCGAGCACGACGGCGGCGGCAACCGCGCCCAGACCGTGGCCGCCCTGAAGATCGTCCTCCCCCGGCTTCTGGACGCGGGCTACCACTTCACCACCCCGTAACCCACGCTCGTATGCGTCGGGCCAGCCGAACGCCATGAACCCCCGGATCCAGTGCGTCCTGGCGCGGTGAAAGCCGGGTTCCATGTCGTTCGGCCGCGGACCGATCTTCATGATCAACTTCAGCTGACTCGAAATACGGGGCTGGTGGAGCTGACGTGACTGGCTCGTATCCCGCGCTCGCGCGACGCCTGCCGGGCACGATGGCTAAGCAGCACCGAACCCGGAACGGCCGGGCCGCTGCCCGTACGGACAGCGAACATGCCGGGACAGCCGCTACACTCAGCCAGGTACGGGCTGTAGCGCAGCTTGGCTAGCGCGCCGCGTTTGGGTCGCGGAGGTCGCCGGTTCGAATCCGGCCAGCCCGACCAATCCGATACGGCCAGCCCGACCGTGGCCAGCCGACCAACCGACCATGGCCAGCCCGGCCTAACACGGTAAGCCGCTCGCCAGTGCCGAGCACCCCGAGCAGCGCCCGGACCGCGTCGGTGACCGGGCTGAGCGTCTCGTCGTCCGGCAGTTCCGGTGTCTCCGCCAGCGCCGAACCCGTCGCCGCCGCCTCGCTCACCGCCCGCAGCGCGTCGCACAACTGCCGGACGCCCGACGGCGGCACCTGCGCGCCCCTGCTGACGGCCAGCGCGGTCGCGGTGCCCGCGTCCATCACCTGCTCCAGCGCGACCACCGCGGGCCACCAGGCGGTCGCGCGCCTGCTGATCGACGGCGGCTCGGACATGGTGCGCTGGAACTCGGCCCGCAAGTCGGCCAGGGTCCGGTAGGTGGACCGCCGCAGCCGCGACCGGGCCGGCGGCCCGCCCCCGCGCGGCCCGGCACCACGCGGACCGGCCCCGTGCGGACCGGCACCCAGCGGCGCGTCGGCACCCAGCGCGCCCGCGCCAGGACCCAGCGCCTCTTCCAGATACCGGCACACGTCGAGCGCGGCCCGCGCGTACTGTCGCGGCAGGTGCGAATACCAGCTCGTCGGCCACGGCGCGAACCCGATCAGCAGCACGATCGCACAGCCGATCAGCGTGTCGATCAGCCGGTCCTCGGCTAGCCGCCAGCCTCCCGGGTTGAGCAGGTCGATCAGCACGACCACCAGCGGGGTCAGGAACGTGGCCAGCAACCCGTAGTTCCGGCTGCGGCCGAGCGGAAGCAGCGCGGCGAGCACCGCGAACGGGATCAGCAGCCACGTGCCGTGCACCAGGACCAGCAGCACCGCCCCGGCCAACGCGCCCACCAAGGTCCCGATCCCGCGCTGCAGCGCCCGGGCGAACACCGAGCCGTAGTCCGGCTTGAACACGATGGCGACGGTCAGCGCGACCCAGTACGACCGCTGCAGCGGCAGCACCTCGCTCACCAGGTCGGCCGCGCCCATGCAGGCCATCAGCCGCAGCGTAAACATCCAGTTGACCTGCCCGGAGGTCAGGGTCCGGCGGGCCAGCGGCCAGGCCCGATACCAGTCCCTGGACATCGCCCGCGCCGTTTCGGCCATGGCGTCGCGCA
>DASQRM010000091.1:0-14189 GCA_035642895.1 Streptosporangiaceae bacterium | reverse complement strand
CCCAGTTGCACTGGGCCCGGGCCACTGAGACGCTCAGCCGGGCCGAGGCCGTCCGCGTCCTCGCTGCCGTCCGCGAGGTTCTGGCCGACGCGCTGCGGGCCGGCGGCACCTCGTTCGACACCCTGTACGTAAACGTCAACGGGGAGAGTGGCTACTTCTCGCGGTCACTCTGCGTATACGGACAGGAGGGTGAGCCCTGCCCGAGGTGCGGTACTCCGGTCCGCCGCGACCCGTTCATGAACCGATCTGCCTACAGCTGCCCGCGTTGCCAGCCACGGCCGCGCTCTCGGCGCTATCATGGTGACCTGCACGATCGCTCAACTTGACCGGATACTCGCGGGGTGGGACCCTAGTGGTGTTACCTGCGCGCGCATTCTCGCGATGCTTCGCGTGTGCGCCCACTCTGGTCACTCAGTGTGGAGGACCCATTACAATGGCGAAGGCTCTACTCGGCCACGTCGGCGGGCCTGATCCCCGCATCGTCTCTGAGATGCGCCGCCTTCAGCAGCGAGTACGCGACCTGGAGGCCGAGCTGGTCAGGCTCCAGGACGTGAACGACGCGCTTGCTGCGGAAGTCGGACCAGAAATGCTTGTTGCTGATCGGGAACGTGAACCGGCCCTCACCTGAGGGGCCGCCGTAGTTATCACGAACCAGGGACGTTCCGGGCGGCGTCCCTATTCGCTGTAGCCACCGGTTAAGAGTTTGGCGACGATCCGGTAATCATTGCGCCGACTGGGGTTCGCTGTACCCGGCCGTTCTGCGAATAACGCAAATTTCGCCGCTAATGCGAACATAACCTGCCGCCTGGCTGGCGTGCTACGCCTGGTGGCATTTTGTTGTGCCCATGGGCCGTGATCTGGCCCGCGGTGACCCTGGGGTCGCCGGTGTTCCTGGGTTCGCTGGTGCTCCTGTGCTCAGCGGTGATCCTGTAGTCAGCGGTGGTCCTGCGTTCAGCGGTGATCTTGCGTTCAGCGGTGGTCCCGGGGCGCCGAAATTTGGTGAGCGGGTAGGCGGCCCAGAATCATGGCCCGCCCCGGACCTGCGGGGTTATCGCGAATCCCCGGGAACGTCGGCTCCTCACGGTAAGGTGCGGACAGTTGGCCTGCCGGAGCAGCGTTGCACGGGGGTAACAGGGCTTCCGGCCGACGGGGCCCACGGATGTCGCTAGTGCCCAGAGGGGGAGGGGAGCCGGCAGGTGTACCTGAAGACCCTCACCCTGCGCGGCTTCAAATCTTTCGCCTCCGCCACCACCCTCCGTTTCGAGCCCGGCATCACCTGCGTCGTCGGTCCCAACGGGTCGGGCAAATCCAACGTGGTGGACGCCTTCTCCTGGGTGATGGGCGAGCAGGGGGTGAAGACCCTGCGTGGCGGCAAGATGGAAGACGTGGTCTTCGCGGGGACCGCATCCCGCCCTCCGCTTGGCCGGGCCGAAGTCACCCTCACCATCGACAACAGCGACGGCGCGCTGCCCATCGAATACGCCGAGGTGACGATCAGCCGCCTGCTCTTCCGGTCCGGGCAGAGCGAGTACTCGATCAACGGTGACCACTGCCGGCTGCTCGACGTCCAGGAACTCCTGTCCGACTCGGGCCTGGGCCGCGAGATGCACGTAATCGTCGGTCAGGGCCAGCTGGACCAGGTACTTCACGCCGGGCCGGAGGCCCGGCGGGCGCTGATCGAGGAAGCGGCGGGGGTGCTGAAGCACCGCCGCCGCAAGGAGAAGGCGCTGCGCAAGCTCGAGGCGATGCAGGCCAACCTGACCAGGCTGGTGGACCTGACCGCGGAACTGAAGCGCCGCCTCAAGCCGCTCGGGCGCCAGGCCGCCATCGCCCGCCGGGCCGCCGTCATCCAGGCCGACCTCCGCGACTCCCGGCTGCGGCTGCTCGCCGACGACTACGTCACCGCGTCCGCCGTGCTGCAGCGCGACCAGACCGACGAGACGGCCGCGCTGGCCCGCCGCGCCGAGCTGGAGCGTGTCCTGACCCAGGCGCGCCAGCGGGAGGCCGAGCTGGACAGTGACGAGCAGCAGCACGCTCCCCGCCTCGCCGCCGCGCAGGAGGCCTGGTTCGCACTGTCCGCTCTCTCCGAACGCCTCCGCGGCGTGGCCAGCCTGGCCCAGGAACGGCACACTCACCTGGCGGCCCAGCCAGATCCGCCACGACCGGGCCGTGACCCGCAGGAGCTCGAGCTCGAGGCGGAAACGCTGCGGGAACAGGAAGTGGTGCTGGGCGAGCGGCTGGAAACCGCGCGTGAGGAACTGTCCGCCGCCACCGCCCAGCGCGCCGCGGCGGAGACCGCGCTCGCCGGGGAAGAACGGCGGCTGGCGGCCAGCGCCCGCGCCGAGGCCGTCCGGGCCGAGCGCCTGTCCCGGCTGCGGGCCCAGGTCGGAGCCGCGCGGAGCAAGGCCGCCGCCGCCCAGGAGGAAGCCGGACGGCTGGCTGACGCGGTCGAGCAGGCCCGCTCCCGTGCTGAGCAGGCCCGGCAGGAGTACGAAGAGCTGCAGGAACTGTGTGCTGGCCGGGACGACGACCGGGCTGGGCTGACCGGGGAGCACGAGCAGGCCACCGCCCTGTTGGCTGAGGCCACCGTGCTGGTTGCGGAGCGGCGGGCCGCCGAGCGCGAGTCCAGCGGCCAGCGGGCCGCGTTGCAGGCCAGGGTGCAGGCGCTGCGAGAAGGCGTGCATGCGCTGCGCACCGGCAAGGATGCCTCGGGGACGCTGCTGGCTGACCCGGAGAAGTACCCCGGCGTGCTCGGCGCCGTCGCGGCACTGGTGAGCGTGGACGCCGGGGCCCAGGAAGCCATCGCGGCCGCCCTGGGCGGCGCAGCGGACGCGGTGGCGGTGACGGGCCTCGATGCCGCTGTGACCATCCTGGAGGCGCTCAAGGGCGAGGACGCCGGCAGCGCCGGCCTGGTGATCACGCCCGGGCTGGCTAATCCGCCTTCGGCCGCAGACACGGCCCGGCCCGCCGACGGGGGACTACCGCCAGCCATCCAGCTGCCGGATGGAGCCCACCCCGCCCTCGGGCTGGTCCGGACCCAGGACGGTCTGGCGCCTGCGCTGGCGGCCCTGCTGTCCGGCATCGTGGTGGCCGCCGACCTGGCTCAGGCCCGGGAACTGGTCCGCACCTACCCGGAGCTGCGAGTAGTCACCCGGCAGGGCGACGTGCTCGGCGCGCATTGGGCCTCAGGCGGCTCGGCCCGGCCGGCCAGTGAGTTCACCCTGCGCAGCGTGGCCGACGAGGCGGCGGCTGGGCTGGAGGCCGTGGAAGAGCGCTGTAAGCAGGCTGGCGAGCAGCTTGCCCTGGCCGTGGAGGCCGAAGAGCAGGCCCGTCAGGTCGTGGCCAAGGCTCAGGCGGCGCTGCGAGAAGTAGACGCCGCGGCCGCCGAGGTCTCCGGACGGCTCGGCCGTCTCGCGGGCGCGGCACGCGCCGCCCGTGATGAGGCCCAGCGCCTGGAAGCCGCCATCGACCAGGCCCACCGGGCGCACGAGGCGAGCCAGGCGTCGGTTACCGAACTTGAGCTCAGCCTGGCCGAAGCCGAGGCCCGGCAGGATGCGGAGGAGCAGCCCCGGTCTGAGACCGCCCAGGCGGGCGGACCCGGAGACGAGGCGGAGTCCGCCCCCGACCGGGAGATCCTCGCCGCGCAGGTGACGGCCGGGCGGAACGCCGAGATGGAAGCACGGCTGGAGGTCAGGACCGCCGAAGAACGGCTCCGGGCGATCGCGGGCCGGGCCGACGCGCTGGTCGCCGCGGCCGCCACGGAGCGGCAGGCCGCGCAGCGCGCGGCCGCCCGGCGGATCCAGCGTGAGCGCCAGGCGGTGGTGGCCCGCGCGGTGGCCGAGGGCGCCGCGCACGCCCTGGCCCGGCTGGCCGGCTCGCTGGCCGCGGCCAGTGAGCAGCGGCAGGCGGCCGAGCAGGCCAGCAAAGGCCGGGCGGTGGCGCTGAAGGAGGTGCGCGTCCAGGTCCGCGACCTCGCCACCGAGTTCGACCGCGTGGTGGACGCCGCGCATGGCACCGAGCTGGCCCGGGCCGAGCACCGGATGAGGCTGGAGCAGATGGCCGCCCGGGCGGCCGAGGAGTTCGCGGTCTCGGCGGAAGAACTGGTGGCCGAGTACGGTCCGGACGTCCTGGTCCCCGTCATCAGCCCCGATTCGCCGCCCCCCGCACCGGCCGCTGAGAGGTCCGCTGACGCCGATCCCTCCGATGACTCCATGGACGGCCCGCAGGATGCGCAGCAGACCGCTGAGAGCGCCGACGGGAGTCTCCTGGTGCCGCCGCCGGCTCCACCCAGCGAGGAACAGCAGGTGCTGACCGGGACGATCCCGTACGTCCGGGCCGAGCAGGAACGCCGCGCGGCCGCGGCCCAGCGCCAGCTCGACCAGCTGGGCAAGGTGAACCCGCTCGCCCTCGAGGAGTTCGCGGCCCTGGAAGAACGGCACGCGTTCCTGGCCACCCAGCTCGAGGACCTCAAGAAGACCCGCCGTGACCTGCTGATCGTGGTCAAGGAGGTGGACGACCGGGTCCTGGAGGTGTTCGCGTCGGCCTTCGAGGACACCGCCCGGGAATTCGAAGGGATCTTCTCCCGGCTGTTCCCCGGCGGTGAGGGGCGGCTGATCCTGACCGAGCCCGACGACATGCTGGCCACCGGCATCGACTTCGAGGCGCGGCCGCCGGGCAAGAAAGTCAAGCGGATGTCGCTGCTGTCCGGCGGCGAGCGCTCGCTGACCGCGATCGCCTTCCTGCTGGCCATCTTCAAGGCCCGGCCGTCGCCGTTCTACGTGCTCGACGAGGTCGAAGCCGCGCTCGACGACACGAACATGCAGCGGCTGCTGCACATCTTCGAGGAACTGCGCTCGGTGTCCCAGCTCCTGATCATCACCCACCAGAAGCGCACCATGGAGATCGCCGACGCGCTGTACGGGATCAGCATGCGGGGTGACGGGGTCTCGGCCGTGGTCAGCCAGCGGCTGCGGGAGCACGAGACCGCCTGACCCTGCAGGCCCCTCGCGCTCAGGGCTGGGGAGCGCGGCACCGCCTCGCCTGTCCGGGCGTCCCAGCACGCCAGCGACCGCGGGAGTACGGACCACCCCACCGTTGCCAGGGGCCCCATCCCGCCATCGCCCGGACAGCGCAGTCCGGGGCGTCTGCCAGACTGGGGCCGTTATGGAACTTGTGATCATTCTCATTGTCGTCGCCGTTCTGGTGGTCGGGGGGCTGGGCACCACATTCCTGGTCCTTCCGCGCCGTCGGCGGGTCAGCGCGCCGCCTAGGCCGCCCGTGCCGGGCCCGGAAGCCGGCCAGACCACGGCCCCGCCAGCGGGCCAGACCCGGGCCCCACCCGCGGAGCAGGCCGAGGAGGACGGAAGGGGCGCGCCGTCCGCGGTGCTCCCGCCCGTCGCCGAGCCGGTTCCCCGGGAGGCGCCCCCGGCCCCCATGCGCGGCCGCCTCACCCGGCTCCGCGGGCGGCTGGCCGCCTCTCGTGGCGGGTTCGGTTCCACCCTGCTCAACCTGCTCTCCCGCGACGCCCTGGACGACCAGGCCTGGGAGGACATCGAGGACACCCTGATCACCGCAGATATGGGCGTGGCGCCGTCCCGCCAGATCACCGAGGAACTCCGGACCCAGGTAAAGGTCACCGGCACCCGCGACCCGGCCCAGGTGCGCGCGATGCTGCGCGACGAGCTCGTCAAGCAGATCGGGCCGGACATGGACCGGACCCTGCACACCGGGTCGCAGGGGGGCCGACCCTCCATCATGCTCGTGGTGGGGGTCAACGGGACCGGCAAGACCACGGTCGTCGGGAAGCTCAGTCGGGCGCTCATCGGCGAGGGCCAGACCGTGGTGCTCGGCGCGGCCGACACGTTCCGCGCCGCCGCCGCCGACCAACTCGAGACGTGGGGCCACCGGACCGGGGCCCAGGTGGTCCGGTCTGACCGTGCGGACGCCGATCCGGCCAGCGTGGCCTTCGAGGCGGTCCGGATCGGGATCGAGGAGCGGGCCAGCACCGTCATCGTGGACACCGCCGGACGGCTGCACACCAAGACCGGCCTGATGGATGAGCTCGGCAAGATCAAGCGGGTCATAGAGAAGCGGGCCACCGTAGATGAGGTCCTGCTGGTCCTGGACGCCACCACCGGGCAGAACGGGCTCCGCCAGGCCCGGGTGTTCGCGGAGGCCGTGGACGTGACCGGCATCGTCTTGACCAAACTGGACGGGACGGCCAAGGGCGGCATCGTCATCGCGGTCCAGCGCGAGCTGGGGGTGCCGGTCAAGCTGGTCGGGCTGGGTGAAGGGCCGGACGACCTGGCGCCGTTCGAGCCTGAGGCCTTCGTGGACGCGATCCTGGGCTAAGCGGGTCTTTCCCGGCTGGGGCACTGTCCGGGTCCTGGCCCAGGGACGTGTATCCGGTGGGTGGCTCTGGGACAGCCCTCGGGCCCCGCGTGACCTGTTCCCGCTGGTCGCCCTAGAAGCAGTCCCCGGGCTCCCGCGCGTGACCCTGTTCCCGCCTGGGTGGCTCTGGGAGCAGTCCTCGGGTCGCGGCCCACCAAACGCCGCGACCCGAGGACCGATCCCGGAGCCGGGTTACCCATGCTGACCCTGCCGTCGGCACCCACTCGCCCTGCGCCTCCCGCGCCTGCAGCTCCGCCGCCTGCGCCTCCCGCGCCTGCAGTTCCGCCGCCTGCGCCCGCCGTGCCCTGCGCCCGCGGCACTCGCCTCTCCCGTGTCGTGTGCCTCCTGTGCCGTGTGCCTTCCGCGCCCTGCGCTCTGCCGGCCCCGCACGCAGTCGACCTCCAGTTCGCGGCCTCCGTCCCCGCCTGCTCCTGCGCCTCTCGCTCTCTGTGCCGCATACCCCGTCTCCCGCACACCGTGCGTCTTAAATGCCCCTTGCGTCCCACCCTTCCCGCTCCTCCGGGAGGCTGATGCGCACCACCAGCACCGTGCTCGCATCGATCATGGTCCGGCGCTGACTCTTCACGCGAAACGCGCGGGCTGGTGGGTGGTTTGTGGCGGTTTGGGCGCCCGTTCGGCGTGAAGAGTGGGCGCGAGGGTCCAGTGTGACTGGCGGGGCATCGGGCGGGGAGGGCCCGGCGGCGGGCTGGTCATGGCAGAGGCAGTGGACCTGGAGGCGTCCGGGCCACGAAACCCGGCCAGCTTAGAACTCAAGGCACCGGCCCCTCCTCCCACATGCCGCCCGATGACCTCAGTGCCGCCCTGGCGACCTGATTGGGGCACCCACGCTGCTCGCTACGCGCGGAGGATCCGGGAGCCGGGATTGAAGGGTGTGGTTTATGTGCCATTTGCGTAATTAGTTTGACCGGATTGGCGCATTATCTGCAGATCCTCTGCTGACTAATAATCTAAATATATTAGTAGAAGGAGGCATGCCTGTCGCACGTGTTTGTGGGACTTAGTTGTGGCCACGGTGTGCATGTGGCAAACTGCCCAGCGTGGCGATTCTGATGGGTAATAACGGTGTCGGCGGTGGTAGTACGGACTCCCACGAGCTGGACGACGTGGTCAGCGAAGCTGAGCCGCCAGTCGTATCCAGTACCGAAGCGATAACCCATACATTCTCGCTCGTGAATCAGGCGGGCGACCGTCCGGTGGCCTATTTCTATGGTCGATTGTTCGCCGGGAATCCCGAACTGCGCCCAATGTTCCCGGCCGCCATGGATACGCAGCGCGACCGTCTTTTCCGCGCCCTCACCCGCATCGTGCACAGCCTCGGCACGCCTGAGGAGATGGAGCCGTACCTGAGCCAGCTCGGGCTGGATCATCGCAAGTACGGGGTGCTGGCCGAGCACTACCCGGCGGTCGGCCGGGCCCTCCTGGCCACACTGTGCCGATTCTCCGGGGACGCGTGGACTCCGGGCGCGGAAGCCGCCTGGGCGGGCGCTTACGAACGGGCGACACGGCTGATGATCGCGGCCGCGGAGAAGTCTGCGGAACACTCGCCGCCCTGGTGGTCGGCTGAGGTGGTCGGGCACGAACGGCGCAGCCCGACCCTCGCCGTGCTCACGCTGCGCCCCGAGGAGCCGTTCCCGTACCTCGCCGGCCAGTACGTGAGTATCCAGTCGGCCCACTGGCACCGCGTGTGGCGGCCGTTCTCGGTGGCCAACGCGCCGCGCGCAGACGGCCTGCTCACCTTCCACGTGCGCGCCGTGCCCGGCGGGTGGGTGAGTTCCGCCCTGGTCCATCACACCAACGTGGGCGACCGGGTGAACCTCGGCCCGGCGCAGGGCGGCATGACGCTCGCCGCCGCGTCCGGCCAGGGAATGTTCTGCGTGGCCGGCGGCTCCGGCCTGGCCCCCCTCAAGGCGCTGATCGAGCAGGCGATCGCGGACAGCCAGCCGGACCGCCGGCGCCGGATCCGCCTGATCGTTGGCGCCCGACGTGAGTCGGAGCTCTACGATCTGTCCGACCTGTGGCGGCTCGAGTCGTACTACCCTTGGCTGCGGGTCATCACCGCGGTGTCAGACGATCCGGATTACACCGGAGTCAAGGGAATGCTCCCGGATATCATCGCCCGCCAGCTCCCGCAAAAAGATGACGATGTCTACATCAGCGGGCCCTCGCCCATGGTGACTAATTGCACCCAGGTACTGCGTACCACAGGGGAGCATAATTGGCGTATTCACACGGACCCGGTCGATCCGCCCGGCGAGTTACGGGTGGACGCAGTCGAGGATTCTGTCGGTCATTAGTGCGCGAGCTTATAGCTGCTCGTGACGCACGCACCGTTTAGTGGGATGCCGCTGCGATGAAGTCACCCCTGAGAACCCTTTTGCGCCGGGCCCCGTTTGCCCGCCGGATGTCCTCGGCAGCGGCCGCACGCCCAACCTCCGGCCTCGCTCTGGCCACGGTGGGCCGCAGGCCGGGGCCCTCGCTGCTGGCCAGTTCACTGATGGCGGTTCCCACGGTGGCCACCGGCCCAGCGGTAACCAGCCCACCGGCCGCCACCCCACCGGCCGCCACCCCACCGGCCGCCAGCCCAGCCGTGGCCAGTTCCGTGGCGGACCATCTAGTGATGGCCTGCCCTGTGATGGCCAGCACCGCCGTAGCCAACCCGGTGACGGACATCCCGGCCAACAACAACCCGGCGACGGACAGCCCGGTGGCAGACAGCCCGGCGACGGACAGCCCAGTGCTGGTCGACCTGGCAGCGGACAGTCCCGTCGCAGCCAGCCCGCAGGCCGCTCCGGCAGCGGATCGTCAGTCTGCGGGCACCTTACCGGAGGCGCCCGCGTCACCGGAGGCGCCCGCGTCACCGGAGGCGCCCGCTTCGCCCGAGGCGCCCGCTTCACCCGAGGCGCCCGCTTCACCCGAGGCACCGGCGGCCGGCCCGGCGGCCAGCCCGGCTCCCCATCCCGGCCGGCCCGGGTGGTCGCGGTGGCCAGGCCGCGCGTTCCGGTCGGCCCGTCTCACCGGCCCGGGCCGGTCCGCCCAGGCCGTGGACATGGATCTGGCCGCCGAGTTCATCCAACTGCACCGCCGCGAGGTGCCCGGCGCGGGCCCGGCCGGGCCGCGGCTGCGGGAAATCCGCCGGGAAATCAGGCGGACCGGCACCTACCGGCACACGCTCGAGGAGCTGGAGTTCGGCGCCCGGGTGGCGTGGCGCAACAGCAGCCGCTGCATCGGGCGGCTGTACTGGCAGAGCCTCAAGGTCCGGGACCGCCGGGAGGTAACCAGCGCGGCGGACGTCGCCGCGGAGTGCGCGGAGCATCTCCGGGCCGCCACGAACCATGGCCGGGTGAGGCCCGTCATCACGGTGTTCGCACCGGATACGCCAGCCCGGAGCGGCCCGCGCATCTGGAACGAGCAGCTCGTCCGGTACGCCGGCTACCAGCAGCCGGACGGGTCGGTGCGCGGTGAGCCGAGCAGCACAGAGCTCACCAACCTGGCCCGCGCGCTCGGCTGGGCCACCGACGGCCGGGGCCGGTTCGACGTCTTGCCGCTGGTCATCTCCACCGCTGACGAGCGCCCCCAGGTGTTTGACGTGCCGGCCGGCGCGGTCACCGAGGTCCACCTGATCCACCCGCGCTTCCCCTGGTTCGGCCAGCTGGGCCTGCGCTGGTACGCGGTGCCGGTCATCTGCGACATGTGCCTGGAGATCGGCGGCATCTGCTATCCGGCGGCCCCGTTCAACGGCTGGTACATGGGCACCGAGATCGGCGCTCGCAACCTGGCGGATCCCGGCCGCTACAACCAGCTGCCCGAAATCGCGGCCCGGATGGGCCTGGACACCGCCCGGGAACGCTCGCTCTGGCGCGACCAGGCGCTCATAGAGCTCAATCTCGCGGTGCTGCACTCGTTCGAGACGGCCGGTGTGACGATCGCCGACCACCACACGGAGTCACGCCGTTTCCTCACCCACCTGGCCCGCGAGGAACGGGCCGGCCGGGTCTGCCCGGCCGACTGGACGTGGATCGTCCCGCCGATCTCCGGCGCGGCCACCGAGGTGTTCCACCGCTACTACTCGGACACGGCTCTGCGCCCGGCTTACGTCCGGCACCAGCGGACGCTGCCGCCTGCCCCAGCGCCCCTGGATGGTGAAACCTGCTCGTAACATGTGGCACACGTCTTTCACCCCCCCGAAACACTCTGTGATGGCGGGCGAAACGCCTTGGGCGGAGGGTCGGCACAGGACAGGGTGCCCCAAGAAGGTGGTCGCATGAAGCTCATCACTGCCGTGATCAAGCCGTTCAAGCTAGACGAGGTTAAAGCAGCCTTGCAGGCCTTTGGTGTCCACGGGATGACCGTGAGTGAGGCCAGCGGCTACGGCCGCCAGCGCGGCCACACCGAGGTCTACCGGGGGGCCGAATACCAGGTCGACCTGGTACCCAAGGTACGACTGGAAGTGCTCGCTGACGACGAGGACACCGACGACCTGATCGGTGTGATTGTCAAGGCAGCCCAGACTGGACGTATTGGGGACGGGAAGGTCTGGGCCATCCCGGTTGAAACGGTTGTGCGGGTTCGGACTGGTGAGCGCGGTTCAGGCGCTCTCTAGCCCCAGAGCAGCGATAGAGGTCTGATCGGAGTGCACAGTACGGGTCGGGGGGTGGGGCAGTCGTGATGTCCGCACCCTCGGCCCGCTCGCAGCCCGACGGGCCGCCCCTGACGTCGTTCGCCGCTGACCGTGCCCGGCGTAGTGCGGAAACCGACCGCTGGCTGGCCTCCCTGCTGGGCGCGGAACCAGGAGTGGCCCTGGTTGCCGTGGGCGGCTACGGGCGGCGTGAGCTGCTGCCCGGCAGCGACCTCGACGTGCTGCTGCTGCACGACGGGCGGGACGGCATCGCGGCGATGGCCGACCGTATCTGGTATCCGATCTGGGACTCCGGCACCCGTCTCGATCACGCGGTGCGCACCCCGGCGGAAGCCCGCCGGGTAGCCCGGACCGACCTCAAAGTAGTCCTCGGGCTGCTGTACGCCCGGCATGTCGCGGGCGACCCCGGCCTCACCAACGCGCTGCGTCTGCGGGCCCTGGAGGACTGGCGGGCCTCGGCCGGCACCCGGCTGGCCGAACTGCAGGCGCTGCACGTGGAACGCACCCAGCGCAGCGGCGAGCTGGCTTTCCTGCTCGAACCCGACCTCAAAGAGGCCCGGGGCGGGCTGCGGGACGTGCACGCCATCCAGGCCATCGCGGCGGCGTGGGTGGCGCCCGGGCCCGGGCCCCGGGTCCGGACCGCGTACGAGTCGATCATGGACGCGCGCCACGCGCTGCACGAGATCACCGGCCGCCCCACCGACCGGCTCGTCCTGCAGGAACAGGACGAGGTGGCCCGGGTGCTCGGGCTGCTGGACGCGGACACGCTCATGCGCCACCTGGCCGGAGCGGGCCGCGGTATCGCCTACTCGGTGGACCAGGCGTTCCGGCAGGCCCAGCGCAGCCGCGGTGGCAGGCGGCGGGGCAAGGCCCAGCGCCGCCCGCTGGCGGATGGCCTGGTCGAGCAGGACGGTGAAGTGGTGCTGGCCCGGGCCGCGGACCCGGCCACCGACCCGGCCCTCCCGCTGCGGGCCGCGGCCGCGGCCGCCCAGGCTGCCCTCGCGCTCGCGCCGCGCACCCTGACCAGGCTGGCGGAGTGCCCGCCGCTGCCGGTGCCCTGGCCGCCCGACGCGCGTGACGCCCTGGTCGCGCTGCTCGGCGCGGGCCCGGCCGCCGTCCCCGTCTGGGAGGCGCTCGACCAGGAAGGCCTGGTCGAGCGCCTGCTGCCGGACTGGGAACGGGTGCGGAACCGGCCCCAGCGCAACCCCCTGCACACCTACACGGTGGATCGCCACCTGGTGGAAACCGCCGTAGGTGCGGCCGCGCTCACCCGTGACGTGGCCCGGCCCGACCTGCTCCTGCTGTCCGCACTACTGCACGACATCGGCAAGGGATGGCCCGGTGATCACCGGGTCACCGGCGAGGTGGTGGCCCGGGACGTGGCCCGCCGGGTCGGGCTCGGCCCGTCTGACGCGGAGCTGGTCGCCGGGGCGGTCCGGCATCATCTGCTGCTGCCGCAGACGGCCACCCGCCGCGATCTCGACGATCCGGTCACCGTGGCCCAGGTAGCCTCCGCGGTCGGCGGCCGGTCGCTGCTCGAGTTGCTGCACGCGCTGGCCATCGCCGACGGCCAGGCGACCGGCCCGGCCGCCTGGAACGACTGGAAGGAAGGCCTGGTCGGCGACCTGGTCCGGCGGGTGGAGTCGCGGCTGGCCGGGGAGGTGCCGGCTGAGCCGCTGCCGCTTCGCCCGGACCAGGCGGCGCTCGCCGAGGAGGGGGCGCCCGCGGCCCGGCTGACGGGTTCCGAGGTGACCATCGTCGCCCCGGATCGCCCCGGGCTGCTGTGGCAGGCCGCGGGCGTGCTGGCCTCGCACCGGCTCGCGGTGCGCTCCGCGAACGCCACCTCGCACGGGAACATGGCCGTGGCCGCCTTCACCGTGGCCCCCGAATATGGCGACCTCCCGGATGCCGACCTGGTCACCAGCGACCTGCGCCGGGCCCTGGAAGGCCGGCTCGACGTGGCGGAACGGCTCGAGCGCCGGATGCGCGCCTACCGGGAAGCGCCGGCGCCGGTCGCGGTGGCTCCGCCCAAGGTCACCCTGCTGGATGATGCCTCGCGGACCGCCACGGTGGTGGAAGTGCGCGCCCACGACGCACCGGGGCTGCTCTGGCGGATCGGCCGCGCGCTGGGTGACTGCGGCCTGGACGTGACGGCCGCCCGGGTGGAGACGCTCGGCGCCGAGGCGGTAGACGTTTTCTACGTGGTCGATGCGTCCGGCGGCCCGGTCGGCGGTTCCCGGATCCGGGGCAAGATCGCCGCCCAGGTACTCGCCGCGCTGGCTGGCTAACGCTGGCGAGCTAAGCCTGGCTAACGCTGGCGAGCTAAGCACTGACCCGGTGGCCATGACCGGATAGCCTGGGATGCGTGTTCGAGACTCTCTCCGACCGGCTGACCCAGGTCTTCTCCACCCTGCGCGGGCGTGGGCGCCTGTCCGCGGCCGACATTGACGCGACGGCCCGCGAGATCCGCATCGCCCTGCTCGAGGCGGACGTGGCCCTTCCCGTGGTGCGGGAGTTCATCGCCCGGATCAAGGAGCGCGCGTCGTCGGAAGAAGTCTCCGCGGCGCTCAACCCGGCCCAGCAGGTCATCAAGATCGTCCACGAGGAGCTCATCGGGATCCTCGGCGGCGAGGCCCGCAGGCTGCGGTTCGCCAAGGTCCCGCCGACCGTGATCATGCTGGCCGGCCTGCAAGGGTCCGGTAAGACCACGCTGGCGGGCAAGCTCGGCCTCTGGCTGCAGCAGCAGGGCAACACGCCGATGCTGGTCGCCGCGGACCTGCAGCGCCCCAACGCCGTCCAGCAGCTGCAGGTGGTGGGCGAACGGGCCGGGGTGGCGGTCTATGCCCCCCAGCCGGGCAACGGCGTGGGCGACCCGGTCCAGGTGGCGCACGACTCGATCGAGGAGGCCCGCCGCCGCCAGCACAACGTCGTCGTGATCGACACCGCGGGGCGGCTGGGCATCGACGAGGAGCTGATGCGCCAGGCCGCAGCGATCAGGGATGCCACCGACCCGGACGAGATCCTGTTCGTGGTGGACGCGATGATCGGCCAGGACGCGGTGGCCACCGCCCAGGCGTTCCTGGACGGCGTCGGCTACGACGGCGTCGTGCTGACCAAGCTGGACGGCGACGCGCGCGGCGGT
>DASQRM010000090.1:0-2538 GCA_035642895.1 Streptosporangiaceae bacterium | reverse complement strand
GACATCGCCGGCGAAAGCGCGCCAGTCCAGCGATTCCGCCAGCCGATCACCACCATGGCCACCATCGCACTTCCGGCCTAGACCGGAGCTATGGGACCGACAGTCCCCCGGATGCGAGCAGAGTGCGTCCCAGAAGTTGCGTCTTGCCGTGTGGTGGAGGAGAGAGGGCTAGTGGGGGACAATTCGGGGGTCTGCATCTTTCGAGGTGCGGGGGGGGGTGGTGGCGACGGACGTCGTGGGCAGGGAGCAAGAACTCGCCACAATGGCGCGGCTGTTTGAACAGCGGCGGGCGGGTCCGTGGGTGGTGGTCATCGAGGGAGATGCCGGCATTGGCAAGACGACGTTGTGGGAGGCTGCTCTCGACCTGGCCCGTGACCGGTCGTGGCGAGTGCTGGCGGCCCGGCCCGCTGAGGCTGAGGTTCGTTTTTCCTACATTGCCGTTCGTGACCTGCTCGGCCCGTTCATAGACGAGACGATCCATGGGCTGCCCGGTCCGCAGCGCCGGGCCGTGGAGACCGCGTTCCTGCGCGCCGAAGGACGTGCCGACGCGCATGCGGTGTCGGCTGGGGTGCTGGGGATGTTGCGCGCCGTCTCGGCGTCTGCGCCGGTTGTGGTGGGAATCGATGATCTGCAATGGCTGGATGCGGCGTCGGCGCGGGTGCTGGCGTTCGCCCTGCGCCGGCTGACGGTGGAGCCGGTAGCGGTGGTGGCGGCTTGCCGGCCGGGCCCCGGGCCGGTTCCGCTGAGCCTGGAGCGAGCGTTCGGCGGGCGGCCGCTGCGCACGGTGGCGGTCGGGCCGATGCCGGTCGGAGAGCTGCACCGGCTGGTGCACGTACGCCTCGGAACATGGTTGCCGCGGCCGGTCCTGCGACGGGTGCATGCGGCCTCGGGAGGAAATCCGTTCTTCGCTCTGGAAATAGCCCGGTCGCTGATCCGGCGGGGGATGCCTGCCTCCACCGACGCGCTTCCGGTACCGGCGACGATCGGCGAGCTGGTGCGGGACCGGCTGGAGCCGCTGTCGCCCAGTGCTCGCGAGGCACTGCTGGTGGTATCGGCCGTGCCCCGGGCGCCGGTGGCCCTGGTGACCGCGGCCGCCGGCGAGGATGGGCAGATGGTCGCGGGCCTGGCCGAAGCCGAGGACGCCGGCATATTGACCCGAGACGACAGCGGCCTGGAGTTCACCCACCCGCTGCTGGCTTCGGTGGTGTACTCCCAGATGCCCCCGGCCAGGCGGCGGCGCCTGCACCGGGCGATCGCCGCGGCGCTGGCCGGGTCCGGCGCGGACGGCGGCGCCGATGCCAGAACCCGCGCCTGGCATCTAGGGCTCGGGGCCGAGGGCCCGGACGCGGATATTGCGGAGGCCCTGGACGCGGCCGCGGCCTCGGCGCGATCGGCGGCCGCACCGGAAGGCGCCGCCGGGCTGGCCGAGCTTGCTCGCCGACTCACCCCGGTCGGCCGGGACCCCGACCGCATCCGCCGCACCCTCGACCTTGCCCAGTACCTGTTCGAGGCGGGGGACACCACAGGCGCCCGCTCAGAGCTGGAAGCGCTCGTGGCCGAGATGGTCGCCGGACCGGACCGCGCGCGGGTGCTCCTGCGCCTGGCCGTCGTGCGGTACTGGGCGGAAAGCCAGCCGGCCGGCGCAGCCTGCGCCAGGCAGGCGGTAGCGGAGGCGGTGCCGGGCAGCCTGACCCTGGCCGAGGCGCACGCACTAGTGGCGCAGCTCTCCCACCACAGCAACCTAGAGCGGGAGGCGCACGCGCGGCAGGCGATCGACCTGCTGGACCAGCAGCCCCCCCCCGACCCGCGGATCCTGTCCGCCGCACTCGTCGGGCTGGCCATGGCCCGCCACTACACGGGCCGAGGCCTATCGCGCGATGTGCTGGCCAGGGCCATCGAGCTGGAGGAGGGCTCGGTCGAGCGTCCCCCGGTGACGTGGCGGGCCAAGTCGAACCTGGGTGTGTTCCTCATGTGGGCCGATGAGTTCGACGAGGCCCGCGCGATCCTCGAGGCCGACCGGCAGGACGCCGCCGACGAAGGAGACTGGAGCTCGCTGCCGGACATCCTCTGGCAGCTAGCCGAGCTGGAACTGTGGTCAGGTGACTGGGAGCGGGCCGCCGACTATGCGAACACGTGCGTCGAGGCGGCCGAGTGGACGGAACAAGCGGTCGTGATCAGCCTCAACCGGTGCGCCCGCGGGCTGGTGAACGCGCACCTCGGCCTGGCCGACCTGGCGCGCTGCGACGCGGAGGCTGGCCTGGCGTTCGCGGACGAGCGTGCTGATCCCTGGGTGGCCGGATGGGGCCTTCGGGTACTGGGGTTCCTCGAGCTGTCGCTGGGCAGGCTCGCCGACGCCAGCCGGTACCTGTCCCGGGTCGATGACATCGCCGACTCGATCGGATTGCTGGAGCCGGGCCAGTGGCGTTTTCACGCCGACCACCTGGAAGCGCTGATCGGCCTGGGGGAACTCGGCCGCGCCGGGGGACCTCCTCGCCCGCTTCGAAGAGCGGGCCCGGCGGAACAGCCGGCCGTGGCCGC